>NZ_CP025407.1:6008599-6345399 GCF_002847285.1 Streptomyces sp. CMB-StM0423 | reverse complement strand
GAAGACGCGGTTCGCCCACTCGATGCCGCGGCGCACGCCGAGCCAGAGGATGACGAGTGTGACCAGCCACACCCCCAGCAGTGGCCACATCACGCCGGGTACGAAGGTGGAGACGGTGCCGGGTTCGCCGGACTTGAGGAAGTCCTCGGAGAAGAAGGCGTTGGGGTCGTCGCCCCACGACTCGTCGATCGAGAAGCCGACATAGCGGACGGCCCAGGCCAGGATCACCGCGTAGTACGCGGAGATCACGAAGCAGATCGCCACCTGCCACCAGCCGATGGCCTCGGCGGGGCGGGAGAGCTGCCGGTAGGCGCCGGGCGGGGAGGAGCGGTAGCGGCGGCCGATGACGTATTCCATGATCAGAAGCGGGAGTCCCGCCGTCAGCAGCGCCACGAGATACGGCAGAAGGAAGGCGCCGCCGCCGTTGTCGTAGGCGACATAGGGAAAGCGCCAGATGTTGCCGAGACCGACCGCGGATCCGATCGCGGCGAAGAGGAAGCCTGCCCGGTTTCCCCAACGCTCACGAGGCTCGTTGGACATATAAAACTCTCATGTTCTTTGGTGCAGTACCGAAGGACGGTATCAGGACGCTGCAAGATGGCTGGCATGCGCGCCGCCCGCCTCATCCACCTCGTTCTGCTCCTCCAGTCCCGTCCCTCCATGACCGCCGCCGAGCTGGCGGAGCGTCTGGAGGTCTCCGAGCGGACCGTCGCCCGGGACGTGCAGGCGCTCGGGGAGGCGGGGGTGCCGGTCTACGCCGACCGCGGGCGGACCGGCGGCTACCGGCTCGTCGGCGGCTACCGCACCCGGCTCACCGGCCTGGGGCGGACCGAGGCGGAGGCGCTGTTCCTGTCCGGAGTGCCGGGCGCGCTGCGGGACATGGGGCTGGCGGACGCGGCGTCCGCGGCGCGGCTGAAGGTGTCGGCGGCGCTGCTGCCGGAGCTGCGCGGCGCCCCGGAGAGCGCGGCGCAGCGGTTCCACCTCGACGCGCCGGGGTGGTGGCGGGAGCCGGACGTGCCGGAGCTGCTGCCGGCGGTGGCGGAGGCGGTGTGGGCGGACCGGACGCTGGCGGTGACGTACCGGCGGCGGCCGGCGGCGGAGGCGGTGGAGCGGGAGGTCGAGCCGTACGGGCTGGTGCTGAAGGCGGGCGTCTGGTACCTGGTCGCGCGGGTGCCGGGGGCGGGAGGCGCGTACCGGGTCTACCGCGTGGAGCGCTTCGAGCGGGCCGCGGCCGTCGGCGGCGGGGCGGGCTTCGAGCGGGACGAGGAGTTCGACCTGCCGGGCTTCTGGGCGGAGCGGGCCGCGGCGTTCGCGCGGTCGATCCTGCGGGACGAGGTGACGCTGCGGCTCTCCCCCGACGGCCTGCGGCGGCTGCCGCACGTCACGGACCGGCTCGCCGCCGAGGACGCCGTGGCGGGGGCCGGCGAGCCCGACGAGCGGGGCTGGACGGCCGTCCGGCTGCGGGTGGAGTCCGTGGACGTGGCGTACACCCAGCTCCTCGCCCTGGGTCCGGACGCGGAGGTGCTGGGGCCGCCGGAGCTGCGCGCGCGGTGCGCGGCGGCGGCGGCCGCCAGCGCCGCGCGCTACGGCCGGAGCCGGTAGCTCTCCGGGTCGCCGGGGTCCTCGCCGGCCATGGCCTTACGGAAGTACGGCCAGCTGTCCGGCACGGTGCCGTCGGTGTCCGTGAACCCGTACTCCTTGGCGACCTGCCCGCTGTAGAGCGACTGCCCGTTCCACCGCGCCTTGTCCGGGTCCGCCGCCAGCGCCGCCACCGCGCGGCCGACGAGGGCGGGGGTCTCGGAGAGCGCGAAGTGCTTGTCCTTGGCGATCGCGTCGCGCCAGTTCTCCTCGGCCACACCGAAGTGGTCGAGCATCTGCTCGGAGCGCAGGAAGCCGGGGGTGAGGGAGAGGGCGGTGGCGCCGGCGTCCTTCAGCTCGTGGCTGAGGCCGAAGGCCATCCGGATCGGGGCGTTCTTGGTCAGGTCGTAGAAGAACATCTCGCGGTACGGCTTGTTGGCCTCCGCGGTGCCGTCGGTGATCTCGACCACCAGCCCGCCGCCGGTGCGCAGCAGCAGCGGCAGCGCGCAGTGGCTGGTGATGATGTGGGTCTTGACCCCGAGTTCCATCATCCTGAGGCCGCGGTCGAGGTCGACCTCCCACATCTTCTTGCCGAACTCGACGAGGTGCTCCCCGCCCCAGACGTCGTTCACCAGCACGTCGAGCCGGCCGTGGTCGCGCTCGATGCGGGCGACCAGGTCCCGTACCTGATCGGCTTCGAGGTGGTCGACGCGGACCGCGACGCCCTCGCCGCCGGCCGCGGTGGCCAGCTCGGCGGTCCCCTCGATGGTCTCGGTGGTGCGGCCGACCTCGCTGACGTGCTGCCGGGTCGTACGGCCGGTGGCGTACACGGTGGCGCCCAGCGCGCCCAGGCCCACGGCGATGGCCCGGCCCGCGCCCCGCGTGGCGCCCGCGACCAGGGCGACCTTCCCGCGCAGGGGCTTGTCCGCGGTGTGGGGTACGGGCTTGTCTCGGTTCTGCTCTTCGCTCATGGGGACCACCGTGACAGCGAATCCGGACATCTTCTGTCTGGTTTTCCGGGTCACTGCTGCGGGTCGGTCCTCCGGGTCGGTCCCGCCGGTCAGTCCTCCCGGTACAGCGCCCACAGCTTCGGGTACCGCCGCGCCAGCACCCCGGCGTCCTCGAAGTCGATCGCCTCTCCCACCGGCTCCGCCGGCCCCTCGGGCAGCCCCAGCTCCGGCAGCTTCAGCCCGGTCAGCCGCTCGTACGCCTCGTCCGCCACGTACGCCAGGTCCTCCCCCTCCCCGTCCGTCTCCTCGTCGAAGTCCTCCAGCAGGTCCGCGAGGTCGTCCGGCTCGTGCAGCGCCCCCTCGAAGACCGTCCGGCCCTGGCCGACGAGCCAGCCGCGGAAGGAGTCGAAGGCGTCGTCGCTGACCCCGTCGAGCAGCACCCACGCGGCGCCCCACAGGTCCATGCGGTACGCGCGGTTCATCCGCGACTCGAAGTGGCAGGCGAAGTCGGTCACGGCGTCCGGTTCGAGGCCGGTCAGCCGGTCCACGAGCAGGTCGGCCTGCTCCGCGGGGTCGCCCTCGGCGGTCTCGCGGGCGGCGTCGATCAGCTCCCAGAACTCCGACTCCTCCATCACGGATCCAGCATCTGCCCTCCGGCGCGCGCACGCACGCGGAGCGGCGGAATCGGGAGGTCCCGGAGGGGCCGGCGCCGGGGGTGGGGCTCGTACCGGATCGTGCTGGGGGCGCGCGGGTCAGAGGAGCGTGCGCCCCATAAGGACGTCGTCCGCGTACGTGCCGTCCAGCAGGAACTCCTCCGGCAGCACCCCCTCCACCGCGAAACCCTCCGACTCGTACAGCCGCCGCGCGGGTGCGTTGTGCCCCAGCACGCGCAGCGTCAGCCGCCGCGCACCGGCCGCGCGGGCGTGCTCCGCGCCCGCCCGCAGCAGGGCCCGCGCGACGCCGGCGCCGCGGACCTCGGGGGCGACGACGAGGCCCTGGATCTGGCGTACGTGCCCGTTAACCGCCAGGGACGTCGGGGGGACGACGCAGATGTAGCCGACGACGCGGGCGGGGGCGGGGGCGGCGGGGTTCGCGCCGGGCAGTTCGGCGACGAGGTAGTCGTCGGGGTTGTGGCGCTCGTCGAAGAACGGTGCGCCGGTGTCGGGCGGCGCGGTCACCGCGTGCAGGTGCGACCAGGTCCGGGTGTCCAGCTCGCGGAGCAGATCCCCGTCGGCGGCCATCGCGGGACGTATCCGCAGCTCGCCGCCACCGACCGCCCCGCCGCCGTGCACGTCAGTCATGCGCTCACTGTGGCACGAGCTGCCGGAGCACGGCACATGAGGGCAGGATGGGCCCATGCGCATCGCGGTCTCCGGCTCTTCCGGACTCATCGGCTCCGCCCTCGTCGGCTCGCTGCGGACCGACCGGCACGACGTCCTGCGGCTGGTGCGGCGGGAGGCGAGCGCGCCGGACGAGGTGCGGTGGGATCCCGGGAAGGGGTACGTCGACGCCGGCCGGCTCGACGGCTGCGACGCCGTCGTGCACCTCGCCGGCGCCGGCATCGCCGACCGGCGCTGGACCGAGAGCTACAAGCGGGTGCTGCGCGACAGCCGGGTGCTGGGCACCGCTGCCGTCGCCGACGCCGTCGCCTCCCTCGACCGGCCGCCGTCCGTCTTCGTCTGCGGCACCGCGATCGGCTACTACGGCGACACCGGCGACCGCCGCGTCGACGAGACCGCACCGCCGGGGCGGGGCTTCCTCGCCGACCTGTGCCAGGAGTGGGAGGCGGCGACGAACGCGGCGGAGGAGGCGGGGATCCGTACCGTCCACGCCCGTACGGGCCTGGTGGTCTCCCGCAAGGGCGGGGCGTGGGGGCGGCTGTTCCCGATCTTCCGTGCGGGTCTCGGCGGGCGGCTCGGCAACGGGCGGCAGTACTGGAGCTTCATCTCCCTGCACGACCACATCGCGGCGCTGCACCACCTCATCGACACGGAGTCCCTTGCCGGGCCGGTGAACCTCACGGGCCCGGAGCCGCTGACCAACCGCGAGGTGACGGCGGCGATGGGGCGGGTGCTGCACCGGCCGACACCGTTCCCGGTGCCGGCGGCCGCGCTGCGGGCGGCGCTGGGCGGGTTCGCGGAGGACGTGATCGGCAGCCAGCGGGTGGTGCCGCGGAAGCTGCTCGACTCGGGGTTCGCGTTCGCGTTCCCGGGGATCGAGGAGGCGCTGCGGGCGGCGCTGCGGGGCTGAGGGGACGGGGGCTCGGCGGGGATCCGACAGGACTCGGCGGGGGCTTTCCTGAGGCTCGGGCGAGGGCTCTGCGGGGGCTCTGCGGGGGCGGTGTCGCGGCTGGTTGCGCCGGGTGTGCGTCAGTGCCCTTGTGGTGCGCACCTGGCCGGCGCCACCATCCGACCTATCGTCATCGGAACGCGTCCACGGGGGAACGCGGATACGACCATGCCCAGTTGGGCATCAAACAGGCGTCCGGCGGCATGAGAGAGCGCTCGGCCGCGGACGCACAACCCCGGGAGGCACCCGTGCCCCATGCCGCAGGAAGCACGGACCCCGTCGACGTCGTCGTCGTAGGCGCAGGACTCGCCGGTCTCTCCGCGGCCCAGCACCTGGTCGGAGCGGGCCTCGACGTGACCGTGCTGGAGGCGGACGAGCAGGTCGGCGGGCGGATGACCACCGACCACGTCGACGGATTCCGGCTGGACCGCTCGCTGCAGTTGCTCAACACCTCGTACCCGGAACTGCGTCGCCTGCCGGGGCTCGCGGAGGTGCCGCTGTGCCCGCTCGACGGGGACGTGGTGGTCTGCGCGGGCGGGCGGCGGCAGCGTATCGGCGGATCGAGGAGCACGGGGGGCGCGTTCACGAGGGCGAGCGCGTTCGCCAGCGCCGCGCGTGCGCCCCGGGGCGCCGTCATCGACCAGGCGTGGCTCTCCACGGCGCTGGCCCGGCTGGCGAGCGTACCCACGGGGCGGCTGCTGGCCCGGCCGGAGCGGCGGGCCGCGGACGCGCTGGCGGCGCGCGGGCTGCCGCCGCGGATGGCGGCGGGATTCCTGCGGCCGCTGCTGGTGGCGCTGCTCAACGACCCGGCGCTGACCACGTCGAGCCGCTCGGCGGACCTGGCGCTGCGGGCGTTCGCGCGGGGGCGGCTCTGCCTGCCTGCCGGCGGGGCGGGGACGGTGCCGCGGAAGCTGGCGGCTGCGCTGCCACGCGGGACGGTGCGGACGGGGGTGCGGGCGGTGTCGGTGTCGACGACCGCGGTGCGGACGGAGGGGCACGGGGTGCTGCGGTGCCGGTCGGTGCTGGTCGCCACGGGCGCGCGGGCGGCGGCGGGGCTGCTGCCGGGGCTGCGGCTGCCGGGGTTCCACCCGGTGACGGTGCTGCACCACAGCGCCCCGGTGGAGTCGGTGCCGGGCGGGGACGGGCCGGCGGTGGGCGAGGACGGGGCGGACGGTGTGCCGGCGGGTGCCGGCGAGGCGCGTCAAACCGGGGTACGGGGGCCGGTCCCGGGCGGCGGGCGGCAGGCGGCGCTGCTGGTGGACGCGGAGGGGGCGCGGGGTCCTGTGTCGCACACGGCGGTGGTCAGCGGCGCGGACACGTCGCGGGCGCCGCGGGGGCGGGCGCTGGTCAGTTCCGTGGTGCTGGGCGAGGACGCGGGCCGGCCGGCGCGGGTGCTGGACAAGTCGGCGCGGCGGCAGTTGAGCGAGCTGTACGGGACGTCGGCGTTCGACTGGGAGCTGGTGGGAGCGCACCACGACCCGGAGGCGATACCGGCGATGCCGGCGCCGCACGACCTGCGCCGGCCGGTACGGGTGCTGTGCGGCCTCTACGTCTGCGGCGACCACCGCGACACGAGCAGCCCCCAGGGCGCCCTGCGCTCGGGCCGCCGCGCCGCCCGAGCCCTCCTCCGCGACTTCGGCCTCACCCCGGCCACGACCACGACGGCCATCCCGGCAGTCGCCTAGCAGGAACGGTTCTCCACCCCCGGAGCGATGCTCGCCACCGAGAGCACCGCTCCGGGGCGGGAACACCGCTCTGCGGTGAGAGCACTGCCCCGCGACGGAAGCACCGCTCCGGTGCAGAAGCAGCGCTCCGGTTTCGGAGCACTGCTCCGGTCCCGGAGCAGTGCTCCGAAACGAGACCACCGCGCCGGGAGAGCGGCACCCCGAACCGGGAGCACCGCCCGCCGCGCGCCACTCCCAACCGCGAGCACCGCTCCGGGACGAGCGCACCCGGTCCGCGCCGGCAACGCGCCGCGCGAGAGCAGTGCTCCGAAGCGAGAGCACCGGCAGCAAGAGCACCGCTCCCGAAACGCGCGCACCCACCGCCCCGCTACCGCCCCGCACCCCGCGGTCGCGGGGCAGGCCCGCCTCACACCGCCAGGGCCGCGACCCGCTCCCGGTACGCCCGCACCGGAGGTGCGTCGCGGTACGGCTCCAGGCGGCGTTCGAAGTCGCGGACGTACTCCGCCGCCCGGGCCGACCGCATCTCCGCCGCCTGCTGCGCCGCCTCCGCGCCCAGCACGCACGCCTGCTCCACCTCGCCGAGCCCCAGCCGCGCCGTCGCCAGCACCAGCCGGCAGAAGACCCGGCTGCGCGCGAATCCCGCCGCCCGAAGCTGCAGCGAGCGCTCCGCGTGCTGCGCCGCCGCCCGGTACTGCTGGAGGTCCCGGTGGCAGTGCCCGAACTCGTCCGCGAGCTGCGCCTCGTCGAAGAAGCGCGCCCAGTGCGGCGCCTCCTCCCCCGGCCGCGCCGACTCCAGCGCCCGCTCCGCCCGCGCCAGCGACGTCGTGCAGGCCCGCACCTCGCCCAGCAGCCCGTGCCCGCGCGCCTCCGCGGCGTGCAGCAGCGCCTGCACCACCGGCGGCGCGCCCCCGCCGACGCCCTGCTGCGCGACCCGGGTCAACTGCACCGCCTCCCGGCCGTGCCCCAGGTAGACCGCCTGGCGGCTCATCGTCACCAGCACGTAGCTGCCGTACGCCCGGTCCCCCGACGCCTGCGCCAGCCGCAGCGCCTGGACGAAGTACCGCTGGGCCAGCCCGTGGGCCGCGATGTCGTACGACGTCCAGCCCGCCAGCCGCGTCAGGTCCGCGGCCGCGGAGAACAGCCGCCGCCCCGTCGCCTCGTTGTACGTGCCGCGCAGCATCGGCTCGACCTCGTGCTCCAGGTACCGCACGAGGGCCTGCCGGGCGTGCCCGCCGCCGTAGGCGTTGTCCAGCGCCCGGAACATCTCGGCGACCGACCGCATCGCCCCGATGTCCCCCTGGGTCACCCGCTGGCCAGGCGCCCGCGCTCCCGGGCCGCCCCAGCCGGGCCCCGGGTCGCCGCGCCCGGCGGCCACGCCGGCACCGCCGACGCCTCCGGGACCGCCCGCACCCGCCATGCCCCCGGGCCCGCCCGAAGCACCCGGCCCCGCGCCGACACCGGCACCGACGGCGACACCGCCGAGGCCCACCCCGGGACCGCGCCCCTGCGCCGGCACCCGCACCGCGCCGGGCGCCCCCGGCAACACCGCAGAACCGGGCGCACCGCGCTGCTGCTGCAGCTCCCGCGCCACCTTCTCGTCCGGCCTGCCGATGAGCCAATCCCGGCTCGGCACAACTAGACCCGCAGGAGTGAACGCGATCTTCCGCAGTTCCGCCTGACTGCCCGTGTCCTTGCGCCACAGCCCGCTCACGATGTCGATCGCCTCGGTGGGCGTCGCGGCGAACTCAAGTCCGGCGTACACGGGTGCGCACGCGTCGAGCCCGAGGTCCTGCGCGGTCAGCCGGCGGCCCAGCCGCCGGGTGAACACCTCGGCGATCAGGGCCGGTGTCGTGCCGCGCGGCTGCTGGCCGCGTAGCCACCGGGTCACCGATGTCTTGTCGTACCGCAAGTCGAGGCCGTGTTCGAGCCCTAGCTGATCGACTCTGCGGGCGAGCCCCGCGTTGGAGAACCCGGCCTCGGAGATGAGGGCCGCGAGCTGGCGGTTGGGGGGCCGCTGTGAAGGTCGTTCCGTCGTCACCTGTGGGGTCTCCTGCCTGGCCTCCGGGAACGGCGCGAATGTAGCGGCGAAACAAGCCTCACTCGCCGCTTTCGTCCCAGCTTCATTCGATCGTGTGAGGAGACCTGGGTGCAGGGCGGGAACGTATACCGCCGTACAGTGGCAGAGGGTCGGCTGGAATACCGCTGGCCGCATATGCCGGGCGGAGGCACACACGCCGCCCGGCGCGAACTGCGCGAACAGCGCGAGGAGGGCACCGTGGGCGAGCTGCGCTTCGTTCACCTGGGGTTCGGCGAGAACGCCGTGGAGTACCTGGAGGCTTGGCAGGAGCAACGGCGCGTGCACGCCGCCCGCTTCGCCGAGGAGATCCCCGACACCTGTCTGCTGCTGGAGCACCCGCCGGTCTACACCGCGGGCCGCCGCACGGCCGAGGACGAGCGCCCGCTCGACGGCACCCCCGTGGTGGACGTCGACCGCGGCGGGAAGATCACCTGGCACGGTCCGGGACAGCTCGTCGGCTACCCGATCCTGAAGCTGCCGCGCCCCGTGGACGTCGTCGCGCACGTACGCCGGCTGGAGGAGGCCCTGATCCGCGCCTGCGCCGACTTCGGCCTGGCGACCACCCGGGTCGAGGGCCGCAGCGGCGTCTGGGTGCTGGGCGACCCCGTCGAGCAGCGCGCGGAGCTGGGCGGGCTGGCGCTTGACTTCGACCCCCGCCTCTCGGACGAGGAGTACGACCCGCGCCTTGCCGGTCCCGAGTACGCGCCGTCCAACGCCGGCCAGCGCCGCGAGGACCGCAAGCTGGCCGCGATCGGCATCCGCGTCGCCAAGGGCGTGACCATGCACGGCTTCTCGCTGAACTGCAACCCGGACAACACCTGGTTCGACCGGATCGTGCCGTGCGGCATCCGCGACGCGGGTGTGGCCTCGCTCTCCGGGGAGCTGGGAAGAGACGTACCGGTGTCGGAGGTTCTCCCTGTCGTGGAGAAGCATCTGCGCGAGATCCTGGAGACGGCAGAGCCGCTCCCCCGCGCGGTCTGACTCCCCATTTCAGAGGCGTACGCTGGAGAACGCCGAGGAATCGAAAGCTAGGAGCCCGGACGTGTCCGCTGTCGCACCCGACGGTCGCAAGCTGCTCCGCCTGGAAGTCCGCAACAGCCAGACCCCCATCGAGCGCAAGCCCGAGTGGATCAAGACCCGCGCGAAGATGGGGCCCGAGTACAACGCGCTGCAGAAGCTCGTCAAGGACGAGGGCCTGCACACGGTCTGCCAGGAAGCCGGCTGTCCCAACATCTTCGAGTGCTGGGAGGACCGCGAGGCGACGTTCCTGATCGGCGGCGGGCAGTGCACCCGGCGCTGCGACTTCTGCCAGATCGACACCGGCCGCCCCGACGAGCTGGACCGCGACGAGCCGCGCCGGGTCGCCGAGTCCGTCCAGCGCATGGAGCTGCGGTACGCGACGATCACCGGCGTCGCCCGCGACGACCTGGAGGACGGCGGCGCCTGGCTGTACGCGGAGACGGTGCGCCAGATCCACGCCGTCGCCCCCGGTACGGGCGTGGAGCTGCTGATCCCCGACTTCAACGCCGAGCCGGAGCAGCTCGCGGAGGTCTTCTCCTCCCGCCCCGAGGTGCTCGCGCACAACGTCGAGACCGTCCCGCGGATCTTCAAGCGCATCCGCCCCGGCTTCCGCTACGAGCGGTCGCTGGAGGTCATCACACGGGCCCGCGAGGCCGGCCTGGTGACGAAGTCGAACCTCATCCTGGGCATGGGCGAGGAGCGCGCGGAGGTCAGCCAGGCGCTGCGGGACCTGCACGAGGCGGGCTGCGAGCTGATCACCATCACGCAGTACCTGCGGCCGTCGCCGCGGCACCACCCGGTGGAGCGGTGGGTGAAGCCGCACGAGTTCGTGGAGCTGCAGCAGGAGGCCGAGGAGATCGGCTACGCGGGCGTCATGTCCGGGCCGCTGGTGCGGTCCTCGTACCGGGCGGGACGGCTGTACAAGCAGGCCATGGAGAGGCGCGCGCAGCCCGCGGCGTAAGCCCGCGAACCGGGCCGGCAGCGCCGCCGGCCCGGAGCGCCCGGCGGTCTTCACCCCGCTTTGACCGCCGGGCCACGCGCTGGTAACACCACGGGGTGAGCATGGATCCCAGCTTTGACTTCCCGACCGCCGAGGGGGGCCGTCGTGCCGTCGTCACCGTCGTCGTTACCATCCTGGCCGCCGCACCGGCCCACCGTCGCCGGGTTGCTGCGCACGATCGAGGGAGTGCTGCTCCGCGGCGAGCAGCGCACCGCACGGCGTAACGCCTGGGACGCCGTTCTGGAGGACCGCCGCCGGGCCAGCGCCCGCCGGGAGTCGGAGTCGGCGGTGTCGCAGGCGGACCCGCCCGCGGGCGGTACGTCCGCTCTGCCCCGATAGCCACCCCGCCCCGGCGCCGCCGGCACCCCGCCCGCGTCCCGGCGCCGCCCCGATCCGGCCATCCGGTGCCGGGCCCGGTCTGACCTCGGGCCCGGCTGGCCGTAGAATTCGCGGCATGGCCAGCAGTGAACCCACACCCGAGAACACCGGGCGTCTGAAGCAGATCGCCCTCACGTACAAGATGACCAGGCGGGCCGACCCCAAGGTCGGTCTGATCGTCGCGGGCGTGGGCATCCTGGTCCTCGGCGCCGCCCTGGGCATCGGCTTCCTCATCGGGCACCCGATCTACCTGGGCATCGTCGGTTTCCTGCTCGCGCTGCTCGGCATGGCGATCGTCTTCGGCCGGCGCGCGGAGGCGGCGGCGTTCGGGCAGATGGAGGGCCAGCCGGGCGCGGCCGCGGCGGTGCTGGACAACATGAAGCGGGGCTGGACCGTCACCCCCGCGGTGTCGATGACGCGGCAGCAGGACGTCGTGCACCGGGCCGTGGGCAAGGCGGGCATCGTCCTGGTCGGCGAGGGCAACCCGAACCGGCTGAAGGGCCTGCTGGCGGCCGAGAAGAAGAAGATGAACCGGGTGGTCGCGGACGTGCCGGTCCACGACATCGTCGTCGGCAACGACGAGGGCCAGGTGCCGCTGAAGAAGCTGCGGGCCACGCTGGTGAAGCTGCCGCGGGTGCTGCAGGGCCCCCAGGTCACGCAGGTCAACGACCGGCTGAAGGCGCTGGGCGACCTGATGAGCAACATGCCGATCCCGAAGGGGCCGATGCCGAAGGGCATGCGGATGCCGAAGGGCGGCGGCAAGCTGCGCTGAGCGCGGCGGATCGCGTACGGGTACGGGGAGGGCCCCGGGAGGGGCATTGAGACCGGGCGCGGAAGGCCCGGCTCAGGAAACCCGGACGCGGAGGTCCCGGCTCAGAAGGACCGACGGGACGCGGAAAGCCCGGAGCCAGATGGGCCCGGGCTCAGTACCGGACCTCGCTCGGACCTCGGGGACATCCCTCAGCCCTCGCTCAGAACCCGCTCAGAACCGCACCTCGACGGCGCGGGCGACCCGGTCGTGCAGCCCGCGGGTGTCGCGGTCGAAGACGACGGCGGGGATCAGCAGGCAGAGCAGCACGGAGCGCACGATGGTGCCGACGAAGCCGAGCCGGGCGCCGCTCTCGGCGACGACGCGGATGCGCATGATCCGCTTGCCCGGCGTGAAGCCGAGGGTGCCGACCAGCAGTACGGTCATCACGAAGAAGACGACCATGGTCCACAGCCCGAGCGACCGGCTGTCGCCGCCGGCGAACAGTCCGTAGGCGATGAGCTGGCACAGCAGCCAGTCGACGACCAGCGCCGCGATCCGCCGGCCGACCGGCGCGACCGAGCCGGGCCCGGTCTCGGGCATCCCGAGACGCTGGCCCCGGTAGCCGAAGTCGACGCCCATGTCCTCGGCCGCCGAGCGGGGGCCGGAGAGCCACGAACCTATTGCTTGCCGCTTCTCCGCGTCATCCACGCATCCACGGTACTGCCCGGCACGCGCGGCCCCTCCTCGCCCCCTGCCGACGGCCCCGGACCGCATACGATTCCGGCCACCCGGGGGGCTGCCGGGGCCGGGTTCCCGGGCCTGGCCGGGGGCCGTGGTTAACATCGGCGAAACAAACGGGTCATGCCCGAGAAATCCCGGGTGCCTAGGCTCGGGCGAGCATGCCGGCACGCCGGCAGGCGCACCTCGCACAGGCTCTGCAGGCTTACCCGTCCCCTCGCGGCGGGACATAGGAGGAGTGGGATGTTCCAGAACGCCGACGAGGTCCAGCAGTACATCGCGGACAACGACGTGAAGTTCGTCGACGTGCGTTTCTGCGATCTGCCGGGCGTCATGCAGCACTTCACGGTGCCCGTGGACGTCTTCGAGCCCGACGGCCAGCTCATGTTCGACGGCTCGTCGATCCGTGGCTTCCAGGCCATCCACGAATCCGACATGGCGCTCGTGCCGGACCTCACCACGTCCCGCCTCGACCCGTTCCGCAAGGACAAGACGCTCAACATCAACTTCTTCATCCACGACCCGATCACCGGCGAGCAGTACAGCCGCGACCCGCGGAACGTGGCCAAAAAGGCCGAGGCGTACCTCGCCTCGTCCGGCATCGCGGACACCGCGTACTTCGGGCCGGAGGCGGAGTTCTACGTCTTCGACGACGTCCGCTTCGAGACGAAGGCGAACGCCGGGTACTACCACATCGACTCCGAGGCGGGCGCCTGGAACACCGGCGCCGTGGAGGACGGCGGCAACCGCGGCTACAAGGTCCGCTACAAGGGCGGCTACTTCCCCGCCCCGCCGGTCGACCACTTCGCCGACCTGCGCGCGGAGATCTCCCTCGAACTCGCCGCGTCGGGCCTCAAGGTCGAGCGCCAGCACCACGAGGTGGGCACCGCGGGCCAGGCGGAGATCAACTACAAGTTCAACACGCTGCTGGCCGCGGCGGACGACCTGATGCTCTTCAAGTACATCGTGAAGAACGTCGCCTGGCGCAACGGCAAGACCGCGACCTTCATGCCCAAGCCCATCTTCGGCGACAACGGCTCCGGCATGCACTGCCACCAGTCGCTCTGGACCGGCGGCGAGCCGCTCTTCTACGACGAGCAGGGCTACGCGGGCCTGTCGGACACCGCCCGCTACTACATCGGCGGCATCCTCCGCCACGCCCCGGCGCTGCTGGCCTTCACGAACCCGACGGTGAACTCGTACCACCGCCTGGTCCCCGGCTTCGAGGCCCCGGTCAACCTGGTCTACTCGCAGCGCAACCGCTCGGCGGCGATCCGCATCCCGATCACGGGCGCCAGCGCGAAGGCCAAGCGCATCGAGTTCCGCGCCCCGGACTCCTCGGGCAACCCGTACCTGGCCTTCTCCGCGATGCTGCTGGCGGGCCTGGACGGCATCAAGAACAAGATCGAGCCCGCCGAGCCGGTCGACAAGGACCTCTACGAACTGGCCCCCGAGGAGCACGCCGCGGTCCCCCAGGTCCCGACGAACCTCCCGGCCGTTCTGGAAGCCCTGGAAGCCGACCACGAGTTCCTCCTCCAGGGCGGCGTCTTCACGTCCGACCTGATCGAAACGTGGGTCGACTTCAAGCGCACCCAGGAGATCGAGCCGATCCAGCTCCGCCCGCACCCGCACGAGTTCGAGCTGTACTTCGACATCTAAACGGGTGACCTGGGCGGAAGCCCCGGAAAGCGGCTGTGACCTGGGAAACTCTGCTCTTTGGCTCCCACTGTCACCCCTGGCTTCCCACCCTCTTGTGCACCGGGTGTGCACCGCCCAGTCGATTCTCTGACGTGACCTCAGCAACGCTACGAGGGCCGCTACCCCACGGTCGGGGTAGCGGCCCTCATCGGCTTACGAAGACGGGTCGAGCGGGAAGCCGGGGTACAGAGGCGCCTCTCTGACCTGGGATTCTCGGCAAGGTCGATGTTCACATGACCTCGGCCACGTGGCCAGTTATTCCGCGGTCTTCCCTGTCTGCCCCTGGCGAACTACTCAGGTGCCCACGCCGTCGCTGCTGGAGGTTCGTTCATTGAGCCGGGGCACGCTCGGGGGCTTCTCCGGAAAACTCCGCGGAGGTGAACTTGCGGCGCCAGGCGAGGGAGACGTACACGAGCGCGACGAGCACGGGCACCTCGATGAGGGGGCCGACGACGCCGGAGAGGGCCTGGCCGGAGGTGACGCCGAAGGTGGCGATGGCTACGGCGATGGCGAGTTCGAAGTTGTTGCCGGCAGCGGTGAAGGCGAGAGTGGCGGTGCGGTCGTAGGCCAGGCCGATCGCCTTGCCGAGGGCGAAGGTGCCGAACCACATCAGCGCGAAGTACACCAGCAGCGGCAGCGCGATCCGCACGACGTCCAGGGGCTGCGAGGTGATGGTCTCGCCCTGGAGGGCGAAGAGGAGCACGATCGTGAACAGCAGCCCGTACAGCGCCCAGGGGCCGATGCGGGGCAGGAACCGCTGCTCGTAGTCCGCGCGGCCGAGGCGGCGTTCGCCGATGCGGCGGGTGAGGAAACCGGCGAGCAGGGGGACGCCGAGGAAGACGGCGACGTTGGCGGCGATCTTCCAGACTGAGATGTCCAGGTGCTCGCCGTCGCCCAGGCCGAGCCAGCCGGGGAGGATGTCGAGGTAGAACCAGCCGAGCAGGCCGAAGGCCAGTACCTGGAAGACGGAGTTGAGCGTCACCAGGACGGCGGCGGCTTCGCGGTCGCCGCAGGCCAGGTCGTTCCAGATGATGACCATCGCGATGCAGCGGGCGAGCCCGACGATGATCAGGCCGGTGCGGTACTCGGGCAGGTCCGGCAGGAAGATCCAGGCGAGGGCGAACATCACCGCCGGACCGACGAGCCAGTTGACCACCAGGGAGGCGGCCATCAGCTTCCGGTCGCCGGTGACCGCGTCGAGACGGTCGTAGCGGACCTTGGCCAGCACCGGGTACATCATGACCAGCAGGCCCAGGGCGATGGGCAACGAGATGCCGCCGATCTCCACCTTCGCCAGCGCGTCGTCCAGCCCGGGGACGAGGCCGCCCAGGCCGAGACCGGCGGCCATGGCCAGCAGGATCCATGCGGCGAGGAACCGGTCGAGCGTCGACAGCTTCCCGACCACGGACGCCTCTGTCCCGGCCCCGGGGCTGGTGGCGGGGGTCGAGGCCATGTCAGCAGGCCCGCTTGCGGTCGGTCTCGACGGTGGTACGGGCGGCTGCGGCCAGTTCGGTGAACGAGCCTGCCAGCGCCTCCAGCACCGCGGGGCACAGCTTGTAGTACGTGAAGCGACCGCACGGCTCGGTCTCCACCACCCCGGCCTCGCGCAGCACCCGCAGATGGTTGGACAGGTTCGTCTGCCGGGCACCTGTCTCCTCCACCAGGTGCGTGGTACACAGCGTCTCCACGGCCAGAAGCTCCACGATCCGGAGCCGGAGTGGATCCGCCAGCGCACGGATCACTTCAGTGTCGACTGATGTCAGCATGGGCTGATACTGTCACATCAGGCGAAGCTGATGCCACCCCGCCCATCGCCGCAAGACAAGAGAGACCGCGATGCCCGACAAGCCCTCCGTCCTGTTCGTCTGCGTCCACAACGCCGGCCGCTCCCAGATGGCCGCCGCCTGGCTGACCCACCTCGCCGGCGACCGTGTCGAGGTCCGCTCCGCCGGCTCGGTCCCGGCCGACACCGTCAACCCCGCGGTCGTCGAGGCGATGCGGGAGGCCGGCATCGACATCGCGCACGAGCAGCCCAAGGTCCTCACCGTCGACGCCGTGCAGGCATCCGATGTCGTCATCACCATGGGATGCGGTGACGCCTGCCCCATCTTCCCGGGCAAGACCTACCTCGACTGGGATCTCGACGACCCCACCGGGCAGGGTGTCGAGGCGGTACGCCCCATCCGCGACGAGATCCGTTCGCGTATCGAGGCCCTCATCGCCGGCATTGCCCCGGCAGCCGGCCCGTAGGGAGTCCCCACCAGCCCGCGATCTGCCCTGACAAGGCGTCGCCACCCCCTCTCCGGGCTGCTTTCCTCGCCGGGGTGCCGTGCGATGAGTGGTCCCCGCCGCGATTGCACTGATCACGGCGAGGGCGCCGACGAGGGTGGTGGCTGCCCGGCGAAGCGGCCATGGCCAAGGCGGGGAGCGCACGGGGAACGTGGCGGTGCGGGCCGCCCGGCTCCAGCCGGTGGCGGCGGTGATCTCGGGGTGGTACGCGATGCCCCGGTTCGTGATCCGGGTCAGGCGCAGGGCGGGCAGAGCCGCGCGGGCACGCGGCCGCGGAACGGCTGCGGTTGCGTCCCCGCGCGTACGGACATGCTTACCCGTTGATCAGCAGCAACCGGCAGCCGCAGGCTGTCGCTCGGCCGGAGCGGCGTCTGCCGGAGTGCAGCAGTTGCCGCTCTCCCCCTTCGCCGGGGAGTCGGCGTCGGCCTTGACGACGTACACCTCCCACGGCTCCTGGCCGGGACCGTGCACCCAGACCTTGTCCTGCAGGGCGTAGCAGCAGGTGGTGTCGTTCTCCTCGGCGGTGGGCAGCCCGGCCAGATCCAGTCGGTCCGTGGCCTGCCGGACATCCTCCGTGGATGCCACCTCCACCCCCAGGTGGTCGATGCGGGTGTCCTCTCCCGCCGCTCCCTCGATGAGGACCAGCTTGAGGGGAGGTTCCGCGATGGCGAAGTTGGCGTAGCCGTCGCGGAGCTTGGCCGGCCCGGCACCGAACAGCTTGCTGTAGAAGTCGATCGATGCCTGCAGGTCGGGGACGCGAAGGGCGAGTTGTATCCGAGACATGGACCATTCCTTCTGTTTCGACATTCTTCGATGTTGCGCTCAGCATGCACTCGGGATCGACGTTCGTCAACATAGAGATTCATCGAATCCACCCCTACGGGCCGCCCGCCTCAATGCGCACCCCTTGGCAGGTGATTCGACAGGTGTCAACATAGAGGTATGTCTAAGTTGGCTCCGGGGCCCACCACGCTCGCCACCATCACGCCCTTGGGGTGCTGTCAGCCACTGGGACGCGAAGAGCTCTCCGCAGAAGACGCGGAGCCCATCGCCGCCATGTTCAAGGCGCTGTCCGACCCCGTTCGCCTGAGGCTCTTCTCGAAGATCGCCGTTCGCCCGGGCGGGGAAGCCTGCGTCTGCGAGATCCAGGACGTCGGCGTCTCCCAGCCCACGGTCAGCCACCACCTGCGCAAGCTGCGGGAAGCCGGGCTGCTGTTGTCGGAGCGCCGCGCGAGTTGGGTGTACTACCGGGTCGCGCCCGGGGCGCTGTCGGTCATGGCCGGCCTGCTGTCGCAGGCCGACTGAGTCGGCGGCTGAGGAGACGACGTGTGCCACAAGGACGCCGCTGCGTGCGACGGAACGTGCCTGACGCTCAGCGCAGCCGACATGGCCTGGTGGTCCAGGGTGTTCAAGACCTTGGGAGATCCCGTCCGTCTCCAACTCCTGATGCTCCTGGCGGAACGGGAGGGTGCCGAGGCGGCGGTGCACGAACTGGCGGACGTCGGGGTGTCCCTCGCGACGGTCAGCCACCACTTGAAGCGCCTGCGCAGCATCGGTCTGATCGAAAGCAGACGTGAGGGACGGCTCGTCTACTACCGCCTGGGTGCGGAAGTGCGTACGGCGCTGATGCACATCCTGCATCAGCGCGGCCAGGTCGGTGTCTCGTAGGGCCGGTTGGCGCGGCGCTTCGGTTCCGTACCGCGGTTCGGAACCGAAGCGCCGCGGCGTACCGAGCGCCGGGGGGTGTCCGCTTCGGCGGAAGCGATCAGGGGACCGCGGCCGCGACGGGCAGATCCAGGAGGACGGTTGTGTCGCACAGGCGCTCCACCTGCGCCGGGTCGTGGGAGACGAGGAGTACCGTCCGGCGCCCGCGCAGCGCCGCGATGGACTGCTCGACCGTGTCCCTGCTCTGTTCGTCGAGCGCACTGGTGGGTTCGTCGAGAAGCAGCCCGGCCGGCTCCAGGGCCAGCGCGCGGGCCAGGCAGAGTCGCTGCCGTTGTCCCGCGGACAGGGTCTGGGCGGGGGCGTCGAGTCTGTCGGCGACTTCTTTCCACAGTCCGGCCTCGGTGAGAGCCTGTTCAGCTCGGTCGCGCAGCGCCTCCCGGGACGCGCGCAGGACGTGGCGGACGCCGAACAGGGCGTTGTCGAGGACGCTGCCTCCGAAGACGACCGGGGTCTGGGGTACGAGGACGACCTTGGCTCTGAGGTCCGCGTCTCCCTTGCCGGGTGCGATGGTGCGGTCGAGGATCTTCAGGTCCCCCTCTCTGACGAGCCCGTCGGGGAGCAAGTCGACCAACGCGCGCAGGACGGTGGATTTTCCAGCGCCCGAAGGGCCGCACAGTCCGGTGGTGGAGCCGCGTTCGAGGGTGAAGGAGACCGGGCCGACCAGGGTCTTGCCGCGGGTGCGTACGCGTAGCCGGTGCACGGTGATTACGTCGTCCATCGTTCTCCTTCGAAGCGGTTGCGCAGCGCGATCGCCGCGCTGAGGAGTACCGCGGTGATCAGGACCAGCACCATGGCGCTTCCCCACGCCTGGTCGACGGCCTGCGGGTCACCCGAGTCCTGGGAGAGGGTGAAGATGTGGGTCGGCAGTGCCTGCACCGGGGACTCCACGATCCCGTTCGGCACCGTGGGAGCGCCGAAGAAGACGGTGGCGGTGAAGAGCAGAGGAGCGGTCTCGCCGGCTGCGCGCGCCAGGCCGAGCAGCAGGCCGGTGACGGTGGCGGGCCAGGTGTAGGGAACGACGACCGACCGGATGTACTGGGCACGTGTCAGCCCCAGCGACAGCGCGCTTTCGGTGAGTTCGGGTGGCAGGCTCCGGATGCGTGCCGCGGTGGTCAGAGCAACGACGGGTGCCACGACCGGGACGAGCACGATGGCTCCGGCCAGCCAGGACCTCCCCCATCCCATGGTGGTGGACAGGATGACGAATCCGGCGAGCCCCAGCAGGATCGTCGGCACGCCGCCCAGGACGAGCGTCAGCGTCTGCAGGGCTCGTGCCGTCCGCGCGGAGGCGTGGGTGCCTATCAGGATGCCCGCGCCGAAGCCCAGCGGCAGGGCGAGCAGCCCCGTGGTGACGACGAGCAGGAGGGTGCCGGTTATCTGGTCGCGTACGCCTCCACCGGCCGCTCCGGTCGCCGCGCTGAACCAGAAGCTCGGGTTGAACGCCGACGTGCCCCGGGTGACGAGGAGGCCGAGTATCCCGATCAGCAGTGCGCTGGGCAGCAGCAGGGCTCCCAGCCGCCATACCGTCAGCACCTGGTCCCGCTGCTGCCGCAGCCGCGGTGCCGGCAGGTGCCCGGCCTTCCGAGTGCTCTGGCGTCGTTCCCGTGTGCCCCAGATCGTCGCTCCGGCCACCAGCGCCAGGAGGAGGAGACCCAGGCCGCACAGGGCGGCGAAGTGCGGTCCTGAGGTGCCGGCGAGTACGGGCTCGGGGCCGGCGAGTTTCGTGGTGAGCGTCTGGCCGGGGTGGCTCAGAGAGTCGAGGAACTCGCCGAAGCTGTGGGGCATCCGCCCGTCGGCCCTGCCCACGACCAGGAACACCGCGATGGCTTCGCCGAGCGCCCGGGCCAGGCCGAGCAGGACGGCGGCACGCATACCCGGCCGCGCCAGCGGCAGGACCGCCGAGCGGATCACTTCCCCGCGGGTGAGGCCGAGGGAGTAGGCGGCCTCGCGGTAGCGGTCGGGTACGGCGGAAAGGGCGTCGACGCTGACGGCCACGACCGTGGGCACGATCATGACGGCCAGGACGATGCCGGCTGCCGCGAGGCTGTCTCCGCCCGGCACGTCGGCGATCGACGCGATGACGGGGCGGATGACGGCGATGCCGATGAGGCCGTAGACGATCGACGGCACGGCGGCGAGCAACTCCACGCACGTGCGCATCGGCCGGGCGATGCGCGGCGGGAGGTACTCCGACAGCGCGATGGCCGCCGCCCATCCGATGGGTACGGCGAGGACGAGGGCGAGGATGCTGACCACGGCGGTGCCGTAGATCATCGCCAGGCCGCCGAAGGCCGCGTTGGGCGGGCTCCACGCGGACTCGGTGACCAGGTTCAGCCAGTCGACGGTGCCGCTGCCGATACCGCTGCCGAGATACCCGGCAACGGCCAGGAGCAGGCCCGCGACGGCGAGTGCTCCGGCGTAGACCCAACTCCACACCCACGTGGACGGCCGGGGGCGTTTTCCCTCGGCGGAGGTGATGGATGGTCGCGCCGGTGTCTTGGTCGTAGCCATCGGCTACTTCCCGATTTCCTTGAGCTTGAGGTAGCCGTGCTTGGTCATCAGCTCCTGCCCCTTCGGGGACAGGACGTAGTTGATGAACTTCTTCGACGTGCCCTCCGGCTCGCCGTCGGTGATGAGGTACAGCGGCCGGGACATCGGGTACGTGCCGGAGGCGATGTTCTCGGGGCTGGGCGCGATGCCGTCGAGCGTCACGACCGCCAGGTCGTCGTGCCCTTCGACGAAGCTGGTGGACAGCGGTGCCACGGCGCCGGGGGTCGACTTCAGCTTGTTACGCGTTTCGAGGTTGCCGCCGACGATGGCGAAGTTGCCCGACTCCGGCGGCGGCGGGGCCTTCTTGTCGCCGTAGATGTACTTGTCGAGGACTTCGCGGGTGCCGCGGCCGGGTTCCTTGTCGTAGACGAAGACCTCAAGGTCCGGGCCGCCGACCTCGGACCAGTTGGTGATCTTCCCTTCGAACAGGTCACGTACCTGCGCCGCGGTGAGGTTCTCCACGCCGGCTTCGGCGACTTCGTCGGTGACGATGACGCCGACTGCGTCCGCGCCGACCTGGGTGGGTTGGAAGTCCGTGTCGGGATGGGCGGACTCGTCCTCCGGCGCTATGGGCTTCGAACTCATCGCGATGCCGATCTGGCCCGCCGCGAGCTGGGAGATGCCGCCGGCGGAACCGCCCTGGGTGGCCACGATGATGTCGAGGCCCTTCGCCTTGAGCGCCTCGGCCGCGTCCGCGGCCACAGGAGCCACGGTGGTGGAGCCGCTGACCTGCAGCGCACCTCCTGATCCGGCGTCGTCGCCGGCGCAGCCGGCCACGGATATGAACAGCACGGCGGTCGAGGTGAGATAGGCGGCGCGGCGCTTGTGAGTGATCACTATGGGGACTCTTCTCTCTGCATGCGTGCACAGGTGTGCGCTGTGAGGTGCGGTACGGGGACGGGCTCAGCCTCTTCGGGTGGTCACCGACGTGCTGGTGGGCGACGGTCGGGCGAGGTGGTCGGGACGTCCCGCTCGATCTCCCTGGGGGAGAGAGGGGCGGTGCACGCATGACCGCAGAAAGCCACGGGGGAATGCCGCGAGTCGCCGACGGCGACTCGTGGAGCCCCGACGACTGTTCCCACCGCGCCGGTGGCGCCGGCGGAAACGGGCATGGCAAAGCGAACGGGCTTGTGCATTGTCAGATCCTTCGGGTTGGCGGTGCCCTGAGGAAAACGCGGGACATGGGTGCCCGGAAGGGCTGCCCCGCGCAGGCTGCGGTGGATCTGGCGCAGGTTGCCGACAGCGGGTCGCTGGCGGCCTGTTGAAAGAGCCGGGCTCAGGAAGCCCGGATGGTGAGGTCTCCTTTCCTCAGGAGGTGGCGGTCAGCCAGACGTGGCCTGCTGCCTCCAGGTGGACGTCCATCCCGTCGATGGCGGGACTGGTGCGCATGGAGCCGCTGATGAAGCGCCAGGCGCTGTTGGCGTGTTCGGGCAGCAGGGCGTTGAGGCTGATACGGGCTTCGGTCGTGGACGAGTTGTAGAGGCCCAGCACGACGCAGGAGCGGTCGGCCGGCTCGCGTACGACGATGCCGGTCCCCTCGGTGTCCATCCGGCGCACGACGGCGTCGTCGGCGAATGCGGCCGCGAGGTGCGGCGTGTCCAGGCACCGGGTCATTTCCGGTACCTGAGTCCAGTCGGTCTGGGTGGGAGCAGCGAGGTGGGGGGTCACAGCAGTGTCCTTCCGGTCATGGCGGATCCCGGTTTTCGGCCCAGCAGGTGCAGGACCGTGGGCGCGACGTCGGCGAGCGTCGCCGTTCCGGGCAGCATGGGCTGCGCGGTCCCGGCCCCGCGGGGGACGATCACCAGAGGGACCGGGTTGGTGGTGTGTCCACCGTACGGTCGGGTGGTGCCGTCCGCCGCCTCCTTGGTCATCTTCTCGGCGTTGCCGTGGTCGCCCACGGCGAGCACCCAACGCCCGCCCGCGCGAGCCGCATCGAGGATCCGCCCTACCGCGGCGTCCGTGGCCTCGCACGCGGTGACGGTCGCGGCCAGGTTGCCGGTGTGCCCTACGACGTCGATGTTGGCCAGGTTGGCGACGACGAGTTCGACGTCCGTGCGGCCGGCGGCCTCGGTGACGGCCGTGGTGACGCGGTCGAGGTTCATCTGCGGCCGGGCGATGTAGTCGGGCTTGTCGTCGCCCGTGATCCGCACGTGCTCCTCGGCGCTGCGCGCCGTGGCGTCGCGGCCGTTGATGTAGTACGTCACGTGCTCGAACTTCTCCGCCTCCGCGATGCGGACGCTTCGCACCCCGGC
Organism: Streptomyces sp. CMB-StM0423; assembly: GCF_002847285.1. Taxonomy (NCBI): domain Bacteria; kingdom Bacillati; phylum Actinomycetota; class Actinomycetes; order Kitasatosporales; family Streptomycetaceae; genus Streptomyces; species Streptomyces sp. CMB-StM0423. The sequence goes on along the minus strand of NZ_CP025407.1, from coordinate 6,322,419 downwards.
CTCGGAGAGTTCGCCGGCCAGGCCACCGGAGGCGTCCGCCCGCTCCACCAGCGGGGGGATCGCGGCGCGGGTGTCGTACTGGGCCAGGCTCAGCATCTGCGTCGAGCGCCCGGTGGCCGTGAGGTGCTCGACGAGGCGGTCGGCGAACTGCTGGATGCGGTCGCTGCGGAAGTTGAACCACAGCACCGCATCGCCGTCGGCGATGGCTACGTCTCCAGCAGCCGTGAGCACGCTTGCGGGCACCCATTCGTCGCCGCGCTCGGAAGCGCTCAGTGCCTGCTGCACGCTGCCGGCGGAGGCGCCCCGGCCGTCGGCGACCAAGGCGACGGCCTGCTCGGTGAGGTCGAGGTTGCCGGCCTTGTCCATGGCGTAGCCGCGGCCGACGACGGTGGCGAGCCGGCCCGTCCCGGCGCGGCCGGTCATCTCGCCGACCTGTGCCAGGAAGGTGCGGGCGGTGCCGTCGGCGACGTCCCTTCCGTCGGTGATCGCGTGGATGTACACGCGGCTCACCCCGTGGGCCGCTGCCGCCGCCAGCAGGTCGGCCAGATGCCCGACGTTCGAGTGGATCTGCCCGTCCGAGCACAGGCCGATCAGGTGCAGGGCGCTGCCCGCGGCAGCCGTGCCGTCCAGGACGGAACCCAGCCGGGGGTGCGCACGCAGGGTGCCGGCGGCGATCGCCTGCTGGACCAGCAGACTGTCGTACGGTACGGGCCGTCCGGCGCCGATGACCATGTGGCCGATCTCGGAGTTGCCGACCGTACCGGCGGTCAGTCCGACGGCTTCGCCGGAGGCGTCGGCGAGCGTGTTCGGGAACCGCGTGACGAGGTCGTCCAGGACCGGAGTGCGGGCCAGGGCCAGGGCGTTGTCGTCGGCCGCCGGGGCGTGGCCCCAGCCGTCGAGCACCAGCAGGATGCCCGGGCCGGTGAACGAGTCGTCGGGCGCGCTCATACGGTGCTCGCGAGGGTGGGGTGCAGGGTGTCGAGGGTCTGCCAGAAGGTGGGGAAGGACTTGGCGACGCAGCCGGGGTCCTTGATGACCACTCCCTCGGTGCGCAGACCGGCGATCGCGAAGGTCATGGCGATGCGGTGGTCGTCGTAGGTGTCGATGTCCGCACCGACCGGGGTGCCGCCGGTGATGTACATGGCGTCGGCGTGCTCTTCGACCTCGATGCCCATCTTGCGCAGCTCGGTGGTGACGGCGGCGATGCGGTCGCACTCCTTGACGCGCAGGGAGGCGATGTTGGTGATGCGCGTGGTGCCCTCGGCGTGGGCGGCGGCGATCGCGAGGGACGGCACGACGTCGGGCATGGCCTCCATGTTGATGTCGATGCCGTGCAGCGGACCGCCGGTCAGGGTGGTGGTGCCGGCCGTGACTTCGGCGCGACAGCCCATGCGTTCCAGGGCCTCGACCAGGTGGGCGTCGCCCTGGTGGGATCCGCTGCCGATGCCTGGGATGACGACCCGGGACTGGAGGATGGCCGCGGCGATCAGGAAGTAGGACATGCCGGAGGCGTCCGGCTCCACGGTGACCGTGCCGCCGCGGGCCTGCTGCCCGGCGGCGACGGTGAAACGCCGGTGGCCGTCGCAGTCGACGCTCACCCCCATTTCCTTCAGTGCGGCGAGCGTCATCTCCACGTACGGCTTGGAGATCAGCTCGTCGCTGATGGTGATCTCGGTGGTGGTCCGGGCGCGCAGCGCGTTGATGATGAGGCTGGAGGTGAACTGGCTGGAGACGGCGCCGCTGATGGACGTGGCGCCTCCCTTGAAGGAGCCGCCGACCACGCGGATGGGCGGGCTGCCGTTGCCGCGTACGGCGGCGGCGTCCACGCCGAGCGCGGGAAGGGCCTTGAGGAGGTCGCCCATGGGGCGCTCCTGCATGCGGGCGTTGCCGTTGATGATCGTGGTGCCCTCGGCGTGCCCGGCCATGGAGATCAGGAACCGCAGCGGGGTACCGGCGCCGCCGACGAAGATCTCCTCACCCGGTGCGCGCATCGGCTTGCCGGTGGGGGTGACGCGGATGCCGGCGGCCTGCTGGTCGATGTCGCAGGTGACGTGTCCGAACTTCTCGATGGCACGGGCGAGGTAGACGGTGTCGTCGGAGAGCAGCGCGTTGTCGATGACCGTCTCCTGCCCGGACAGGGAGGCGATGGCCAGGTAGCGGTTGGTGTAGCTCTTGGAGCCCAGGACCTGGACGGTCTCGTCGAAGCCGGCCAGCGGCCGGACGGTGACGGACTCGGCCTCAAGACGCGGGTCGGACGTGGCGGTCATGCACTGCCTCCAGCGGTCGGGGACGAACGGTGCGGCGTCGCGTGGCGGGTCAGGCTCGGACGACCCGGCAGGCGAAGCACTTGAATGCCTGCTGGCCGGAGAGGTTGTCGTAGTAGCGGTCGTCCGGGAGGGTGTTGGCCGCCTCGTAGCGGGGGTCGTCGAAGAGGTCGCCTGTCTTCTGGGCGGGACCAAAGGTGTTGGGTACGAACACGGTGTCCGTCCTGATCCCCTCCCACAGCAGTGCCGTGCCCGTCACCGAGCCGCGGGGGCTTTCGACGCGGACGTCGTCGCCGTCCCGGATACCGGCGCGGCGGGCGGTGTCGGGATGGATCTGGATGAAACGGATGCCGTTGAGCTGCTTGCCCGTCGGAGTCCAGTGCGTGATCTCGGCGAAGTGCACGACGCTGGGCCGGCCGGTCATCCCCATCAGCGGGAAGTCCCGGTGCACGGCGTCGTCTCCGGGAACGCCCAGGCGCACCGGGTGCGTGACCGCCTGGGGATTGAGGGGGTTGGTGACGAAGGCACGGCCGTAGGCCAGGGTCGGGTTCTTTCCGGTGACCTCGGGGTGCGTGTAGAAGACCGGCAGGGCGCCATGCCCGGTCGCGGCCAGTTTCTTCTCCAGCTCCGGGGTGGTGATCTCGACCTTGCCGCTGGGGGTGAGGAAGCGTTTGCCGCGATTGCCGGGATCCAGCGACTCCGCGGCTTCGTACCAGCTCGGGTGATCCAGGTACAGGGTGCTGACCCCGGGGTGCTCGGGGGTGGGACACGGCCAGCGCAGCGGCTCCGTGCGCCGGCTCATCCGGGTACGGGTCATCCCGCCGGTGCCGGGGGTGTGGGCGATGAAGTTGTCCCACAGGTGCTTGTAGTCCGTCCACCGCTCCGGGAACGCCTCACGCCACTCCGCGCCGGGGCGGTCGTTGTCCAGCTCGGCCAGCGCCTGCGCGAGGCCGATCCAGATCTCCCAGTCGGGCCGGGACTCGCCGAGCCGGTCGACGACCTGCTCCTGCCAGCGGATGGCCCGGTCGTCGCGGCGCATGTAGACGCCTTCCATCTCCAGCCCGCTGCAGACGGGCAGGATGATGTCGGCGTAGTAGGCCGCTTCCTCCATGAACAGGCCGGTGTAGACGAAGAAGTCGAGCTGTTCGAAAGCCTTCTTGACCTTGGTCGTGTTGGCGGAGGACACCAGCGGGTTTCCCTGCGTGATCACCGCGCGCAGCCGGTACGGGACGCCCGTCAGGATCGACTCGGCGAAGTAGTCCGGGCCCACGGGCAGCGCCTCCCGCCGCTGGGGCACGTCGACCGTGAGCGGCGGCAGGTGCAGGTCGCCGGGCCAGGTGTTGTGCATGAAGTTGCAGCCGCCGCCCGGTACGCCGATGTTGCCGGTCACCGCGGCCAGGAACGTCGCCACCCGGTAGGTGTCGAAGGCGCCGAGCTGGTGGGAGATACCGGCGTTGCAGAAGATCGCGGCCGGTTTCGCCTTCGCGTACTCCTCGGCCATCTCCCTGATGGTGGCGGCCTTGACTCCGGTGACCTTCGCCGCCCACGCGGGGGTGTACTGGTGCTCGTCAAGGTGGGCGCGCAGCTCGTCGAAGCCGACGACCCACCGCTTGACGAACGCCTTGTCGTACAGCCCTTGATCGATGACGTGGTGGAGCATGGCGAGCAGCAGCGCGAAGTCGGTGTGCGGCTTGGGCGCCACCCACCGGTCGGCTTCGGCGCCAGTCGGGGTCAGGCGAGGGTCGACCACCGTCAGGGTGGCCTTGGTCCTGCTGCGGCCGCGCAGCAGGTAGTCGAAGGTGACCGGGTGGGTTTCCGCCTGGTTGGTGCCCAGGAACAGGTAGTGGCGGGCCGAGCCGAGATCGTTCTTGCCGGTGGCGCCGTCGGTGCCGTAGCCGTTGGTGAAGTTCCCCAGGCCGAACGTGGTGGCCAGGGCGTTGCCGCCGGCGTCGTTGCAGACGGGGCCGACGTCCGTGTTGTTGGGGCTGCCGAGCATCGCGAACACGCGGGCCACGAGGGAGCCCGTGCCGCGGGGCAGGCGGCCGGTGGTGCGGTTGGCGATGGTGTGCGCCTGTCCTGCGTCCCGCAGCTCCAGCAGCTTGGCGGCGATGGTGTGCAGGGCCTCGTCCCACGTGACGGGCTCGAACGTCGAGTCCGGCGAGCCTTTCGCACCGGCCACTCGGCGTAGGGGACGGGTCAGCCGGTCGGCGTTGTAGACCAGTTGCGGCATGAGTTCGGCTTTGACGCACACCTGGCCCTGCTGTACGGGATCGTCGTCCTCTCCCCGAACGGCGAGGATGCGATCGGCCTTGAGGTCGACGTTGAGCCGGCAGTTGGAGTTGCAGAACTGGCAGGCCGTGGCGACGGTCTTGTCCGGGGTCAGGGCGGCCGACTGATCGGTGAACGCCGCCCCCGCGAGGCTGCTGTCGGCGGTGCCCGCGCCTGCGGCGGCGGTGCCGTCGGTGGCGGCGTGTGCCGAGATCACCGGCAGCAGGGCGGGGGTGCCCAGTCCGGCTCCGCCGACGACGCTGCCGCGCACGAAGCCGCGCCGGGACAGGCCGTTCTGTTCGGATTTCATCAGGGTCAAGGCTCCTTCCGCCCGGTGCGGGGGACGAACGGGCATGACGGTGTCCTCGGCCGGGCGCACGACGCACGGCCTCGTCGGATGCTGGAGTTGTGCCGTGGTCAGGCCGTCGGCGTCGCCGTCACACCCGCCCCGGTGCGCACCGCCGCAAGGAACGCCTTGAGGATCTTGTGCTCGGCGCCTGGCGCGGACGACAGCTCGGGCTGGAAGAGGCTGCCCATGAAGAAGGGGTGGCCGGTTATCTCCAGGGCGCGTGCAGCGCCGTCGCCGTCCCACGCGCTGAACTGCAAGTCGCCCTGGTTGGCCGCGTTCATGAAGGAGTCGGCCAGCCCGTAGTCGCAGTGGAAGATCTCCTCCACTTCGGTCGTCCCGTAGATGCCGGCAAGGTGGGAGCCCTCTTTGACCTTCAGCGGAGCCTTCTCCCCGCGGAAGGAACACGTCAGCGGCGTGACCAGGGGCATCAGCTTTTCCGGGTCTTCATCCACGCCCTGTGCCTCCGGCAGGTGCAGGACGTTCTGCGCGTGCTCGACGAGGGCACTGAAGAAGCCGCCGCAGGTGCCCAGGAACGGCAGCCGGTTCTCACGCGCATACCGGACGGCGATGTGCACGCCCTTCTGGTTGAAGTACGGAGCACCGGGCACCACCCAGACGCCGTCCCAGCCCTCCAGCGCGGAAGCGTCGTGGATGTCGGTGGTGGGGATCCACTCCGTGGTCAGGTCCCACCGCTCACGCATCGCGTCGATCTTGGGGTGGGACGGCTCGTCGTGATTGCCGCGATCGCCCACCAGGGCAAGGCGTGGCTGAGCAGAGACTGACATCGTTTCCCCCTTTGTATTTCGACAGGCTCCGGAACCAGCCGCCGCCAGTGGATGGTTCCAGCCTCGTGTGCAGAGCCGGGCGTGTGCCGAACGCGTCCGACTACGCGGTTGTCATCGGGTTCGAGGTGACGTCAGGACCGTGCCGCCATGCACGGACCTCATGGAAGACGAAGGTGTGTGGGCGCTACCGCGGTGCCGTCGGCGGTGCGGCTGCGAGCATCTGCCTGCCGGATGTACGCATCTGTTCCATCCCCCTGGCACCTCGTGCGTGACCTTCTGCACGGAACTCCGTGCTGCTTCTCGCTCAATTTATCGATGACGGTCGAAGTATTCGAGGGTCTGGTTTGCGGTGGGGAAAGATTTGCGCCAACTCTGGGGTGACGCGGGCGACTTCGTGTAGTGGTGGCCCCGAGCCGCACAGTCGACCCCCGGCAGCCCTGCCAGCGCGGCGCAAGCGCCTCTGGCGGGATCCGGGAGCACACCGGTGCCACGGCAGCGGAAGCCGCCTTCATCGCCTCCTTTGCGCACATCAGCAGGGCATCGGACAGATCGGCGCGGGGAACCGTGAGGTCACGGGGCAGATGGCTGGAACTCGCACTCAACACGCACCCCTATCAACAGCAGTTGCTGTTGATAGGGGTGAACGCTGTTTAGATACAGCGGGTCGGCCCCGCCCTCCCGTGGGGACCTCGCCCTGTTGCGTCTGAGGAGAGCGTGAGTGAACAGCTCCACCGGCCATCCACGCCGATGGCAGATCCTGAACGTCCTGTGCCTGAGTCTGGTACTGATCGGCCTGGACACCCTGATCCTGAATCTGGCCCTGCCCAGTATCCAGAAGGATCTGGATGCCACCAGCAGTCAACTGCAGTGGATGGTCGATTCGTACGCCCTGGCCTTCGGCGGGCTGCTGCTCATGGCCGGCGGCCTGTCCGACCGGTTCGGCCGCAAACGGCTGCTGTCCCTCGGTCTGGCCGCCTTCGCGCTGACCAGTCTGGGTGCCGCGTTCGCCTCCAGCGCCGAGATGCTGATCACCTTCCGTGCCCTGATGGGCATCTCGGCGGCGCTGATGATGCCCGCCACTCTGGCCATCATCAAGGACGTCTTCCCGCGCGAGGAGCAGGGCAAGGCCATCGGCATCTGGTCCGGTGCCGCCGCCGTCGGCGTCCCGCTCGGCCCGCTGGTCAGCGGCCTGCTGCTGGAGCACTTCTGGTGGGGCTCGATGTTCCTCATCAACGTCCCCCTGGCCGCCATCGCCCTGATCGGCGCCGCCAAGCTGATCCCGGAGTCCAAGGCGGAGGACCACCCCGGGCTGGATCTGGTCGGTGCGCTGCTCTCGGTGGGCGGCCTGGTGGCCATCGTCTACGGGCTGGTCGAGGCGCCGCACAACGGGTGGGGTGACATCGTCACGCTCGGCTCGCTGTTCGTGGGCGCCGCCCTGATGGTCGCCTTCGTGCTGTGGGAGCGGCACACCGCTCACCCCATGCTCGACGTCGGCCTGTTCCTCAACGCCCGCTACGGCGGCGGCGCACTGGCGATCGCCTGCACCTCCTTCGGCCTGTACAGCGGCCTGTATCTGCTCACCCAGTACCTGCAGTCGGTGCTGGAGCTGGACCCCCTGGGTGCCGGGCTGCGGATGCTCGCCATCGGCACCATGATGATCGGTGCCCCGCTCTCGGCGAAGCTGGTGGAACGGGCCGGCCTGAAGGCCACGGTGGTGTTCGGACTGCTGCTGTGCGCCGTCGGCATGGGCATCCTGGCCGGCCTGTCCGTCGACGACGAGAACCAGGCCCTCCTCGGGCTCGCCGTGTTCGGCCTGGGCATGGGTATCGCCCTGCCGGCCGCGGTCGACGCGATCCTGGTCGTCTCCGCCGCCCGCCAGGCGGGCGCCGGCTCGGCGGTCGCGGATGTGGGCATGCAGGTCGGCGGCGCGCTCGGCATCGCCATCAGCGGCAGTGTGGTCACCACCCTCTACCGCGACGATCTCCCCCAGGCGGCTCAACTGCCCGGTGAGGCGGGAGCGGCGGTGCGCGAGTCCCTGGCGGGTGCCTCCGCCACCGCGCAGCAACTCGGCGGGGCGGCGGGCCAGCGGGTGCTGGATGCCGCGCAGCACTCCTTCGTCGGCGGCTTCGCCACCACCTTGATGATCGCCGTCGGCGTCGCCGTCGCCGGCGCGCTCACCACGGCCGTCGTCCTGCCCCGCGCCCGCGTGGCCGAAGACGACGGCACCGCGCAGGCCGAAGTCGCCGCCCAGGGCGGCAAGGCGGACTCCCCGGCTTCCTCCTAGGTTCGAGGGAGATCGAAGGTGCGTAGGATTGAACCCGCGGTCCCCACCGGCTCACCCCGCGTGGCGGGGCCATGGCTGGACGGCACGTACCGGGGTGAGAGGAAGGTGGCGATGGCCCGTCCTGCGAAGCTGAGGGTCGCGGTCAGTGATCCCGCCCAGTGGCTCAGCGAACGTGAGCGGGCCCAGATGCTGGCGCCCAAGCTGCGGGCGCTGGCTGACGAGACCCGGCTGATGCTGATCCTGCTGATTGCGCAGCGTCCGCGTACGGTCAAGGAGTTGCAGGAGGCCACCGGCCTGAGCCAGACGCTGGTCAGTCACCATCTGGCGCCCTTGCGCGAGCAGGGTCTCGTCGAGGCGATACCCAAGGGCCGCAGCAACCAGTACGTGATGTGCTGTCAGACCCTGGCCGAGCCCCTGCGCATGTTCGCCAGCCTGGCGGCCATGGACCCCGAGACGGTGGCGGCCTGCCTGCAACCGGAGGCCGACCAGCCCGGCGCCGTCCAGAACGCCTGACCCGCTCGGCACGAGCATCACTGGCCGGTGCCCCCTCTCTTCCACGAGGGGGCACCGGCCAGTGCACAGGTGTCCTCTACTGCCGAAGGCTGTGCCGGAAGCGGTCCCGGATGTCCAGCGGGCTGAGGGCGTTGGTCGCCCGCGGCGGGATTGCGCCGGTGCGCGGCAGCGTCGTCACGCTGATCAGATGCGGGCCGGAGCCCGCACGAGCGCTCAGCATCGCGGACTGCAGGGAGTCCCGGGTGTCGCAGGCGACCGCGCTTGCGTAGCCGGCCGCGATCGCCATCGGCGGGAACGAGGTCGTCGCCGACGTGGTCGCCTGCCCGCCCGTCGACTCGTGCACGCGGTTGTCGAGCACGACGTGGATCAGGTTGCCGGGCGCCGCGTGGCCGATCATCGACAGCGCGCCCAGGTGCATCAGCAGCGCACCGTCCCCGTCCAGGACCACCACCGTCCGCTCCGGATGCGTCAGCGCCACCCCCAGGCCGAGCGAGGAGGCGTGGCCCATGGAACCCTGCATGTAGAAGTTGCCCGGTGCGTCGGCGACGGCGAACGTGTCACGGCCGGTGTAACCGGTGGTGGCGACGACGGCCGCCTCCGGCGCGGCGGCCGTGACGATGCGGATGGCCTCCGCGGCCTCAAGTCCCTCGGCCGGGGCGGCCCCGGTGGCCGCGGCCTTGCCGATCGCGCCGCGCTCCACCAGGACGAACGGGGCCCGCTGCGCGGCCAGGTCCTTCGCCGCCTGCTCCAGGATCGCCGAGAACTCCTCCGCGCCGTCCTTGGCGTACAGCGTGTAGTGCGGGGTGCCGACGCTGTCGAGCAGGCCGGGGGTCGCCGGTCCCATCACCGCGTGCTGGGGTTCGTCGGTGGCCGGGTCGGGCCAGCCGCGCAGGCTCGTGAAGGTCAGGATCGGCAGCCGATAGGTCATCACCAGCGAGGTGAGCGGATTGATGAGGTTGCCCAGGCCGGAGTTCTGCAGCATTACGTAGGCGCGCCGGCCGCCGAGCGCGGCGCCCGCGGCCACCGCCAGGGCGCTGCCTTCGTTCGGGGCCGGGACGTACGCACCGGGCTGGTTGCTCAGGTGGGCGATCGGCCCGCCGAAGTGGGAACAGGGCACGCCGCTGGCCAGGGAGAACCCGCGGGCGGCGAGCAGGTCGCAGAAGTCTGGTGCGGAGATCATGGACGGGGAAGCTCCGTTTCCGGTGCGGCGGTCTCGGTGGTGCCCGTCTGGGAGTTCGCGGCCTTGGCGCTGCGGGCGCGGCGGCGCATGCGTATGCCTTCGACGATGATCGGGATGCCGGAGACGAGGACGATCCCGATGACGATGACCTCGATGTTCTCGCGGACGAAGTCCACCTGGCCCAGGTAGTAGCCGATCGTGGTGAGGCTGACCGACCACAGGACGGCGCCGAGCACGTTGAAGAGGAAGAAGGTGCGGTACGCCATCCTCCCCACCCCGGCGGTGATGGGGATGAAGGTGCGGAAGACGGGGACGAAGCGGGCCATGACCAGCGCCTTGGGCCCGTGCTTCTCCATGAAGGCGTGGGCGCGTTCGGCGTTCTCCTGCTTGAAGAAGCGGGAGTTGGGCCTGCGGAACAGCGCGCCGCCCACCTTGCGGCCGAAGGCGTAGCCGAACTGGTCGCCCAGGACGGCGGCGACTGCGATGGCGAGCATGACCAGCCACAGCGGCTGGTGGAGGAACTGGTCGTTGGCCACGAGCAGCCCGGACGTGAACAGCAGCGAGTCGCCGGGCAGGAAGAAGCAGACGATAAGCCCGGATTCGGCGAAGACGGTGGCCATGATGCCCAGCAGCCCGAAGGTGGAGATCAGGGCTTCGGCGTCGAGCAAGGGTGATGCGGCGAGTTGTGCCACGGATACCCCCCGGGGTCGGTGGTGGAAGGAGCGGACAGGCCGCCCGCCGGCCCCGTTCCGGAGCCGGCGGGCGGGTGGTAGTCAGCCGGCGGCCCAGACGGGGCGCCGGTCGATGCGCACGACGGCGCAGGTGATGGAGGTCCCGCCGCCGTGGGCCACGATCAGGACGTGATCTCCGGGGCCCACCTGCCCGGTCTCCACCAGGTGGGTCAGGCCCACGATCTGGTCGTTGACCGTCAGGTGGCCGAGGTTGCGGCCGAAGTCGAGCAGCCCCTGCTCGGGGGACAGGCCCATGGGGTCGAGGATGACCTTCAGGTAGCTCTCCTGGCCGGTGAAGACGTGGCAGACCCGGGTGACGTCGCCCGGCTCCAGACCCGCCTCGGCCAGGGTGCGCAGCGCGATCTCGGTGCGCAGTTCACCCTGGCGGCGTACGACTTCGGCGACGGTCTCCTCCAGCCCGCCGGCGGCGGCCAGGCGCTCCTTGAAGTCCATGCCGCGGCCGACCGTCGCCGACGGCGGGAAGAGCGGTTCGTTGCCCCGGTACTGCTCCTCCACCTCGGCGGTGGAACCGGTGTTGATCGACAGCAGGCTCGCGAAGCCGTCGGTCTTCGACAGCAGCACCGCGCTGCCCGCGTCGCCCAGCACTCCGTTCTGGATGCCGAACGCCCAGCGGTTGAAGTTCGGGGTGCCGACGTTGTCGGCGCCCGTCACGAGGGCGGCGGTGCGCTCGGGTACGGCCTTCAGGTAGCAGGCGGCCAGCTCCAGGGAGCCGATCAGGCCGCTGCACGCCTGCCAGATACGGAAGGAAGGCACGTCGCGGTCCGTGAGGTGACGCAGTATGTAGTGCTGCGGTGACCAGCCTTCGGGACCTTGTTCGTGTCCGCATGCGTGGATGTGCATGTCGATGTCGTGCGGGTGCAGTTCGGAGCGTTCCATCGCCTGGCGCGCGGCGGCGACCGCCATGTCGGGGGCGGGCATGTCGTCGGCGACCGCGGCGCCCGTCCAGCCGTAGAACTCGCAGTCCTCGGCGTCGTACAGGCCCAGCGCCACGGCCTTGTGCGCGTCGACGATCTCCGGGATGTAGGTGCCGAGCCCGGCGATGCGGATGTCGGTGGTCTTCATGGGCAGTCGGTTCCTCGTCAGTCGCTCGGTCAGGCCGGGGCGTTCGCGGAGTCGAGTTCGTCGGCCAGGGCCTGGGCGACGGTGGTGATCGTGCCGTCCTTGAGGAGCTTCACCATGGGCAGCCTGATCCGGTAGCGGCGCTCGATGCGGTTGCGCAGCTCGACGGCCATCAGCGAATCCATGCCGAGCCGGTTCAGCGGCCGGCTGGCGTTCACGCGCTCAGGACGCAGCCCCATGACGGTGGCGACCTCCTGCTTCAGGAAATCCAGCACCTCGGCATCCGGTGCGGCTTGAGCCGCTGCGGTCGGCGGCGCCACGGTGGCCGGTTCGGGCTCGGCGGCCGGGGTGGGAGCGGGCAGGGCCGTCTGCTCGTACGGCACCTGCACCGCTGCCCCTTCGGCCGGCCGGGCACCGCCGGTCAGGTGCTTCAGCAACGGCGCTTCCGCAGCCGCCGGGTAGGCCCGCGCCCAGGCGGGCCAGTCGGCCGGGAGCACCGCGGTGTGCACCAGCCCTTCGGCGAGGATCTTCCCGAGCAGCGCCAGTCCGTCGTCGGGGCTGAAGGACGACATCCCCTGCGGCAGCAGGGTGCGCTGCTCCTGTTCCTCCTGCCGGGCGACCATGCCGACGCTGTCCCAGAAGCCCCAGTTGACGACGGTGGCGGGCAGCCGGTCCGCCTGCCGGTGGTGGGCCAGGGCGTCCAGGAAGGCGTTGCCGGCCGCGTACCCGCCGAGCATGGGCGAGCTGAGCAGGGCGGAGCCGGAGGAGAACAGCACGAACGCCTCCACCGGCTCGTCGCGCAGGAGCCGGTGCAGATTCCACGCGCCGGAGACCTTCGCGGCCAGCACCCGGTCCAGCTCGGTGCCGCTCATCTCGCTCAGCGGGGTGTAGTCGATGACCCCCGCGGCGTGGAAGACGCCGCGCACGGGGGGCAGGCCCGTACGGCGCCTGGCCGCGAGCAGTGCGTGCATGGCGGGTGGGTCGGCGACGTCGACGGCCTCGTACGTCACGTTCACGCCGCGCTCTCGCAGCTCGTTCATCAGGGCTGCGGAGGCAGCCTGCGGGTGGTCCGCGGCCAGAGGCGTGCCAGGCTCGGGCAGGGGCCTGCGCCCGGTCAGCAGCAGGTGTCCGGCGCCCTGGTCGGCCAGCCACAGTGCCAGCCGGCCGCCGATGCCTCCCGCACCGCCGGTGATGAGGTACGTGCCGTCGGCGTGGATGGCGACGGGCCGGCCTCGTGGCGCGGTCGCCGGCCCGGACGTCGCCTCGCCGAAGGAGAGCACGATCTTGCCCGTGTGGCGGGACTGGGCCATGAGCCGGAAGGCGTCCGCGGCCTGCCCTGCCGGGTAGACCGTGTGCGGCAGCGGCTGCAGGGTGCCCTGGGCGACCAGGGCGGCGGCTGCGCGCAGCACGCGGCCGGCCCGCTGGGGTGCGTGCTGGATCATGTGGACGACGTCGACGGCGTGGAAGGACAGGTTGCGGGCGAACGCCCCCAGCGGCAGGGGGTTGTTGTCGAGGATGTCGCGCTTGCTGAGTTCCAGGTAGTGACCGTACGGGGCCATCAGCGACAGGTTCGCCGCGACCGCTTCGCCGGGCAGGGTGTTGTAGACGGCGTCGAAGCCCGCCTCGCCGACGGCCGCTTTGAACGTGTCGGCGAACGTGAGGCTCCGGGAGTCGGCGACCTGCTCGACGCCGAGCTCGGTCAGCAACTCGCGCTTGGCGTCGCTCCCGGCGGTCGCGTAAATGTGGGCGCCCTTCCAGCGGGCGATGTTCAGGGCGGCCCGGCCGGTGCCGCCGGTGGCGGAGTGGATGAGGACCTTCTGTCCGCGCTCCAGCCCGGCCAGGTCGACCAGGCTGTGGTAGGCGGTGAGGTACGCGGCCGGCAGCGTGGCGGCCTCGGCCGCGGTCAGCCGCGCCGGCTTGGGCGCGGTCAGGCAGGTCCGGGTGACGACCTCGGAAGCCAGCGCGCCTTCGGCGAAGGCGATCACCTCGTCGCCCACGGCCACGTCGGTGACCGTCTCCCCGATCTCGGTGACCGTGCCGGCGCACTCCCACCCCATCACCGGCGGCCGGTCGTCCTGCCCCGGGTACATGCCCAGGGAGAGCAGTACGTCGCGGTAGTTGACGCCGGCGTGGCTGACCCGGATGCGTACCTCGTCCGCGCCGAGCGCGCGCGGTATCCGTTCGGTCAGTCGCAGGTCGTCGATCACACCGGGTGCGGGCAGCGAGAGCGCCTGCGGCACGCCCGAGCCCGTGGGAGACGGAGCCGCCGGTACGAGCCGGGCGGCGAAGCGGCGTCCGTCGCGCAGGGCGATCTGGTCTTCGTCGTCCGGGTGCTGGAGCAGGTCGGCCAGGGCCGGCACGCCGGCGGCGGACCGGTCGAGGTCGACCAGGCGGGGGGCGAGCGCGGGTGCCTCGCCGGCCAGGGTGCGTATCAGACCCCAGGAGACGGCCTGGAAGGGGTGGCGTACCGTCTCGCCGACGGCGGTGGCCTGGGCGAGCTGGGTGATCAGCCACAGCGGCGGGTTGCCGAGGGGGTGCCGCTCCAGCGCCCGGGTCAGGTGCAGGACGCTGTGGGCGGCCAGGAGCTGGGCGCGGGCGACCTCGGTGGGGGTTGCGTCCAGACCGGCCTGGGCGTCCAGGGACCACAGGTGGAGGATGCCGCGGCAGGCGCCGTCGCGGGCGATGTCGCCGAGGACTTCGCGGTAGTGGTCCTCGTTGGACGGGTCGATGCGGTAGCGGTCGCCGCCTCCGGCGAAGCGGCCGGCGCCCGCGGTGACGGCCACCACGCGCTGCCCGCGGCCCGTCAGCTCCCGTACCAGGGAACGGCCTGCGGAACCGCTGTCGGTCAGGACGAGCCAGAAGCCGTCCGGTTCGCTGCCCGTCCCTTGACCGGCCGGGACGGGAGCCGGCTCCCAGGTCAGGGTGTGCAGCCAGGATCCGTGGTCGCTGTCCCCGGCCGGAGGGGACGAGGGCTCGGACGTGTCGGCTGCGGTCACGGTGTCCTCGGGGAGCGGGTGGAGAAGTGCGGGGGCGTGTCCGGCCAGGTACTGCAGGCGCAGACCGCGCATCTGCGCGACGAGGCGGCCGTCGTCGGCGCGGATGTCGATGTCGGCGGTGAAGGAGTCCTCACGGGCGGAATCCCGGAGCCTGGCGTGGCTGAACAGGGACGCGGACGGCTGCTGGTGGAAGCGGACTTCGTCGATACCGCCCAGGACGAAGACACCTTCCTCGCCGGGGGCGGTCAGCGGCCGGGCTGCGGCCATGGCGTGTCCGCTCGCGTCCAGCAGCGCGGGGTGGAAGTGGTGCCGTACGAGATCATGGGCGAGCGCCCGGGGACAGGCCAGTTGAGCGAGGACTTCGCCCTCCGTGCGCCACAGCTCGGTGATGCCCTGGAAAGTGCCGTTCCACTGGTTGCCGCGTGCGGCGTTCCACGGGTAGAACTCGGCGGCGCTCTGGTGCTGCGGCAGCCGGGCCCGGATGGCCTGGAGTGGTTCGGACGGCTCGGGAGGGGTCGGTGGCAGGGCGCGGGCGGTGCCTTCGGTGTGGAGGGTCCACTCGCTGCCCTCGTCGTCCCGGCTGTGGATACGGCAGTGCAGCGAGGTGTCCGGCTGGGGGGTGACGGTCACCCGGACCTCGGGTGCGGGGCCGTCCTCGTCCAGGAACAGGGCGCGGTGATACTGCACGTCGAAGACGGACAGCGCGTCGGCGTCCAGGACGGTGCGGGCGGCTGCGGAGATGAGTTCGAGGTGGGCGGTGCCCGGCAGGATGATCGTGTCCTGGATACGGTGATCGCTCAGATAGGCGTTGTCCGCGAGGGTCAGTGGGCCCTGCCACGTGCGGGTGGCGCCGTCGGCGGGCAGCGGCCGGCCCAGCAGGGGGTGCGTGTGCTCCGCCGGGTCCTGCGAGGTCGGGGCCGTGACAGTTTCCGAGTGCGCGGGGGGCGCCGGGAGGCTGGTGGGGCTGATCCAGTGGTGGGTGCGCTGCCAGGGATACGACGGGAGCGGCACGTAGCGTCCACCGTCCGTCAGCGTACGGAAGCCGAGGCGGGCGCCGGCGGTGTGCAGGGAGGCGGCGGAAGTGAGCAGGCTGGTCCGCTCGTCGGTGTGGCGACGCAGGCTGCCGACCACGGTGGTGTCCCCATCGGCGTGCAGACGGCCGATTTCGCGGATGTTCGCCACGAGCAGCGGGTGCGGGCTGACCTCGATGAACGCTGTGTCGCCGCAGGTGAGTTGGCTGCGTACAGCACCTGCGAAGTCGACGGGCCGGCGGATGTTGCGTACCCAGTAGTCGGCGTCCATGCCGGAGCCGTCGATCACGTCGTTCAGCAGGGTCGAGTGCAGCGGGATACGGCCCGCGCGCGGGGTGAGGTGAGCCAGTTCGGCGAGGAGGTCGTCGCGCAGGGCGTCCATCTGCGGGCAGTGGGAGGCGAAGTCGACGTTGACGCGCCGGTTGTCGATGCCGCGGACGTCGAGGGCGTCGAGCACCTGGGTCAGTGCGTTGCCGTCGCCGGACAGCAGGGTGGACGTCGGGCTGTTGATGGCGGCTACGGCGACCTTGTCCTCGACTCCGGCCAGCGCTGCCGCGGCCTCGTCGGCAGGGAGCGCCACCCAGGCCATGGTGCCGCGGCCCGAGAGGCGCTTGGCGAGCCGGCTGCGGCGGCAGATGACGGCGGCCGCGTCCTGGAGCGAGAGGGCGCCGGAGATGTAGGCCGCCGCCGATTCGCCCATGCTGTGGCCGATGACCACGTCGGGCTCCACGCCCCAGGACCGCCACAGCTCGGCCAAAGCGATCTCCATCGCCCACAAGGTCGGCTGGATGACGTCGAGTTGCTTGAGGCGTTCTTCGTCCGCGGAGCGCAGCAGCTCGATGACCGACCAGCCGTTCTCGGTCTTGATGGCGTCGTCGCAAGCCCTCATCGTCTGGGCGAACACCGGCTCGGTGTCGAGCAGTTCGCGGCCCATCCCGGGCCACTGCGATCCCTGCCCGGGGAAGACGAACGCGACCCTGGGGCGGGCGTCGGGGTCGGTGAAGTCGCTGGAGGCCAGGCCGGGTTCGTCCTCGCCGGCGGCGAACCCGCGCAGGGCGGCGGCCGCCTCGCCGTGGCTGTCGGCGCAGAGCGCGAGCCGGGCGTCATGGGTCGTACGGCGCAGGGCCGCTGAGTGGCAGATGTCGCGCAGGGAGTGCTGTGCGCCGTCACCGTCGAGGTAGTCGGCCATGCGGTTTGCGCCTTCGGCCAGGGCCTCGGGGCTGAAGGCGGACAGCACCAGCAGTTCGCTGCGCTCGGCGGGCCGGCGGCCGACTTGTTCGGCGGCCGGCGGCTGGGGGGCGGCTTCGAGGACCAGGTGGGCGTTGGTGCCGGAGAAGCCGAAGCTGCTGACCCCGGCGACTGCCGGGCGGCCTTTGTCGGGCAGCGGTGTCGCCCGGGTGGGGACGGTCAGCGGCAGGTTCTCCCAGTCGACCGCGGGGTTGGGGTTCTTCAGATGCAGGCTGGGCGGGACGGTCTTGTGCTCCAGGCACAGCACGGCCTTGATGAGCCCGGCGATGCCGGCGGCCGCCTCTGCGTGACCGATGTTGGTCTTCACCGAGCCGACCAGGCAGCGCCGCTCCCGGGCGCGGTCGCCGAGGATGGACGCCAGCGCCTCCAGTTCGACCGGGTCGCCGACGCTGGTGCCGGTGCCGTGGGCCTCGACGTAGTCGACATCGGCCGGATCGACGCCGGCGTTGGCGTACGCGCGGCGCAGCACGCCGCGCTGTCCTTCGACGGCGGGGGTGACCAAGTAGCCGCTGGACTGGCCGTCGTTGCCGACGGCGGAGCCGCGGATGACGGCGCGTATGCGGTCGCCGTCGGCCCGGGCGACGGACAGGGGCTTGAGGATGACCGCGCCGATGCCGTCGCTGCGGACGAATCCGTCGCCGGAGGCGTCGGCGAACTTGCAGCGGCCGTCGGCGGCGAGCATGCCGGCCCCGGAGTACACGACGCCTTCCTCCGGCAGCAGCACCGCGTTGACGCCGCCGGCGATCGCCATCGGGCACTCGCCCAGCCGCAGGGCCTGAACGGCGTTGTGGACCGCGACGAGTGCGGAGGAGCAGGCGGTGTCGACCGTGAAGCTGGGGCCGCGCAGGTCGAACGCGTACGACAGGCGGCCCGAGGTGATGGCGCGGGAAGCGGCGCCGGTCATGGCGTAGAGGTCGAGTTGGTCGCGGTCGGCGTACTGCAGGTGCCAGTAGTCACCGCCGAGTTGGCCGATGAACACTCCCGCGTCCGTGCCGGCGATGGCGGCGAGGGGCTGGCCGGCGTCTTCGAGGGCTTCGTAGGCGACTTCCAGCAGCAGCCGCTGCTGCGGGTCCATCCGGTCGGCCTCGCGGGGAGAGATGCCGAACAACTCCGCGTCGAACGCGTCGATGTCGCGCAGCAGCCCGCCCCAGCGGCTGACGGTACGGCCGGGCGTACGGGGCGCTGGGTCGTAGACGGCGTCGATGTCGTAGCGCTCGGGCGGGATCTCCGTGATGGCGTCGCGGCCTTGGAGCAGCATGTCCCAGAGTTCTTCGGGACTGGTGGCGTCGGCGAACCGTCCGGCCATACCGACGATGGCGATCGGTTCCCCGGCAGCCTCGGCCGCACGGCTCAGATCGTGGTGCATGGATGTCCTTCCGGGAAGGGCGAAGCCGTTCGCTGTGTGAAGCAGCACGGAAGGAACCGCGGTCTGTGCGCGGCAAGCCGGCAGCGGGGCCGGCCCGGTGGCGGGCGCACACACCGAGAAAGGGCAGGAGTAGGAGAGGGCCGGGAAAGTGCCGGTCCCGTCGGATGAACGGCCGCGTGCGTGGCGAGCGCTCTGGCCGTTCACGGGCCGGGCGGGCCGTCGGCACGGCCGCCGTTCCCCCGGTGTCTCAAGGCGTCGGGCAAGGGCCCGTGCCGTCTACTCCCGCTGTTTCGATATGTATCGAGATTGGCCCGCCGCGCGGCACTCGCGCAACGCGATACAGAGTGACGCTCGTCACATCCGCCCAGGGCCGGGGGCGTGGTTGACATTCATCGGACCAGGCGGAATCCTGGAGTCTTGATTCGTTGTTCATCTATATAGGCGGTCGTGATGAGCCTGTTCCCACGCCGCGATCAGGGCTGCCGCGACAGGAGCCGTACCCGATGAGCGACCCCGCCGCTGACACCGGTGCTTCCGGGCCCACCAGTCCCTGCTGCGCCGCCATGGCCGAGATGCAGCGCCGGGCCCGGCAGCGTAAGGAACAGCACGACCAGGCGGAGAACGACGTGGCCTCCGGCACCCCGTCGCCTGAACCGAAGCGCGTCCGATCCGCGCCCGAGCCTTCCTGAGAGGACACCGCATCGTGGTTGACCCCCACCCCGACCACCTCCCCGTCGCCGTGATCGGCGCCGGACCCGTCGGCCTGGCCGCAGCGGCACACCTGGCCGAACGCGACGTTCCCTTCGTCGTCGTGGAAGCCGGCGACGCCCCGGCAACGGCGGTGCGCGCCTGGTCCCACATCCAGCTCTTCAGCCCCTGGGAGTACAACGCCGACCCGGCCGCCCGCCGCCTGCTCACGGCCGCGGGCTGGGAGCAGCCCGACGCCTCCGCCCTGCCCACCGGCGGCGATCTCGTCAAGCAGTACCTCCAGCCGCTGGCCGAACTGCCCGCGCTGGCCCCCCACATCCGCTACGGCGCCGCCGTCACCGCCATCAGCCGCCAGGGCATCGACCGCGTACGCACCACCGGCCGCGAGACGGCTCCGTTCGTGCTGCGCCTGGCCGGCGGCGAGGAGGTGCTCGCCCGCGCCGTCATCGACGCCTCCGGCACCTGGCGCCAGCCCAACCACGTCGGCGCCAACGGCCTGCCCGCCCACGGGGAGCCGGACGCCGCCGCCTGGATCAGCCACGGCCTGCCCGACGTCTTCGGCACGGACCGCGCCCAGCACGCCGGCCGCCACACCGTCGTCGTCGGCGCCGGCCACTCGGCCGCCAACACCCTCCTCGCCCTCGCCGAACTCGCCGACGCCGAGCCCGGCACCACCATCACCTGGGCCATCCGCGCCGCCGACCCGGCTGCGTCCTTCGGCGGGGGCAGCGACGACGAACTGCCCGCCCGCGGCGCCATCGGCTCCGGTCTGAAGATGCTCGTGGACACCGGCCGCGTCACCCTCGCCCCCGGCTTCCGCACCCACACCATCCGCCGCCTGGGCGACGACCCCGCACAGGACCAGGTCGAACTCGTCTCCCGCGACGCGGACGGCAACGAGCAGAACCTTCCCGCCGACCGCATCGTCGCGGCCACCGGCTTCCGCCCCGACCACCGCATCACCGACGAGCTGCGCCTGGACCTGGACCCGATCATGTCCGCGCCCCGCGCACTGGCTCCGCTGATCGACCCGAACCAGCACTCCTGCGGCACCGTCACCCCGCACGGCTACCGCGAACTGACCCACCCCGAACCGGGCTACTACGCCGTCGGCATGAAGAGCTACGGCCGCGCCCCGACGTTCCTCATGCTCACCGGCTACGAGCAGGTCCGCTCGATCGCCGCCGCGCTCGCAGGCGACCTGGAAGCGGCGAAGTCGGTCGAACTCCAACTGCCCGAGACCGGCGTCTGCTCCGTGACCGCCGGCGGCGAGGCCCTTGCACTGCGCCTGGGGCTGACCAAGGACCAGCACGAACAACTCCTCCAGGTCACCGCCAAGCACCTCGGGTCCTCCCCCACCGCCTCGGATGCCGTACTCACCGCGGCCACGGAACTCGGCGTCGACCACACCACCGCGCTTCAACTGGCGGCGTACGCCGCCGACATGTTCGACGTCCCCGACGCGCCGGGCTGCTGAACGACGACGGCGTGGCTGTTCTGCGCACCGCACAGAACAGCCACGCCGAGGCACAACGGGCTCTAGGGGACGCGATGCACCTTGTGCTGGGCGGCCTGCGCCCGGGGGCGTACGACCATGAGATCGACGTTCACGTGCGAGGGACGGGTCACCGCCCACGCCACCGCGTCCGCCACGTCCTCGGCGACCAGCGGGCCGGGGACTCCGGCGTAGACCGCGTCGGCCTTCGTGGTGTCGCCGCGGTAGCGGTTGAGTGAGAACTCGTCGGTCTGCACCATGCCGGGCGCGATCTCGATCACCCGCAGCGGCTGCCCGCACGACTCAAGCCGCAACGTCTCCGCGAGCACATGCGCCCCGTGCTTGGCCGCGCTGTACCCGCCCCCGCCTTCGTAGCAGGTGAAGGACGCCGTCGACGTCAGCACCACCACGGTGCCGTCACCGCTCGCCAGCAACTTCGGCAGCAGCGCCTGCGTCATCTTGAGCGCGCCCAGCACGTTGACCTCGTACATGCGCCCCCAGTCGCCTGGATCGGCCTCCGCCACCTCCTCCACCCCGTAGGCACCGCCGGCGACGTTCACCAGCACATCGCAGACCTCGACCTGCTCGGCGAACGCGGCGACAGCCTCCCGATCCGTCACATCCAGCGGATACGCACGCACCGTGCCGCCCTCGGCCCGGATCTCCTCGGCAACCGCCTTGAGTCGGTCGGCCCGACGCGCGGCAAGGACCACAGTGAAACCGGCTCGCGCCAACTCGCGTGCGGTGGCCGCACCGATACCGCTGCTCCCTCCGGTGACCACCGCGGTACGCGACTGCGGGGCGTGGACGGGTGATGCCATGAGTGCTTCCCCCAGCTCTTGATTAGACGGGTGTCTAATAATATGACCTTGGCATCGGGGGAAACTAGTGACAACATAGACGTATGTCGAAGCTTCAGGAGATGGTGGCCGCGCTTCCGGCCGAGCCGTGCTGCCCTGCCCTGACCGAGCGCGAGCTGACCGTCGAGGAAGCCGAACTCACCGCCGCGATGTTCAAGGCCCTCGGCGACCCGGTCAGACTCCGCCTTTTCTCCAAGGTGGCCTCCCACCCGGACAGCGAAGCCTGCGTGTGCGACATCGCCGACGTCGGCGTCTCCCAGCCCACCGTGTCCCACCACCTGAAGAAGCTCAAGGAAGCCGGCCTCCTGGCATCCGAACGCCGCGGAACGTGGGTCTACTACCGCGTCGAGCCCGCGGTCCTGGCAGCCATGGGCCGCCTCCTCACCCCCGCCCCCGCGAAGGCGGCCTGACCGAGGCGAAGCCCCGAGGGCCGCTCCACCTGCCCGCTCAGCATGGCGCCGTGCCCGTCCCGGAAGGTGTCTTGGCTGGTGGCGAGTTCTTGCCTGGCTGGGGGTCCGGGTTCTCCTTCGCCGGTAGCTAAGTGATGTGCCCTGGGGCTGTCTGCTCTGTCAGGGTGGGTGCATGTCCGTGGGGTTCAGTGGTGACGTCGCCGAGTACTACGCGCAATACCGCCGTGGGTATCCGTCCGAAGTTCTCGACGTCCTGCAGGCGGCCTTCGCGATGTCTGACGAGGATGCCGTTCTCGATCTCGGGTGCGGCACCGGCCAGTTGGCCGTTCCGCTCGCGTCCCGCGTCGGTTCGGTCATCGGCATGGATCCGGAGCCGGACATGCTCCGGCTCGCCAGGCGGACCGCGGCAAGACAAGGGCTGCGGAACGTGACGTGGGTGCTGGGTGCCGACTCCGATGTCCCCGCACTGGCCGGGCTGATGGGACGGCGGCCTCTGGGGATGGCCGTGATCGGACAGGCACTGCACTGGATGCGGCACGAGGAGCTGTTCCAGGCGTTGTTTCCGCTGTGCCGCCGGGGCGGGGGCATCGCGGTGGTGGCCAACGGCGCGCCCTTGTGGCTGCAGGACAGCGACTGGTCGCGCGTGCTGCGATCGTGTCTGGAGGACTACTTCGGCACCCGGCTGGAGGCCACGTGCGGGACCGGCGCGGACGACCGGCGCCGGTATGCGCAGGCGCTGGCGGACGCCGGGTTCGCCGACGTACGGGAAGACGTCCTGGACTACCGCGTCGAGCTGGCCTTCGATGAGGTCATCGGCTCGGTCTGCTCCGCGATCCCCGCCGACCGGCTTCCCGGCCCACAGGAGCGGCCGGCCTTCGCCGAACGGATCCGCCAGGCGCTGCCATCGGCCCCCTACCGTGAGGACGTCCGGGTAACCATGCTGATCGCGCGGTTGACGTGATCAGTGGTGTGTCGGGTTGGACGACAGCACCAGAGGTGCATGTCGCCGACGGGCTGAACTGCGGACCCACATCCGCTGTGGATCTTCATCGCCGGAAATCCTCGCGCCGCATATCCCGCGAGGCCGGAAGAACGGCGGTGGAGCGCTGCGATCTCTGACATGACGCCAGAGACGCTACGAGGGCCGCGACCCCACCCACGGTGGGGGTTGCGGCCCTCGTCGTCTTCGCCCTCGGCCTGCCCCGTTCCGCGCCGCCGCGTCAGCGGAGCGGCAGCCCGTGCAGGGCGTCGGTCACGGGGGCGGGATCGGCCGGGCCGAGGTGGCCGGCGTCCGGGAAGTCGTGGACCGTGAAGCGGTTATGCGGGGTGAGTGCGTCGGCCTCCGCGATCATGCGGTCCTGGAGCCCGGTGGCCACGGTCCTGTCCTTGCCGAACCGCAGATATGTGCGCGGAATCCGCCCCCACGTGTGCGCACGCCCCACCGCCCGGCCGGCGTACGCCGTCAGCGACTCGTCCGTCTGCATGCCCTCCAGCACCCGCAGGAACGCGGCGTCCGAGTAGTTCGCGCAGATCATCTCCCTGAACACCGCGAGGTCACGGGGGTTCGCGCTGCGCCAGTTCAGCCGCAGTGCGCCCAGCCTCTCCGGGTCGCCGATGACCTGTTCCACCGGGCTGACGGCCTCCTGCCCCTCGGGGGAGGTGGCGCAGGCGTCCAGGGACGGCATGGTGCGGCTCGGGCAGAAGGCGGCCATGTAGCAGATGTGGTCGAGGAGTTCGGGTACGGCGTTCCCCACGCGGCTCACCGACAGGCCGCCCATGCTGTGCCCGACCAGCACCACGGGCCCGCCGAGGCGCGCGGCCCGGCGTACGGCGTCGGTGACGCGCACCTCGAAGTCGTCCAGGCTCAGCGCGGCGACCGGCGAGGGCTCCGTCGCGAGAGCCGCCAGATCCTGCGTCTGGTACGCCTTCGGCACGAACCGCTCGGTGCCGTGCAGCGGCTGGTCCACGGCGACGACGCGGTGCCCGCGCAGCGCCAGTTCCCGCCCGATCTCCGTCCAGAACGCGCCGGCGCTGTGCGTGCCGTGGACGAGGACGTACGTGCGCACGCCCGGGTGCCGCCGCCGGGCACCGGCCGCCCGCGCGGTCCCCGTACCGACGCCTGCGGCGAGCACCGCGCCGCCCGCCGAGGCCGCGAGCCCCCGCAGGGCGAGCCGCCGCGAGGTACTCCGACGGCCGGACGTGTCCGTACCGCCTGCGGGACTGGCGCCGCGCTGTTGTCCGTTGTCAACCATGTCTTCCATGCCGACAACGCTAGGAACGGCCGGGACGCCCCACCATGGCCCTGCGCGCCCGGCCGACGGTGTACCTGACGACACCACCGCCGCCTGGCGCTGTTCCTCCGTCAGTCCGCGGTACGCCCCTGTCCGCTGCGGGTCGTCGATGTTTCGGGCGGAGGCGACGCCGCGGAGCCCGTGTCGGGGTGCTCACGCCTGATGGCGGCGTCGACCGCGGCGCCGATGCGGCTCAGTGTCGCCAGCTCTTGAGGCTCAAGCTCATCGATCAGGTATTCGCGGACCGCGGCGACGTGTCCCGGCGCCGCCGCCGCCACCACCTCGTAGCCGGCCTCGGTCAGCGTCGCGTTGGTGCGTCTCCCGGAACCGGGGATCCGGGTCCGTGTGAGCAGTCCGCGCTTCTCCAGCCGTCCGACGACATGCGACAGCCGCGACAGCGACGCAGCCGTGCGCGCGGCCAGGGCGCTCATCTGCAGCGTGCGAGCCTGCTGTTCGGAGAGGACCGAGAGCACCATGTACTCGAAGAAGGTCAGCCCCGCCTCGCGCTGCATCCGTGCGTCCAGCGCGGCCGCAGGCTGATCATGATCGCGGAGTTCGCCAGCCAAGAAGCGGAGCGTTACGTCATGTCAAGCAGCGTGATTCGCGTCGGCATCATCGGTGCAGACACCAAGGCGAGCTGGGCCGGGGCATCGCACATCCCCGCGCTGGCGGCACAGCCGGACTTCCACCTGGCGGGCGTGGCGACGCGGCACGAGGAGAGTGCCCGCGCCGCAGCCGAAGCGTTCGGCGCCGAGCGGTGGTTCGCCGATCCGTTCGAGCTCATCCGCGATCCGTCGGTCGACCTCGTCACCGTGGCCGTCAAGGTCCCGGCGCACCGCGAACTCGTCCTGGCGGCCCTCGCGGCGAACAGGGCCGTGTACGCGGAGTCTCCGCTGGGCGCGACCGTTGCGCAGACGGAAGAGATGGCTGACGCGGCCGGCTCGCTCCACACGGCGATCGGTCTGCAGGGCCGGCTCAATCCCTCGGTGCGCCGCGCGGCGGAGATCATCGCGCAGGGCCGGCTCGGGCGGCTGCTCTCGGCACGAGTCGCCGCGACGACGTTCGGCAACGGCCCGGAGTCGGTGAGCGCGTACGGGTACTTCGACAAGGCGGCGGCGGGAGCGAGCTTCCTGACCATCGCGGCGGGCCACGTTCTGGACGTCATCGAAACCGTTCTCGGTGACATCACCGAAGTCGACGCGCGGCACGGAACTCCTCTGGCCGCAGGTGAAGCTGGTGGACACCGGCGCGATCTCCGTCCGGGAAGTCCCGGACCACCTCGACGCCATCGTCAAGACCTCGTCGGGAGCGCCGGTCGGGGTGCAGATCCTGGCGGGCGTGCCCGCGTCCGACG
This sequence comes from Streptomyces sp. CMB-StM0423, assembly GCF_002847285.1. NCBI lineage: Bacteria > Bacillati > Actinomycetota > Actinomycetes > Kitasatosporales > Streptomycetaceae > Streptomyces > Streptomyces sp. CMB-StM0423. Next base: position 6,297,206 of record NZ_CP025407.1, on the reverse strand, counting down.
CCCGCTTCAGCCTGGAAGTACGCGGGTCGGACGGCTGGCTGAAGCTGACCGGCGACCACCCCGCGGGCGTTCAGGTCGGCGACCTCGCACTCTCGTCGAGCGTGGACTTCACCGCACCCGACAGCCCCGTCGCCACCGGCACCGGCCCGACCGCCGCCGAGATCTGGAGGGGCGCCGCCATCAACGTGGGCGAGGTGTATGCCAGCCTGGCGCGCGACATCACGAACGGAACCCACCACACCCCGGGATTCGACCACGCCGTCCGCAACAGCCGCCTGATCGCCCGAGTCGAAGCAGCCTCACGCACCGGTCTCCGGCAGTGAACGCGTCACACCACGCCCTGCCCGTCACCTCGCACCACCGGCGGTGACGTACGGACAGCCGACGGCCGAACCCCGCCCGGTCAGGCCCGGTGTCCGCGATCGAGGTCGCGGCCACCGGGCCCGGCCTCTACCGGCGCTGCCGGAACGTGCTCAGGGGCGGGGGCCTGTGTAGCGGAGGATCCATAGGCCCTGGTTCTTGTCGGTGACGTAGACGTAGCCGCGGCGGTCCACCACCACGTCCTCCGTCTGCAGGACGAGTTCGCCTTCCGGCATCGGGCCGTATCGGCGGGTCGGTTCCGGGGGCATGAAGTGGCCGGTCTCGTGCGGGAGGCGGGGGTTGGAGACGTCGTAGATGCGGAGGCCCGCGTTGAAGTGGGCTACGTAGAGCAGGCCGTCGTGGCATTGGACGTCGGGGTGGTGCTGGTGGTGGTTGATGTTGTGCGGGCCGCTCCAGCCGCCGCGGGTGGAGAAGTCGGGGTAGTCGGCCCCCCGCGGGGGCGTCGGCACCGGTAGCAGGGAGAGCAGGAAGGGCTCCCTCGGGTCGGAGATGTCGACTAGCGAGGCATGGTGCGCCGGGCCCGTGCCGTACGAGACATCCTCGGAGTTGGCGAAGGCGATCTTCCGGCCGGGGACCGGCAGGACGCCGTGTACGCCGAAGCGGCTGTGGAACGGCGGGCTGAACGGCAGGCGCCCCACCTGCCGGGGCCGCGCCGGGGCCGCGATGTCGAGCACCACCAGGCCCGCGCCGCCGTACGGCAGGTACACCAGGTTCCCCACCGGATACGGCGGTCCGTGCAGGGATACGTCGTGGCCGGCCGAGCAGCAGAAGCCGGCCGGGGCAGCCTGTTCTTCACCCCCGCCCGGCCCGGCGCCCGCCGGGGTCCGTTCGTCGTGCCGCTGGCCCGGTACCCACCAGCGGCCGGCCTCCCGGGGGCGGGAGCGGTCGGAGATGTCGAGGATGACGTAGATGTTGCCGCTGAAGCCCGGTGCGCCGGCGGCCAGATGGACGTAGCGGCCACCCGGGTAGAGGTTGCGGTGCGTGCCGGTGCCGCCGGTGCGGTGGTGGCCCAGCCGGCGCGGGCGTACGGGATCGGCGATGTCCCAGATCAGCACGCCCTCCTCGAAGGGCGCCGCCGGGTCGCCGCCGAAGTTGGGGAAGACCTGCTCCAGTGCCGTGACCATGGTGTCGCCGTGCAGGTCGACCTGGAGGGTCCAGGTGTTCTCCGGCCCCGGTACGTACGCGACGACCTCCGGCCGCGCCGGGTCGGTCACGTCCACGACGCTCCAGCCGGAGTCCCAGAAGTGCCCGGTGTAGAGGTACCACCGGCCGCGCTTCTGCCGTACGGCCATCTTGAACGCCGGCCGGTGGTCCAAGTCGCTGTACCCGACCGCCTCGACGTTGCGTGCCCGGCCGGCGGTCCCCGCACCCCCGGCGGCCGCCGCCGTCCCCGGCGCCGCGACGCCCGCCGCCGCGCCCGCGAGTGACGCCCGCAGCGCCCCCCGCCGCGATATCCCCTGCCTGTCCGCCATCGGCCCCTCCGCATCCTCGGTGACGTGGTGTGCACCAGCGTCCGGGCCGGAACCGGGCGGGGTCCAATACCCGTTTCACGGGCTCTGAGACAGAACGGATATGACACGTGGTCGACCTCAGACAGATGCGGTACTTCATCGCCGTCGCCGAGGAGTTGCACTTCGGCCGCGCCGCCGCCCGGCTGCACATGGCGCAGCCGCCGCTCAGCCGGCAGATCCGTCTGCTGGAGGGGGCCGTAGGCGCCCGGCTGCTGGACCGCAGCCGCCGCAGCGTCGCGCTGACCGCCGCCGGGCGGGTGTTCCTGGCGGAGGCGCGGGCGACCGTCCGGCAGGCGGACCGCGCGGTCGAGCTGACCCTGCGGGCCGCCCGCGGTGAGACGGGGCAACTGGCCGTGGCGTTCATCGACGCGGCCATCTACAGCGTGATCCCGCCCGTGGTGCGCCGGTTCTCGCAGGTCCGCCCCGGTGTCGAGTTGAGCGTGACGGAGCTGCGCATCCCCGACCAGATCCGCGAGGTGGCGGAGGGCCGGCTGCACGCGGGGTTCGTACACCCGCCGGTGTCCGATCCGCGGCTGGCGGTGGAGACCGTGTTCACGGAGGAGCTGGCGGTCGCGCTGCCCGCGGGGCACCCGCTGGCCGCGCGGGCCCGGGTCGACCTCGCCGAGCTGGCGGGGACGCCGCTCCTCCAGTTCCCTCGGGCGATCAACCCGCCGCTCTTCGACGACATCGTCGCCCTCTGCCGGGCCGCCGGTTACACCCCGCCCTCCCTGCGCGAAGCCTCGCCGAAGCAGACCGTCATCGGCCTGGTGGCCGCCGGACTCGGGGCGTCCCTGCTGCCCGCCTCGCTGGAGAACCTGCGCCGCGACGGCGTCGTCTACCGGCCCCTCGCCGGACCGGGCCTGACCGTCGATACCTCGGTGATCTGGCGGCGTACGGACCGTGATCCCGTGCTCCACGCCTTCCTGCGCGTCGTACGGGACGTGTGCCGCGCCGAGGACGCCGGGCCGGCGGAACCCGTCCCCGCCCCGGAGCGCTGACCTCCTCACCCGGTCGCAGACCGACACGGCCGGCCCGGCGCGGAGATTCCGCGCCGGGCCGGCGTGTGTGCGTCCCCTCGGGGGGTGGGGGACGTCGGTGGCCGGCCCGTCCCCGCCGGTCGGGCCGGCCGGGGACGGGGGTCAGCCGGTCAACTGGGCGTGGATGATGCCCGCGTACGCCTCCTCGCCCCGGGCGTTGGGGTGCAGCGGTGCGGCCGGGGCGGTGGGGACGTAGCCCTCGACCCACTTCTTGTCCGGCGACTGGCAGGAGTCGTGGCCGCGGCTCGGGGTGAAGACGTCGACGTACTCGGCACCGTGGGCCGCCGCGCGGTCGGCGATGACGCGGTTCATGTGGTTGACGCTGCCCTGGAGCCAGTCGGCGTCGGGGGCGAGCACCGGCTGGTACGGCCAGCAGCCGCCCGGCTTGATGTAGTCGCCGTAGCCGGTGACCAGGACACGGGCCTGCGGGGCGCGGGCGTGGATGCCGTCGAGTACGGCGCTCAGCTTGGGGCCCATGGCCTCGATGCGCTGGGCGACGGTGTCGACGCCGCCCTCCATGAAGCCGTCCTTGCACAGGTCGCCGAGCGGGTTGAGCTGCATGCAGTCCTGCGCGACGCCGACGAGCCCGGCGTCGTTGCCGCCGATCGTCAGCGTGACCAGGGTGGTGTCCGCACTCAGCGCGTCGAACTGCGGCGGCGCCTCGCCCATGTCGACGTCGAGCAGGGAGAGCGACTGCGGCTGCGTCATGTGGTCGGTCTTGGCGCCGCTGCACGTGACGTCGCGCAGTTCGGCGACGTCGAGCCGGTCGGCAAGTTCGTGCGCGTAGTTCTCGGTGGAGCGCCCGCAGGCGAGCGGTCCGGTGGGCAGCGGGATGAGCGGGCCCGAGGCCATCGAGTCGCCGAGGGCGACGTAGACCTCGCCGGCGGCTTCTGCGCCGGCGGCGGAGTCCGCGGCGGCGGGGGCGGCCGTGCCGGCGACGACGAGGCCGGTCGCCGCGGCGGCGCCCAGCGCGCCTTGGAGGAGTTTCGGCACCACGTTCATCGGCGGCTCCCGGCAGTGTGGGTGGGTGGGGCGGAAAGTTGTGTCGTGCACATGATGCAGACGGGCCGGGCTGCGCTTAACTGGTCAGTAACGCAGACTTCTCCGGGAGCCGTTGTGACGCGTGACAACACACCGCTGTGTATCGGCGGCAGCCCGGTCGACGCGCGGCTGCGGGCCCGGGTGCCCGCACTCACCCACCGCGTCGTCGACCGGCTGCTGACCGAACTGCCCGTGTACGCCACCCTGCCGCCCGAGGAGGTCGCGGGCGACATCGCCGACATCGTGCAGCGCAGCCTGCGGCTCTTCGCCGACGTGCTGCAGCGCCGCGGCCCGGCGCGGGACGACGAGCTGGTACGGCAGCGGGAGTCGGCCGCGCAGCGCGCCGAGGAGGGCGTGCCGCTGGACGCCATCCTCAGCGCGTACCAGATCGGCACGGCGATGGGCTGGGAGGAGATCTCGGCGGCGGCCCGGCCCGCGGACTTCGCGGACGCGCAGGAGGTGCTGCGGCATCTCTTCGTGCTCCAGCGGCAGTTGGTGGCGGCGGTCAGCGCCGCGTATCTGGAGGCCAGGCAGGTGCTCGATGTCCAGGAGCACGCGCCGCGGCACGCGCTGCTGGCCGCGCTGCTCGCCGGGGAGCCGCTGGAGGGCATCGCCCGCCGCACGGGGCTGCGGCCGGCGCCGCGGTACGTCGCGATGACGCTGTACGTCGCCGCGCACCCCGACGAGCACTCCCCCGGGCCGCGGTCCCGCATCGCGGCGCGGCGCAAGATCCGCCGGCTGCAGACGGCGCTCAACGGCTTCGCCGGCGAACCGGCGCTCACCGCGCTCGACGCGGGCGGCGGCACCGCGCTGCTGCCGGTGGCGGACGAGCCGCCGTGGGCGGCGCTGTGCGGGCTGATCGACCGTACGGAGACGGCGGTCGGGGCGCCGGTGACGGCGGCGGCCGCCGGGGCGGCGCCGGACGGGCTGCCGGCGGCGGTGGCGCAGACGGCGGACATCGTGGAGCTGGTACGGCGTACGGACCGGCCGCCGGGCCTGTACCGGCTGGCAGACGTGCTGCTCGACTACCAGCTCAGCCGCCCGAGCGAGGCGCTGACCGGGCTCGCGGAACTGCTGCAACCGCTGGCCGGCCGCCCTGAGTTGCTGCACACCCTGGAGACGTACCTGGCCCGCGACCTCGACCGCCGCGGCACGGCCGCCGCGCTGCACGTGCACCCCAACACGGTCGACTACCGCATCCGCCGCATCGCCCTCCTCACGGGCCTGACCCCCACCACCCCGGCGGACGCCCGCCGCCTGAGCGCGGCGCTGGTGGCCCGCCGCACGTTACGGGCCTGACGGCCCGGTGGCGGGGGAAGCCCGGGGCCCGGTGGCCCTGGGGGCAATCTGTGGCGGCACGCGGCACGCGGCACGCGGCACGCGGCTGCATCGGCCGGGGCTTTAACCCCCGCCCCCTCATGCTGCGTTGTGCGCCGTCACCAGCCACGCCGGGGCCCGGAGCAGGACTCCCTCCGGGGTCAGGTACGGGGTCAGGGCCTCGCGCACGGACTCGGTCGCCTTCGCCTTCGTCGTCCCGTCGAGGTCCGCCATCGCCCCCTGCACATGCGGCCGGTTGAGGACGAAGTCCACTGCCTCCTCGACGCCCGCCCCCAGGTCCATCGGCTCGTTCTCCGCCTCCAGTCGTACGTCGACGAAGCCCGCCCCGCCCAGCACCTCCCGTACCCGGTCGGGGTCGGCCAGCGAGTTCGGGCCCGGCTCGTTCACGCGGCTGGACGCCGGCACCGTCACGTACGGGCGGAGGGCCGCGCGCGGCACGGCCGAGTACTCGCTCTCCTCCGGTGCCCGCCAGCACACGAACGCCAGCCGCCCCGCCGGCCGCAGCGCGCGCCGTACGTTGGCGAACGCCGCCAGCGGGTCCGCGAAGAACATCACGCCGTGCCGGCTGATCGCCACGTCGTACGCACCCCCGTCGAAGTCGTGCACCTGCGCGTCCGCCTGCTCGAAGCGCACGTTCCCGACGCCCTCCTCGGCCGCCCGGGCGCGCGCCTGCGCGAGCATCGCCGCCGACAGGTCGACGCCCAGCGCCGAGCCCTCGGCGGCGAGCGCCGCGGCCACCCGGGTCGTCTGGCCGCAGCCGCAGCCGATGTCGAGGACCCGGTCGTCCGGGTGCACGTCCGCGCCCGCGAACAGCCGCTCGCTGTAGCGCAGCATCGCCGCGTTGTACTTCTCCTCGTACGCGACCCAGTGGTCGCCGTTGGCCCCGTTCCAGTCCAGGGTCCGCGTGCTCTCCGCCACGTCCGCCGTCTCCCGCCGTTTCGCCGTTCCGCCCGTGCTGCCCGCTTCCGACGGTCACCGTACGCCCGTACGGAGCCCGCCGAGGCCGTCACCTCACACGGAACACCGGCCCCCGCGCGACGAACGGCAGCGACGCCCCCGCCGGGATCAGATAGGCGTGCTCCCTGCGCACCCGCAGCACGTCGCACATGCCGTCGGTGATCACCAGCACGGGTGCCGCGGGCGGGAAGTCGTCCGCCCGTTCCAGCAGGTCGAGCCCCGGCTGGAGCACGGTCCCGCCGCGCCCCTTGACCCGCACCCGGCCGGCGATCTCCGTCGGCGGCAGATAGCCCGCGTCGTACGGCGTGGCGTCGCAGAACACGACGCGCGCCCCGGGCACGTCACGCGCCTCCGCGTACGACGCGATGGCCCCCAGCGCCTTGCCGAGCAGCGTGCGGCTCATGGAGCCGGAGGTGTCGAGGACGACGCCGAAGGTGCAGCGGGCGACTTCCTCGGGCGGGAAGTAGCGGCCCGCGCGCGGGATGTCGGGGGTGGCGGCCTGCCGGCGGGCGGGGCGCGCGAAGGTGCGCACCGGCTCGGCCCGGGGCACGAACTCGTCGAACCAGCGGGCCAGCAGCGCGTCCCACGGCAGCGGCGGCTGCGCGAGCGCGCGGATCTCCTCGATCAGCCCGGCCGGCAGCAGCCCGCGGCCCCGGTCGCGCTCGTGCAGGTCGAGGCCGCGCTGCAGCCCGCGGCGGTAGAACTCGTCGAGGTCGACGTAGGCGGCCGAGGGATCCCGCGGCACCAGCGGCTCGCCGAGTACGTCGCCGAGACCCCGGCCGCGCGGCGTCACGAGCCGGCGGCGCTGGATCCTGAGGTCGGCGGCGAGGCGGTCGTAGACCTCCTCGGTGGACAGACCCGCGAGCCGCGGGTCGTGCAGCAGCCCGGACGGCATCTCGCCGACGCGCATCTCCAGCAGCCAGCCGTTGACGACGAAGTCGGCGGCGATGTTGAAGAGATACGGATCCCGCGCCCCCCGGCGCTCGCCGTGGCGCAGCGCGGCGTGCAGCATCTCGTGGCCGAGGATGAAGCGCCACTCCTCGTCGGAGTGGTCCTTCAGCGGGTTGATGTAGATCTCGCCCGCGGCGGCGTCGACGGCGGCGACGGAGATGTCGTGCGCGCGGGCGAGTTCGGCGTCGGCGACGACGGTCATGCCCGCGGCGACCCCGCCGAGCAGCGGGTAGGAGGAGACGAACCACTCCAGCGCCCGCTCCCACGGCCGCCGCGGCGCCCGCACGCCGGTGAGCGAGTCGCGCCGGCCGCCGGCGACCTCCATCGCGGCGGACACCGTACGGGCGAGGGCGTGCGCGAAGTCCTGCTGCCAGTCCGGCGGCGTGGTGCCGGGCCAGCCCGCCCACGGCAGCAGCAGCACGTCGGGCTCGTCGCCGGCGGCGCCGCAGCGCTCGTACTCCGGCGGGATGCCGTCGCGCCGCCAGCGGGCGGCGAGTTCCTCCTCGCCGCCGCCGGGGTAGTGCGCGGGCAGGTCGGCGGGCGGGCGGCCGGTGCCGAAGGAGACGAGGAAGCGGTTGACGACGGTGCAGCGGGCGGCCTGCTCGTACCGGTCGGGCTGAGTGCGCTCGCCGCGGGCGGCGGGGGCGTGGCCGAAGCCGAGGTGCAGCAGGCAGTGGGCCAGCGCCCAGGTCCACTCGGCGGGCTCGGCGCGGCGGGTGGGGTGGGCGTGGACGGTGCCGTCGGAGTCGACGCGGGCGAGGCCGTGGGCGGGGCCGGTCCCGGCGCCCCAGACGACCGTGCCCGGGACGGCTCCCGCGCCCGCCCCGCCTGCCGTGCCCGGCGCGCCCGTCGTGCCCGGCGCGCCCGTCGTGCCCTTACGGACGACCTGCGCGCCCAGGGCGCGCAGGGCCGGGTTCTGCATGGCCTTCGCGAGCCCGGCGGAGAAGGCGCGGGTGGCCGGGTCGTCGCGCTGCTGCGCCTTGGCCTTGCCGCGCCGGCCCGCCGCCCGGTTCGTCCGGCTCATCTGCGGGCTTCCACCAGGCGCGGCATGTCCCGGGCCGCCTCGACGAGGAACCACGCGGGCAGCACCGGCTGCCCGTCCGCGTCCTCGGCGATGACGGTCTGCGCCACCTCCACCGATATCTCGGCCAGTTGGACGAGGAGCGACTTCGCCCGGTACGCGGTCTCGCGCACGGCCGGCGAGGCGTGCTCCTTGCTCGCGGGCAGCTCCTTGACGAGCCGGCCGCGGAACGCCTCGGCGAGGTAGTAGAGCAGGTCGCGGTCCTCGGTGCGGCGGGGCCAGGAGGCGTCGCCCTTGAGGATGGCCTCGACGCCGTACCGGTGCCGGACGATCTTGACGTACCCGCAGAAGGAGACGGCGTGCGCGGGCGTGAGGGTCCCGTGCGCGACGGTCTTGAGGGTGGCGTCGTCGAGGGCCGGGCCGAAGGAGTGCAGCGCGTCGGAGAGCATGTGCCACGAGCGCGGGGTGGAGAACGGCTCCTCGGTCTTCGGCGGCTTGGCCCACAGGTGGTCGGGGCGGTCGGTCAGGTAGTCGGTCACCCAGGGGTGGATGCCGTGCTCGCCGGCCCAGACGAGCCAGTCGGTCGCGGACGCCTCCAGGTGCACGTGGGCGAGGCGGTTGACGAGGGCGGAGGCCATGGGGCGGGCGAGCGCGTTGTCGGTCGCGCGGTTGCCGGCGCCGATGACGATGCTGCCCTCGGGCAGCTCGTAGTTGCCGATGCGGCGGTCGAGGATGAGGGAGTAGAACGCCTTCTGCACGTCGGGGGTGGCGGCGTTCAGCTCGTCGAGGAAGAGGCAGTACGCCTCGTCGCGGGCGATGGCCTCCGGCGGGCAGAAGACGCTGCGCCCGTCGCGGATCTGCGGCACGCCGATGAGGTCCTCGGGGGCGAGCTGGGTGCCGATGAGGCTGACGCAGTCGAGGCCGAGGGAGGCGGCGAACTTCCGTACCAGCGACGACTTTCCGATGCCGGGGGCGCCCCAGAGGAAGACCGGGCGCACGGTGGCGAGCCCGAGCAGCAGCTCCGGGATCCGGGCGGGGGTGACGGTGACGGCTGCCTGCACGCGGCGGGCTCCTGATTCTGGTCGGGTGCGGCGCGCGCAGGGTGTGTGCGCCGTGTCGGAACTCCAGTGTGGGCGGTGGAGGGGACGCGGCGCAGCCGATTTTCCGGTGGCCGGGGACGCGGGGCCGGGGACGCGTGTGCGCGGGCGCGGGGCGAACGGCCTGCAGGCTGGCTCGCCTACGGGCCGTGCCCCGCGCCCGATACGCGGTCGGGGCCGGGTCAGCGCGAAGTCAGCGCGGAACCAGCCGGAGTCGGCGCGGAGTCAGGACGGGTCGGTGCACGGTCAGATGAGCGGGAGCAGGCTGCGCACCAGCCGGCAGGTCGTCAGCGAGGGCGGGTGGACGCCGATGCGCTCGGCGGTGTGGCGTATCACCTCGTTGCGGGCGCGCTGCGGGGTGTAGACCCCGGTATCGAGCAGGGCGATGGCGATGCGCATGGCCTTCAGCATGCGGTTGTGCGCGACATACCACTCACGCGGCATACCTGCCGGAAGCGGCTTCTTGGGCAGGGGTGTCGGGGCGTACGCCACTGGCATGGGCGACCTCCTCGGCCTCGTCTTGGCCCGTCTTCACTCCCTCTATTCTACCGCCTCCGACTGACAAACTCCCCTGGTCAAAGGTCATTTCGGGATACCAGTTCGAATGCACAGAGGTGCACTGGGGCCCCGTTCGGCACCGGCCGCCGCCGTGCGGCATGCTGGCACCGATGACCACCACAGAACCCCCTCTCCCCGCCGTCACCGCCCCCCGCACCCGTACCGTCGCCGAACTGGACGGGCGGCTGTGCGAGTGCCGCGCCTGCCCGCGGCTCGTCGCCTGGCGGGAGGAGGTCGCGGCGACCAAGCGCAAGGCGTTCGCCGACTGGGACTACTGGGGCCGCCCCGTGCCCGGCTTCGGCCCCGCGGACGCCGCGATGCTGATCATCGGCCTCGCGCCGGCCGCCCACGGCGCCAACCGCACCGGGCGGATGTTCACCGGCGACCGCTCCGGCGACGTCCTGTACGCCGCCCTGCACGCCACCGGCCTCGCCAGCCAGCCCACCGCCACCCACCGCGGCGACGGCCTGACCCTGCGCGGCGTCCGCATCACGGCCCCCGTCCACTGCGCCCCGCCCGAGAACAAGCCGACGCCCACCGAGCGCGACACCTGCCGCCCCTGGCTGGTCCGCGAGATCGAGCTGCTGCGGCCGACGCTGCGCTCGGCGGTGGTGCTCGGGTCGTTCGGCTGGCAGGCGGCGCTGCCGGCGCTGGCGACGGCGGGCTGGGAAGTGCCGCGGCCGCGGCCGGTGTTCGGCCACGGGGCGCACACGACGCTACGGCGGCCGGACGGAGGCGCGCCGCTGGAGCTGTACGGGTGCTACCACGTCAGCCAGCAGAACACCTTCACCGGGCGGCTGACGCCGGCGATGCTGCGGGAGGTGCTGGCGGCGGCGGGGGCGGCGGCGGGGCTGTAGCCGGGGGCGGGTCGTAGGCAGGCACCGCGCGCCGTGCGGTGTCAGTGGGGGCTCCCATACTGGGCGCATGACACCTGACCAGCTTCGCGCCGCCTGCCTGGAGCCGAACGGGGCCGTCGAGGAGTGGCCCTTCGACCGGCATCAGGCGATCTCCGTCTTCAAGGTCGGCGGCAAGATGTTCGCGCTCAGCGAGCTGGCCGCCGCGCCGCTGTCGGTGAGCCTGAAGTGCGAGCCGGACCTGGCGGTACAACTCCGCGCCACGCACCCGGAGATCGTCGGCGGGTACCACCTGAACAAGCGCCACTGGAACACCGTCCGCCTCGACGGCGCCGTGCCCGAGGAGCTGGTGCTGGAGATGATCGAGGACTCGTACGACCTGGTGGTGGCCAAACTCCCCCGCGCCCACCGCCTCACCCTGGACTGGCCGGGCGAACGCCACCGCCCGCCCCCGGGCGTGTAGCCGGGGGCGGGCCTGGCGGCAGCGGGCGGCCCGGCTACCGGGCGATCACCTCGCCGAAGCCCGGGAAGTCGCCGCCGAACCCGGCGCGGGCGGCGGTGACGTTGAAGGAACCGGTCGTCGTGATGCCGCCGGCCGTGCCCCGGGCGTGCCAGACGAAGCCCCCGGCGGGCTTCCACGGAGCGCCCACGGTCAGGTCGGCCCTGCCGTCGCGGTTGCGGTCGCCGAGCGCGACCGCGGCGCCGAACCCGTCGTCCTTCGCGGCAGCCCCCGGCACCCCCGCGGTGTTCCGGTGGAGCAGCCGGGCCCCGGCGCCGGTCAGCCCGTCCGCGGTGCCCCGCAGCAGCGTGACGGTCCCGGCGAACGACTCCCCGGCGAAGTCCTCGCCGGGTGTGCCGACGGCCACCTCGGCGCGGCCGTCGGCATCCGTGTCCGCGACGCCGACCGACGCGCCGAACCGGTCGTCCGGCTCGCCGCCGCCCGGGACGCCCGCGGTGCCCTGGTGGATCCGCTGCGGCCGCTGCGTTTCGTCGATGCCGTCCGGGCCGCCGTACCAGACCTCGACCGTGCCGCCGACGGGCCACGGCCGCCCGCTGTTCCGCGTCTCGTCCGGGTATCCCGTCACCAGATCGCCGTAGCCGTCGCCGTCGACGTCCCCGACCTCGCCGGTCAGGCCGCCCGCGCCGGTGAGGAGGGTGCGGGTGTAGCCGGCGCCGGTCCAGTCGTCGACGTAGACGGTGCCGCCGGGGCGGCCGTCGATCAGACCGACGAACACGATGCGCTCGGCCTGCGGGTCGGCGTCCACGTTCCCGTAGGCGCCGCCGCGGGTGGTGCCGAACAGGGGGTCGCGCTGCTGGCTCTGCGGCCGTCCTTCGCGGGTGAAGGGGCCCCGGAGGTGGAAGGCCGCGCAGCGGGCGGCCACGCTCACCTCGGGCGCGCCGTCGCCGTCGAAGTCGCCGGCGTACAGGCCCTCGGCGAGGGCGCAGCCGGTGTCCGGGAGGTTCGCCACCTTCACCGCGGCGGCGCCGCTCAGCCCCCGGGGCCCGCCCCAGAGCAGGGTCAGGGTGCCGCGGTCGACGTCCCCGCTCACGTTCTCGCGCGACGCGCCGACGAGCAGGTCGGCATAGCCGTCGCGGTCGAAGTCGTCGACGGCCACGGTCTCGCCGAAGTAGTCGTCCTCCTCCGGCGAGCCGGGGACGCCGGCGGTGCCCTGGTGGTACACCGCGTGCCGGCTCCCGTCCGGGCCCGCCGCGGAGCCGTAGAGCACGGCCACGGCCCCGGCGTAGGACTTGCCGGACACGGTGGCCGCGGGGTTTCCGATCACCACGTCGCGGTAGCCGTCGCCGTCGAAGTCGCCCTTGAGCCCGCTCGGGGCCGCCGCGGCGGGTGGCGCGGCCACCGCCGTCAGGCCGCCGCCGGCAAGGGCGACGGAGGTGGCGAGCGCCACGAGGGCGCGGCGGCGGGGCTGATGGGTCACCTGGGGCCTCCCGGTCGGTGGCGGACGGTGTCCGCGGGTGTGAGGAAGACCTGTGTGGCGGGGTGAAGGTTGTACGGCTGTACGGCAGTTGGGGCGCGCGCGGGCGTGCCCGGCTACGGGCGGGGAGAGCGGGCCTGCCAGCGGCCCGCGTGGTGGTGGACCTCGATGGGACGGCCGAAGCAGTGCGTCAGGTGCGCGCCCCTGAGCACCTCCGCCGCCCGGCCCGCCGCCGCCACGCGGCCGTCGCGCAGCAGCAGCGCGTGGCTCGTCGTGGGCGGCAGCTCCTCCAGGTGGTGGGTGACCATGACGGTGGCCAGCCCGTGGCGGGTCTCGGCCAGGCGTTGCAGGGCGTCGACCAGATCCTCGCGGGAGGGCAGGTCGAGCGCGTTGAACGGCTCGTCGAGCAGCAGCAGCCCCGGGTCCGCCATCAGCGCGCGGGCGATGAGCAGCCGGGCGCGCTGGCCGCCGGAGCAGACGCCGTACGGGCGGTCGGCCAGCTCCTTGCAGTCCAGCTCCGCCAGCAGTTCGTACGCGCGCTCGCGGACGGCCGCGTCGTACGTGCGCCACAGCGGCTGCACGGTGCCGCTGTGGCCGGTGAGGACCACGGTGTGCCCGGGGGCGTCCTGCGGCACCTTCTGCGCCGCCGAGACCAGGCCGATCACGGCGCGCAGCTCCCGCATGTCGACCCGCCCGATGCGGTGGCCGAGGACGTCCACGGTGCCGGTCGTCGGGTGCGTCAGTGCGCCGAGCAGCCGCAGCACGTGGTCTTGCCCGCGCCGTTGGGGCCGAGCAGCGCCCAGTGGTCCCCGGCCCGTACGGTCCAGTCGACGTCGTCGAGGATGACCTGCCCGGTGGTGTGGCGGCGGACGCCGACGGCATCGAGCGCGGCGACGACGCGCGGGGCGCCGCCGTGGTCGTGATCAGCCATGCGGGCCAGCATCGCAGCCGCCGGACCCGCGGCGCGTCCCCTTTTGCCCGGTGCCGCGGCGGTACGTCGCCGGGTGTCCGGCGGTCCGCGCCGCGGGTGCGGAGGTACGGGGCCGCCCGTAGCGTGTGCTCCATGGGAGCGAAATACCACATATCCCCCGCCGGCCGCCGACGTTCCGCGTCCCGCCGCGCCGCCCTCGTCGTCGCGGTCCTGCCGGTCGCCGGTGCCCTCGCGCTGACCGCCGCGAGTCCGGCCGGCGCCCCCGCGAAGCGACCCGCCGCCGACGGCGACGGGTCGCTCGGTTCGTACTACGACCAGTCCGTGGACTGGACCGACTGCGGCCGCAAGGTCGCGGAGGCGGCGAAGGAGACCGGCCGCAAGCCCCCCGGCTACCTCAAACGGCTCCAGTGCAGCCGCGTGCGGGTCCCCCGCGACTACGCGGCCACCGACCGCGGCAACCTGCACCTCGCCGTCGCCCGCCTGCCCGCGACCGGCGCCAAGAGCGACCGGATCGGCTCCCTCGTGCTCAACTTCGGCGGCCCCGGCGAGTCGGGCGTCGAGGGCCTCGGCGGCCTCGGCGCGAAGTTCACGAAGCTCAACGAGCGCTACGACATCGTCGCCCCCGACCCGCGCGGCGTCGGCGACAGCACCCCTCCCGTACAGTGCGCGAGCCCGTCCGCGCGGCAGGCCAAGAGCCTGGACCGCTCCCCCGACGACCGCGCGGAGATCGACAAGCTCGCCTCGTTCCGCGAACTCCAGGGCAAGCTGTGCGAGGAGGACTCCGGGAAGCTCCTGCCATGGGTCGGCACCGCCGACTCCGCCCGCGACCTCGACGTGCTGCGGGGGGTGCTGGGCGAGGACAAGCTCACGTACTTGGGCTTCTCCTACGGCACCAAGCTGGGCGCGAACTACCTGCACCTCTTCCCGCGCAGGACGGGCCGGGTCGTCCTCGACGGCGTCGAGAACCCGATGAAGAACAGCGAGCAGACCTACCTCGCCAACGCGCACGCCTTCCAGCGCGCGCTGGACGACTTCACGAAGGACTGCACGAAGCGCGGGGCGTCGGAGTGCCCGCTGGGCGACGACACGGCGAAGGCGAAGAAGGAGACGCGGCAGTTGTTCAGCCTGCTCGACAAGCGGGAGATCGACACCGCGGCGGGGGAGCTGGACCAGTCGACGTTCGTCGACGCGCTGAAGAACGCAATGTACTCGGAGAAGCTGTGGCCGGACCTGCGGCACGCACTGAGCGCGCTCGGGGACGGCAACGGGGCGCCGATGGTCCGGCTTGCGGGCGGGAGCGGCGGCGCGGCGGCGCGGGGTGCGGGGGTGCCGGGTGCGGGGCTCCTCGCGACTGCCGCCGAGGGCAACGCGGACGCCGCCTTCACCGCCGTCACCTGCCGTGACACGAGCGACCGCTACACCGCGGCGGACGTCGAGCAGGCCAAGGGCGAGTTCACCAAGGCGTCCCCGGTCTTCGGCACGTTCATGGCCGGCCAGATGCTGACCTGCACGGGCTGGCCCGTACCGGGTGACAACGAATCACGCCAGGTACGCGCCACGAAGGCCCCCGCCGCGCTGCTGGTCGCCACCACCGGCGACCCCGCGACCCCGTACCGGGGCGGGGCGGACATGGCGAAGGAACTCGACAACGACTCCGTGGTGCTGACCTTCGAGAGCGTCGGGCACACCGGCTACATCACCGGGGACTCGTGCGTCGACGGGAACGTCAACGACTTCCTGCTCGACGGCAAGCGCCCGAAGAAGGGCACGCGCTGCGACTGACGGCCGCCGCCCCGGGGGGCAAGGCCGGGGCTCGGTGTGCTCAGCGTGTCTCGGAGTTGAGGCGCCGTACGGCACCGACGGCGTCGCCGAGGGTCATGTGGTTCACGGCGATGATGGTGGGCATCCGGCCGCGCAGCAGGGCGCACGTCCTGGCGCGGTGGACGATGGCGTCGGCGTCGTTGACGGCGGCGGCCTCGGCGCGGGGAGCGCCCATGCCGTGGGTGACGAAGTGGTTGAGGAGGAAGAGCCGCTTGCGGGGGTCGTTGCCGCCGCGGTGGGGCGCGCAGCTCATGTCGCCGGGTTCGCGGGCGCGGTACGGGGTCTCGACGGCGTACTCGTAGAAGTTGCGGTACCAGGGCGCGGGCCCGTCGGCCTCCTCGGCGAAGACCACGAGCCGCCGCCCGGAGTCGGCCATCTCGCCGAGCGTCGGCCAGGGCGCGGCGGGATCGGGGTCGGGGCGGTGCAGATACGGCCCGAGGCCGGCGGCGCGGAAGGCACGGGCGGTGTCGCGGGGGGTGATGGCGTCCTGGAGGATCAGGGTCACCACGTCCCGGGGGTGCTCCTCCAGCCAGTCGCGCAGCTCGCGCAGTTGCGCGGTGAGGGGCGTGGCGCCCATCCGGCACGGGCCGTGGCAGAGCCAGGTGCCGGGTCGCGGGCGGACGACGGAGTCGACGGCCCGTACGAGGGTCGCCCGGGCGGCGGCATCGAGCCCCCCGGTGCCGGCGGGCGGCACGAGCCGCTCGGCGGTCTCCCAGTAGTGGGTGTCGAGGAGGAGCGCGCGGGCACCGCGGTCGAGCTGCCCGGTGAGGGAGACGTCCTGGTGCGCGCCGAGGAACCCGTCGGGCACGGTGGCCATGGCGTTGTGCGCCCCGACCTGCACGACCTGGTCGTACGGCCGCCCGCAGAGGGCGACGTCACCGTTGCAGGCAAGCGAATCCCCGGCCGGTACCCCGACGAGCATCCACACCTGGGCAAGCGCAACGAACCCGGCGACCCCAAGCCCGAGCTGCCGCGCCCAGCGGGGACGGGGGGTGGCGGGCGAGGAGGCGCGGAGGGCCGGGGGCGAGGCGGGGGCGGAGGGCGGCGGGGTGGCGTCGGCGGGGAGGGGCGCGGGGGTAGCGGCGCTTCGCGGGCGGCGGAACCAACGAGGGCCAGTAGGCGCGGGCGGGGCGGAGCCGGAGAGCGGCGCGGAGGTGGCGGGGCTGCCCGGGCGGCGGGAGCGGGTGGGAGCGGGCGAAGTGGGGGCGGAGGGCGGAGGGGTGGCGGCGGCGCTGGGGTGGTGGGGCGTCCCTGGTGCGGCGGTGGCGGTACGGCTCGGTGGGGGCGGTGTCGTGGAGTGTTGCGAGTCGGTGGTCGTCTCGGAGTCGGCTCCGGTTGGCACGGGGGTGTCGGGGGCGCGGTGCGGGTTCGCCCGTACGGCCCCGAAGGCGGGCGCAGTCGCAGCCGCCGTAGGGCCCGCGGTGCGGGTGAGGGTGCGGTAGAGGGTTTTGCGGGCCGTCTCGGAGGTGGTGAGGGCCGTGGCGGTGAGGGTCAGGGCGAGCAGGGCCCCGGCCCAGGCCAGGGCCGCCTCGCGGTAGAGGCCCGCCACCACGTCCGCGAGCAGCGCCGCCACACTCGGCGGCAGGCCGTCCGGCACCAGCCCCGCGGACGCCGGCAGCGCCGCCCACACCGCCGCCCCCGCGGCGGCGGTCAGCACCGCGGCGCCCGCGCACGCCGCCGCCGCGGTACGCGCCCGGAAGCGCCCGCCGCGGGCCGCCGCGCGCAGCGCCAGCACCCCGGCACCGGCCGCCCCGGCGGCCACCCCCGCGACGGCCCACCACGACGCGGACGCGGCCAGCACGGTCCGTACCACCGCCCCCCGCTCAGGACCCCACCCCGGCAGTTTCGACGACGCCGCGGACGCCGGATCCGTACCGCCCCCGGCCCGGTCCTCCACCACCAACGGCACCCGCTGCTCCCCCACCGCCGGGACTCCCCCACCCGTACCGACGACCGCTCCCCGCCCGTCCCCCGCGGCACTGCCCGACGCCACGAGCGGCGGACGCCCCACGGCGACGTACGGCCCACGCCCCTCCGTCCCCGGCCCCACCGAAGCCTCAGAACCCGGCGCCCCGACCAACGGCGGGCGCAGCTCCGCCCCCTGCCCACCCACTGTCAACGGCCCGCGCGGCTCCCTTCCGCCCGCCGCCGCCTCGCCGCCCGCCGCACCACTTCCCCGCCCCACCGTCCACAAGCCCGGCCGCCCCACCTCATCGCCCCGACCCACCAACGGAGGGCGCACCTCCCCCACCGAACTCCGATCCGCGGCTCCTGCACCGGCCGTCGGCGTGTGGGGTTCCGCTTCCGCTCCCGGCAGGACCTCGTCCAGCGCCGTCATGATGCGGCGTGCCGTGCTCGGCGGCCACGTGTCGTGGACGAACGTCGCCACCGCTTCCCGCAGCGCCGACGTCGGGGTCGGCGACTGGTCTCCGGGGGTGACGTACTCGCGGAGGCGGGTGATGAGGTGGGTGAGGCCGCGGGCCGCGGCCGGGTCCGCGTCCTCGCGCAGCGCGCGCAGTTGGTCGCTGCCCGCTTCCGTCGCGCTCTCCGTGACCGGCCCGCGCCAGTCGTTGCCTGCCGCCGCCCTGCCGGTGCCGGTCAGCGCCGCGACCAGGGCCCGCGCCTGCCGGTCCGCCGCCTGCTCCAGCGCCGGGCGCGGGACCAGCAGCGGCAGGTTGTCGACCACCGCGTCGCTCCGCAGCGGGATGCCCAGCGCGCCCGTCCGCAGCGCCCGGCGGACGGCGGGGTCCGGCAGCACTTCGTCGTAGACGCGCTGGTAGCCGTCGGCCTCGCGCACCGCGCCCGTGTAGTACGCCGGGTCGGCCACCGTGTACCGGCACAGCAGCAGCACCGTCAGCGCGCTCAGCAGGGCGGCGGCGACCGCCGTCCAGACCCGCCGCGCCCCTGACATGCATTCAGCCTCGGCATCTCCCCGGCCCCAGGCCAGCGCGACGCGGCCGATAGGGCGAGCGAAAAAGCCGGTTGCACCAACCCGCGGAGCGGCACGGGTGGTGTCCGGTCACGTTCCCGTAGGACCCGCAAACCCCGCGGCCCCGGCAGCCCCCGGACTTCAGTGCCGCCGTCGCCGTCCGCGGTACCCGGACCCCCGCCGCGCACCGAGCGGCCGGCGCCAGCGGGGACCCCGGCAGTGCGAACCCCGCCACGGCCACGCGCTCCGAGCGCAGCGGCTGCGCCCCCCGCGCCGGCCGCCGTGCCCCGGTCCGCACACCCTGAACGCCGAGAACCCGGCCCCGTACGACCCCGAGGCCCGGGCTCAGTCCAGGCCCGCCTTCTCCAGGGCCGCGCAGCACGTGTCCACCATCAGCCGCGTCACCACGTACGGGTCCACGTTCGCGTTCGGCCGCCGGTCCTCGATGTACCCCTTGCCGTCCTTCTCCACCTGCCACGGGATCCGCACCGACGCCCCGCGGTCCGACACCCCGTACGAGTACTCGTCCCACGGCGCCGTCTCGTGCGCCCCCGTCAGCCGGGTCTCCACGCCCGCACCGTACGCGCGCACGTGCGTCAGCGGCTTGTCGCCCTCGCCCAGCGCCTCGCAGGCGGCGACGATCGCCTCGTAGTCCTCGCGCATCCGCCGGGTGGAGAAGTTGGTGTGCGCGCCCGCGCCGTTCCAGTCGCCCTTCGCGGGCTTGGGGTCGAGGGTGGCGGAGACGCCGAAGTCCTCGGCCGTGCGGTAGAGGAGCCAGCGCGCGACCCAGAGCTGGTCCGCAACCTCCAGCGGGCCGAGCGGGCCGACCTGGAACTCCCACTGGCCCGGCATGACCTCGGCGTTGATGCCGGACAGGCCGAGGCCCGCCTTGAGGCAGTTGCCGAGGTGGGCCTCGACGACCTCGCGGCCGAAGATCTCGTCGGCGCCGACGCCGCAGTAGTAGCCGCCCTGCGGGGCCGGGAAGCCGTTCTCGGGGAAGCCGAGGGGGCGGGAGCCGCGGAAGAAGGTGTACTCCTGCTCGATGCCGAGGACCGGCTCCTGGCCGGCGAAGCGCTCGGCGACCTCACGCAGCTCGGCGCGGGTGTTGGAGGCGTGCGGGCTGAGGTCGGTGTCGAGGACCTCGCAGAGTACGAGCACGTCGGCGCCGCCGCGCAGCGGGTCGGGGCAGGTGAAGACGGGCTTGAGGACGCAGTCGGAGGAGCTGCCCTCGGCCTGGTTGGTGCTGGAGCCGTCGAAGCCCCAGAGGGGCGGCTCGGCGCCGGTCTCGACGATCTTGGTCTTCGAGCGCAGCTTGGCGGTGGGCAGGGTGCCGTCGATCCAGATGTACTCGGCCTTGTAGCTCACGGTCGCCGTCCTTCGTTCGTACAGGTGCGGTGCGGTGCAGGGCGGCGCGCAGCACGCGCGCCCGCCGCGGGCAGCGTCGCAAGCCGCGGTTTCCCGTCCGTTGCCCGGATGTAAACCCGGTGTGTCCCTTCGTCCCGTACGGCGTGGTGGTGCTAGCTACACCCCGGCCCGGGGGTACGGACCCGTGCCCCCGTCCGGGCCGCGCGGCAGACTGTGACATGCGGCCGGAGAAGCGGGCCGCGCGAGCCGGGACCCGCGCAGGAACGGGCGCGGGACCGGCAGGGAGCAGCGGAAACAGAGGGGAACACGGAGATGATCTTCCGGAACTGGGCGCTCACCGGGGTGCGGGCGCTGGCACTGACGGTGCTGTGCACCGCGGTCTCGATCACGCTCTTCGTGCTGACCCTCGTCTCCGTCGCCCTCATCCCCGTGCTCGGCATCGGCCTGATGACGACGCCCTGGGTGCTGGAGGGCGTGCGGATGCAGGCCAACCTGCGCCGGCTGCTCGCCGCCCAGTGGGCGGACGTGCGCATCCCCGCCACGTACCGCCCCTGGCCGCCGAACCTGCAAGGCGGGCTCATCGGCCAGGCGCAGCGCACCCGCCACATGCTCACCGACCCGGCGACCTGGCGCGATCTGCGCTGGCTGTTCACCGACATGCTCGCGGGCACGGTCCTCGCCGTCGTCACGGTCGCGCTGACCTTCTATCCGCTGGAGGGGTACGTGATCGCCGCCGGCGTCTGGGACCCCATCACCGGCGGCGGCGACAACACCTACTGGTACGGCTTCGTGCCGGTGTCCTCGCAGGCCACCGCGCTCATGGCCGCCGGGCTCGGCACCGCCCTGCTGGCCGTCGGCCTCTTCACCAGCCACCGCCTGCTCGGCCTGCACTTCCAGATGACCAAGGGCGTGCTGGCGCCGCGCGAGGTCGAGCTGGCCGAGCGGGTCGCGCGGCTGACCGAGACCCGCTCGGACGCCGTCGACAACTCCGCCGCCGAACTGCGCCGCATCGAGCGCGACCTGCACGACGGGGCGCAGGCCCGGCTGGTCGCCATGGGCATGAGCCTGGGCACCATCGAGGCGCTCATCGAGAAGGACCCGGCCAAGGCGAAGGAGCTGGTGTCGCGGGCGCGCGGCGAGTCCGCCGAGGCGCTGACGGAGCTGCGCGACCTGGTACGGGGCATCCACCCGCCGGTGCTGGCGGAGCGGGGCCTCGCGGACGCGGTGCGGGCACTGGCGCTGCGCATGCCGGTCCCGGTCGAGGTGGACATCGACCTGGGTACGCCGCCGGGGCGGGCGGCGGAGCCGGTGGAGTCGGCGGCGTACTTCGCGGTGAGCGAGGTGCTGACGAACGCGATCAAGCACGCGGAGGCGCAGCGCGTGTGGCTGGACATGGGGCACCGCGACGGCATGCTGCGGATCGCCATCACGGACGACGGCCGCGGCGGCGCGTCGCTGGACAAGGGGTCCGGGCTGGCCGGGGTGGAGCGCAGGCTCGGTACATTCGACGGCGTACTGGCCGTCAACAGCCCGGTCGGCGGCCCCACGATGGTGACCCTGGAGATTCCGTGCGCGCTGTCATCGCCGAAGACCTCTTCCTTCTGAGGGACGGTCTCGTCCGCATGCTCGAAGCGTATGACTTCGAGATCCTGGCCGCGGTGGACAACGGCCCGGAGCTGGCGCGGGCGCTGGACGAGCTGGAGCCGGACGTCGCGGTGGTCGACGTCCGGCTGCCGCCGTCGTTCTCGGACGAGGGCCTGCAGTGCGCGCTGCAGGCGCGGGCGAAGCGGCCGGGGCTGCCGGTGCTGGTGCTCTCGCAGCACGTGGAGCAGTTGTACGCGCGCGAGCTGCTGGCGGACGAGCGCGGCGGGGTGGGGTACCTGCTCAAGGACCGGGTGTTCGACGCCGACCAGTTCATCGACGCGGTACGGCGCGTGGCGGGCGGCGGTACGGCCATGGACCCGCAGGTCATCTCGCAGTTGCTGAGCCGGCGGGCGGCGCAGGACCAGCCGGTGAACACGCTGACGCCGCGGGAGCGCGAGGTGATGGAGCTGATGGCGCAGGGGCGGTCCAACGCTGCCATCGCGGAGCGGCTGGTGGTCACGGAGCGGGCGGTGGCCAAGCACACGTCGAACATCTTCAGCAAGCTGGGGCTGCCGCCGTCGGACGACGACAACCGCCGGGTGCTGGCGGTGCTGGCGTACCTGGACCGCGGCTGACGGAGCCGGGCCGGGCCCGCGGCGCGGGTCTGCGGGCTCCCGGGTCTGCGGGCTCCCGTACCGGCCCGGAAGACAGCGCTTGCGGCGCCGGGCTGTACGCGGTCACTTTTCGCCCGTTTCCCTCCGTTGCCCCCTCGCCCCGCGCGTGGCTACGGTCCGCTGATGACGGACATGACGCGACGCACGATCCTGGGCACGGCCGGCGCACTCGGCGCCGGCGCGGCACTCGTCGGCGGGCAGGCGCAGGCCCGTAGCGTGACGGCCGGAGGCGGCACGGCGGCGGCCGCGGGCAGGGGGTTCGGCGTGACAGCGGCCCGGGAGGCGCTGGAGCGGCTGCTGCCCGACCACGCCGGGCAGTTCGCGCTCACCGCGCTCGACGGCGAGGAGCGGTTCACCGTACGCGGCCGGGCCGGCCGGATCGAGGTCGGCGGCACCAGCCCCGCGGTACTCCTCACCGGCGTGCACTGGTACCTGAAGTACACCTGCCGCGCCGTCGTCTCCTGGTCCGGCAGCCAGACCCGGCTCCCCCGCCGCCTCCCCGCGCCCGCCGCCCCCGTGGAGCGCCGCGCCACCGTCCCGGCCCGGTTCGCGCTCAACGACACGCACGACGGCTACACCGGCCCGTACCACGACTGGGCGCGCTGGGAGCGGTTCGTCGACGTGCTCGCCCTGCACGGCTGCAACCAGGTGCTCGTCACCCCCGGCACCGAGGCCGTCTACCACCGGCTGCTCCAGGACTTCGGCTACTCCGACGCCGAGGCCCGCGCCTGGCTGCCGGCCCCCAGCCACCAGCCGTGGTGGCTGCTGCAGAACATGAGCGACTACGGCGGCCCCGTCTCCCCCGCGCTGCTCGCCGAGCGCACCGAACTCGGCCGCCGCATCACCGCCCGCATGCGCGAGCTGGGCATCTCCCCCGTCCTGCCCGGCTACTTCGGCACCGTCCCCGGCGGCTTCGCCGACCGCAACCCCGGCGCCCGCACCGTCCCCCAGGGCACCTGGGCGGGCCTGCCCCGCCCGGACTGGCTGGACCCGCGCACCGACGTCTTCCGCGACGTCGCCGCCGCGTTCTACCGCCACCAGGAAGACCTCTTCGGGGCCGTAGGCCACCTGAAGATGGACCTGCTGCACGAGGGCGGCGACCCGGGCGACGTCCCGGTGCCGGAGGCCGCGCGCGCCGTCGAGACCGCGCTGCAGACCGCCCGCCCCGGCGCGACGTGGGTCATCCTCGGCTGGCAGGAGAACCCGCGGCGCGAACTCCTCGAAGGACTCGCCCACCCCGGCCGGATGCTCGTCGTCGACGGCCTGTCCGACCTGGAGCGCGTCACCGACCGCGAGACGGACTGGGGCGGCGTGCCGTACGCCTTCGGCACCATCCCCAACTTCGGCGGCCGCACCACGATCGGCGCCAAGACCCACATGTGGGCGGAGCGGTTCGCCGCCTGGCGGGACAAGCCGGGCAGCGCGTGCGTCGGCACCGCGTACATGCCGGAGGCGGCCGAGCGCGACCCGGCGGCGCTGGAGCTGTTCAGCGAGCTGGCGTGGCGGGCCGAGCCGGTGGACCGGAAGGAGTGGTTCGACGAGTACGCGGCCGTGCGCTACGGCGGCGCGGACCCGGCGGCGCGCGCGGCGTTCGCGGCGCTGCGCGAGACGGCGTACGCGATCTCCAGCGCCGACGGCCG
Source organism: Streptomyces sp. CMB-StM0423 (assembly GCF_002847285.1). Taxonomy (NCBI): domain Bacteria; kingdom Bacillati; phylum Actinomycetota; class Actinomycetes; order Kitasatosporales; family Streptomycetaceae; genus Streptomyces; species Streptomyces sp. CMB-StM0423. The sequence goes on along the minus strand of NZ_CP025407.1, from coordinate 6,273,582 downwards.
CCCGCACGACTCGATCTTCGCCGCCCGCCCGTCGCTGGACGCCCGCTCCGGCGCGTACTACGCGACCAAGACGCCGGCCTTCGACCTCGCCGAGTTCGACAAGGCGTTCGGGGCGCTGCTGGGCGTCGCCCCGGCGCTGCGCGCCTCCGACGCGTACCGGCACGACCTCGTCGACCTCGCCCGGCAGGCGCTCGCGAGCCGGTCCCGCGTGCTGCTGCCGCAGCTCAAGGCGGCGTACGAACGGGAGGACGCGGCCACCTTCCGCACGCTGTCCGACCTGTGGCTGAAGCTGATGGCGCTCAGCGACGAGACCACCGGCGCGCACCGCGCGTTCCTCCTCGGCCCGTGGCTCGCCGACGCCCGCCGGATGGCCGCGGACGACGCGGAGGCCGCGCTGCTGGAGCGCACCGCCCGAGTCCTCGTCACCACCTGGGCCGACCGCCCCACCGCCGACGGCGGGCACCTCGCGGACTACGCGAACCGCGACTGGTCCGGGCTGATCCGCGACGTCCACGCGCCGCGCTGGCGCGCCTACCTGGAGGAGCTCCAGGACGCGCTGGCGGCGGGGCGGGATCCTGAGCCCTTCGACTGGTACGCGGTCGAGGACCCCTGGACGCGGCAGCGCAACCGCTACCCCGAGCGTCCCTCCGGCAACGCGCACACCCTCGCGCGCCGCGTCCACGACGTGCTGGCCACGGCCCCGTACCAGGGCGTCGTGACGGCCGTGGCGGATCCGCCCGCGCTCGCGCCGGGCGGGAAGGGGCGGCTGACCGCCGGGTTCCGCAACATGTGCGGGCTGGCCGCCACGGGCGCCGTGGAGCTGGAGCTGACGGGCCTCGACGCCGCGCCGCCGGGTGCGGTCTCCCTGCCGGCGGTGCCGGCGGCGGGTGGGGCGGAGCACGCGTGGGAGGTACGGGCGCCCGCCGGGCCGCCCGCGAAGCCGCTGACGCCGCTGGCGTACGAGGTGCGCACGGCGTACGGGATGGCGGGGCAGGAGCCGGTGGCGGTGCACACCCCGGGCACGCTGTTCGTCGCGGGACCGCTGGCCGACGGCCTCGCCACGGTCACCACCAACGCCGCCGTCTTCGGGCAGCTCGGCGACCGCTGGGCGGTCGACGGGGGCGGGGCGGACATGTGGAAGGCGACGGCGGAGTTCGGCGCGGTCTTCCGGCCGGGGTCGCTGGCCTCCGGCGGCACGGTGACGCTGACGGTCGACGCGCAGGCGCCGACGGGTCCGTGGGCGCGGGCGGGCATCGTCGCCCGCAACGACCTGCGGACGGCGGGCGCGGCCGGGTTCCTCAACCTGGCGGTGACGCCGGCGAACGGCGTGGTGCTGTCGTACGACTCGAACGGCGACGGCACGCTGGACACGTACCGCCGGATCACGGGCGTCACGGCACCGGTCACGCTGCGGCTGACGCGGGCGGGGGACACGTTCACGGGCGCGTGCTCGACGGACTCCGGGGCGACGTGGCGGACCGTCGCGACGGTCACGGTGCCGGGGACGGCGGCGACCCAGGACGCGGGGCTGTTCATGTCGGCGGCGGCGGGTGTGCGGGGGACGGTGGAGTTCGGCGGGTGGACGAGCGGGTGAGGCCGGGCGGCGGGCACGGGCGGCCGGGCCGGGCGCCGCGGCGGAGTGACCATCTGAGGATTCACTCGTTCAACCCAGCGTGGATCAGCAGGCCGTCACCGCCCGGGGCGCCGCGAAGCCGCCACCGCCCGCGGACACCGTCCCCCCGCCCGTCGACGTCGAGCAGGCCGAGGCCGCCGTCGTCGAGCACTATGCGCATCTGACGCGGCTGGCGTATCTGCTGCTGCCGGCGGAGGAGGACCGCGGCAGGCGGGTGCTGGCGGCACACGGCCTGGTGCAGCGCTCGCTGCCGCGGGGGCGTACGGCACCGGGGGCACCGGGTTGCGGGGCGCAGGACCGGATGCCGGGCGACGACGTGCGTGACGGGGTGCCGCCGGGCGCCGTGCCGGGCCAGCGGGCGGACGGGAGCGCCGGGGGCGGCGGCGCGGCCAGGGGCGCCGGTTCCGCGGGCGGTGCGGACGGGGCCGAGGTGCGGTTCGGCCCCGGTGCGCCCTGGCGGAACGACGGGGACGCCGGGGCCGGGTACGCCTACGTGCGGCTCCGGATCGTACGGGCCGCGCTCGACGCCGGGCGGCCCCGCGGTCGGCTCCGGCTGCCGCGGACCGGCGGGCTGCCGAGCCCGCTGCCCCGGCTCTGGGGGCTGCGGCTCCACCCGCGCCCGGGCGGCTCCGACGAACTGGCCCTCGACCGGGCCCTCGCGGCGCTCCCCGCGCCCGCCCGCGCCGCGTACGTGCTGCGCGGCCTCGAAGCGCTGCCCGACCCCGCCGTGCGCCGGCTGCTCGCGGCGGCCGGTGCCGAGGACCCCGGGGCCGCGCTCGCCGCCGCCGACCGCGTCGCCGAGCCGCCCGGCAGCGCGGAGCGGCGGCTGCTGCTCTCCCCCGAGTTCGACCCCTGTGCGCTCCAGGCCCGCCCCACCGACCTGCTCCGGCGCCGCCAGCACACCCGCGCCGCGCTCGCCGCCGCCGCGGCCCTCGTCGCCGTCGTCGCCCTGCTCGGCGTCCCCGGCGCCGGGGGCGGCGCGGACGATGCGGCGGCGGCCCCGTACGCCCGCAACGCCTTCGCGGAACAGGCCCTCGACCCGGCGCAGCTCGCCGTCGCGGGCCGCGACGACTGGCAGCGCGCCGGCCGCGCCGACTTCGCCGCCTGGCCGGCCCGCGGCGCCCGTACCCGCGACGCCGCGCTGCTGCGCCGGGCGCTGGCCGTCTGGGCCCGGCCCGGCGAGCCCGTACGGGTCTCGGCCACGCCCGGCACCGCCGCGGGGCCGCCCGCGGGCCCGCCGCGGCTGCTGTACGCGGGGGACGTCGACCGGGCGACCGTCGTCCTCTTCCACGACGGCCTGCGACTGGTGCGGTACGCGGAGGTGCGGGACGAACCGGGCGCCGCGGTGCTGGACTTCGCCCGCGCCGACGCGGCGGACGCGGCGAGCGCGCTGGCCGTCGTCGTCGGCCGCACGGACGGCAACGTCCGCTATCTGACCGCGCCGTGGGTCTCCGGGGTCTCGCTGCGCGAGCTGCTGGACCCGGCGGCGGAGGCGCGGCGGGTCGACCGCGACACGGACGGCGTAACCGCCCCCGTCCCCAGCACCCCGCTCCCCACCACCGCGCCCGCGGAACCCGGCACCGCACCGACCGGCACGGGGGCACCCGGCGGGAAGGCGGCGGACGGGACGGCTGACGACACGGGGACGACCGACGCACCGGCCGCGGAAAGCCCGGCCGACGGCACCCCGGACGCCGACTCCCCCGACGACTCGACGGCCACCGCCGAGCAGCACTGCACCACCTGGCCCGCCCTGGAGCTGCGCACCCGCCCGTCCGCGGGCGCCGGCGCACCCGCCCAGCTCACGACCGACCTCGGCGAGCTGGTGCCGGCCAGGCTGACGTACGGCCCGCCGGCCGCCGCCACGGACGTCGCCGGCGCCGCGGCCCGCGACCGCTGGGCCCGTACCGCATGCCACCTCGCCGCGCTGCGCGCCCACGGCGTACGGTCCGTGAACTCCTGGACCTTCGCCGGCCAGCCGCTGCCCGAGGCGGGCGGCACCGCCGCCTGGGTGTGCACCCGCGCCGACACCTGGCGCGGCACCGGCGGGGTGGCCCTGGCGCAGTTCCAGCCGCCGGCGGCCGGCGCGCGGCAGCAGGGCGCGGTGGCGGCCCGCGCGCGGGACACGACGGCGTGCGGCGTACGGGCGCCGCACGCGCTGGCGGGCGTGCTGTGGAAGGCGCGCTCCGGCAGGTGGTACGTGCTGGCGGCGGGCAGCCGCGACGTCACCTCGGTCACCGCCTCGGGCGGCGTGAGCGGCGCGGCGGCGGGCCGGTTCCTGGCCACGGCCGCGGACCGCGGCGCCCGCGCCAAACTGACCGCAACCCTCCCGGACGGCACCACCCTCCGCCCCCCGTCCTGACCCCGGCCCCTCCCTGCAGCCGCCCCTCGTCCGCCGCCCCCGCCCCGGGGGTGCGAAACGCGGGGGAAACTCCCTACCGTGACACCGACGGCCCGCACCCGCACCACCGATCACCCGCCACCCCCGCCCACCCCTTCCGCACCCCCCACCCCGCCCCGCCCGCCGCAGGCGCACCCGCGGGGTGCGAAACGCGGTGGAAACTCCCTACCGTGATACTGAGGGCTCGCGCCCGCGCCACCGAGTCACCTGCGAGGATGTGGACCATGGAGAAGCAGCAGGAGTTCGTGCTCCGGACTTTGGAGGAGCGCGACATCCGGTTCGTGCGGCTGTGGTTCACCGACGTGCTGGGCTTCCTGAAGTCCGTCGCCGTCGCACCCGCCGAGCTTGAGCAGGCGTTCGACGAGGGCATCGGCTTCGACGGCTCCGCCATCGAGGGCTTCGCCCGGGTGCACGAGTCGGACATGCTCGCCAAGCCCGACCCCGGCACCTTCCAGGTGCTGCCCTGGCGCGCGGAGACGCCCGGCACGGCGCGGATGTTCTGCGACATCCTCATGCCCGGCGGCTCGCCGTCCTTCGCCGACCCGCGGTACGTGCTGAAGCGGATCCTCGCCAAGACCTCCGACCTGGGCTTCACCTTCTACACCCACCCCGAGATCGAGTTCTTCCTGCTCAAGGAGAAGCCGGTCGACGGCAGCCGCCCGGTGCCCGCGGACAACTCGGGGTACTTCGACCACACCCCGCAGAACGTCGGCATGGACTTCCGCCGGCAGGCGATCACGATGCTGGAGTCGATGGGCATCTCGGTGGAGTTCTCGCACCACGAGGGCGCGCCGGGCCAGCAGGAGATCGACCTGCGCTACGCGGACGCGCTGGCCACCGCCGACAACATCATGACGTTCCGGCTGATCATGAAGCAGGTGGCGCTGGAGCAGGGCGTGCAGGCGACGTTCATGCCGAAGCCGTTCTCCGAGTACCCGGGCTCCGGGATGCACACGCACCTGTCGCTCTTCGAGGGCGACCGCAACGCCTTCCACGAGTCGGGCTCGGAGTTCCAGCTCTCGAAGGTCGGCCGCTCCTTCATCGCCGGACTGCTGCGGCACGCCGCGGAGGTGTCCGCGGTGACGAACCAGTGGGTGAACTCGTACAAGCGCATCTGGGGCGGCTCCCAGCGCACCGCGGGCGCCGGCGGCGAGGCCCCGTCGTACATCTGCTGGGGCCACAACAACCGCTCCGCCCTCGTCCGCGTCCCCCTCTACAAGCCCGGCAAGACCGGCTCCACCCGCATCGAGGTCCGCTCCATCGACTCCGGCTGCAACCCCTACCTCGCGTACGCGATGCTCCTGGCCGCCGGTCTGAAGGGCATCGAGGAGGGCTACGAGCTGCCGCCGGGCGCCGAGGACGACGTGTGGGCTCTGACGGACGCCGAGCGGCGCGCGATGGGCATCGAGCCGCTGCCGCAGAACCTCGGCGAGGCGATCGGGCTGATGGAGCGCAGCGAGATCTGCGCGGAGACGCTCGGCGAGCACGTCTTCGACTTCTTCCTGCGCAACAAGAAGCAGGAGTGGGAGGAGTACCGCTCGGAGGTCACGGCCTTCGAGCTGCGCAAGAGCCTCCCGGTGCTGTAGGGGCGGGGCGCGCGATGGCGGTTCCGCAGGGGCGCAGGAGCAGTGCGTTCACCCGGCTGCTGCGGTACGGGTTCGGGGAGCCGGCCGACGCCGGGCGGCTGCTGGAGTCCGCGGTGCTCGACGGCGTACGCGACGATCCCGTGCTGCTCGACGCGCTGGGCGGCACCGCGGATCCGGACCGGGCACTGCTCGGTCTGGTGCGGCTCGCGGAGGCGCTGGGTCCCGAGCGGCGGCAGGTGCTGCTCGACACGCTGGTGACGGCCAAGCCGCTGCGCGACCGGCTGCTGGGGGTGCTCGGCGCGTCGGAGGCGCTGGGGGACCATCTGGCGCGGCACCCGGACGACTGGGAGTCGCTGGTCACGTACGAGGCGGCCGATCTGCACCCGACGACCGCGGAGTTCGAGCAGGCGCTCGCGGAGGGCGTCTGGGGGCCGCGGGGCGCGAAGCTGCCGCGGGCCGACGCGCTGCGCGTCGCGTACCGGCGGGCGCTGCTGGGGATCGCCGCCCGGGACGTGTGCGGGACGACGGACGTGGTGCAGGCCGCGGCGGAGCTGGCGGACCTGGCGACGGCGACGCTGCGGGCGGCGGTGGAGATCGCCGCCGAGGAGCAGCCGGAGGACGCCGCGCTGTGCCGGCTCGCGGTGATCGGGATGGGCAAGTGCGGCGGCCGGGAGCTGAACTACGTCTCGGACGTCGACGTCATCTTCGTCGCCGAGCCGCGCGAGGACGCCCCGGGCGGCGGCCAGGGGGCGGAACCCGCGGACGAGCGCGCCGCGATGCAGGCCGCGACGCGGCTCGCCGCCCGCCTCATGCGCGTCTGCTCCGACACCACCGCCGAGGGCACCATCTGGCCCGTCGACGCCAACCTCCGCCCCGAAGGCCGCAACGGCCCGCTCGTGCGCACCCTCTCCTCCCACCTCGCGTACTACCAGCGCTGGGCCAAGACCTGGGAGTTCCAGGCCCTGTTGAAGGCCCGCCCGGTCGCGGGCGACCCGGCGCTCGGCGCGGCGTACGCGGAGGCCATCGCGCCGATGGTGTGGCATGCGGCGGAGCGCGAGAACTTCGTCCCCGACGTGCAGCAGATGCGCCGCCGGGTGGTGGCGAACATCCCGGCGGCGCAGCTCGACCGGGAGCTGAAGCTGGGCCCCGGCGGGCTGCGGGACGTGGAGTTCGCGGTGCAGTTGCTGCAGCTCGTGCACGGCCGCGCCGACGCCTCGCTGCGCAGTGGTACGACCCTGGACGCGCTGGAGGCGCTCGCCGCCGGCGGGTACGTGGGCCGTGCCGACGCCGCCGCGCTGGACGACGCGTACCGCTTCCTGCGCTCCCTCGAACACCGCATCCAGCTCCAGAAGCTCCGCCGCACGCACCTGGTGCCCGAGAGCGAGCACGAGCTGCGCGCGCTCGGCCGCTCGCTGGCGCGGCTGCTGCCCGACGAGGGCCGCGGCGACCCGGTGTCGCAGTTGCGCAAGGTGTGGCGGCGGCACTCCTTCGAGGTGCGGCGGCTGCACGAGAAGCTGTTCTACCGCCCGCTGCTCGACGCCGTCGCCAGGCTCGCGCCCGGGGAGGTGCGGCTGACGCCGGACGCCGCCCGGGAGCGGCTGGTGGCCCTCGGGTACGAGGATCCGGCGGCGGCGCTGCGCCATCTGGAGGCGCTGACGTCGGGGATGAGCCGGAAGGCGGCGATCCAGCGGACGCTGCTGCCGGTGCTGCTGGGCTGGTTCGGCGACTCGGCCGACCCGGACGCGGGGCTGCTGAACTTCCGCAAGGTCTCGGACGCGCTGGGCAGCACGCCCTGGTATCTGCGGCTGCTGCGCGACGAGGGCGCGGCGGCGGAGAACCTGGCGCGGGTGCTGTCCTCGGGCCGACTGGCACCCGACCTGCTGCTGCGGGCGCCGGAGGCGGTGGCGCTGCTCGGCGACGAGCAGGGGCTGCGGCCGCGCGGGCGGGCGCACCTGGAGCAGGAGATCCTGGCGGCCGTCGGCCGGCACACGGACCCGGAGGCGGCGGTGGCGGCGGCCCGCGGCGTACGGCGGCGGGAGCTGTTCCGTACCGCGGCGGCGGACCTCATCACGGCGTACGGGGCGCACACGGCACCCGGTGAGGAGGACGAGGAGGACGCCGAGGGCGGGCGGGAGCACGACGGGGACGAGCACGCCCGGATCGCCGCCGCCGTCGACCGTACGGGCGACGCGCTCAGCGACCTCAACGCCGCCACCATCGCCGGCGCCCTGCGCGCCGCGACCGCCGCCCGCTGGGGCGACACCCTGCCGACGCGGTTCGCGGTGATCGGCATGGGCCGCTTCGGCGGCCAGGAGCTGGGCTACGGCTCGGACGCCGACGTGATGTTCGTGCACGAGCCGCGCGAAGGCGTCTCCGACGAGGAGGCTGGCGCGGCGGCGTTCGCCGTCGCCAACGAGCTGCGCCGGCTGCTGCAACTGCCCAGCGCCGACCCGCCGCTGCTGGTCGACGCCGACCTGCGGCCCGAGGGCAAGTCGGGGCCGCTGGTGCGCACCCTCGCCTCGTACGCGGCGTACTACCGGCGCTGGTCGCTGACCTGGGAGAGCCACGCGCTGCTGCGCGCCGAGCCGGTCGCGGGCGACGCGGGCCTCGGCGCGCGGTTCACGGAGCTGATCGACCCGCTGCGCTACCCGGCGGGCGGGCTCGGCGAGGACGCCGTACGCGAGATCCGGCGGCTGAAGGCGCGGATGGAGGCGGAGCGGCTGCCGCGCGGCGCGGACCCGGCGCTGCACGCGAAGCTGGGGCGCGGCGGGCTCGCGGACGTGGAGTGGACGGTGCAGTTGCTGCAGTTGCAGCACGCGCGCGAGGTGCCCGCGCTGCGTACGACCCGCACCCGCGCGGCGCTGGCCGCGGCCTCGGAGACGGGGCTGCTGGACGCGGAGGACGCGCGGATACTGGACGACGCCTGGCTGCTGGCGACGCGCCTGCGCAACGCGGTGATGCTGGTCCGCGGCCGGCCGGGCGACACCTTCCCCGCCGCGGAACGCGAACTCGGCGCGGTGGCTCGCTACTTCGGCTACGGGCCGGGGCAGGCCGGCGAGCTGCCGGAGGAGTACCGGCGGACGACGCGGCGGGCGCGCGCGGTCGTGGAGCGGCTCTTCTACGGGGCTGAACCGGCCTGACCCGCCGGCAGATCCGCCGCCGGGCCGGTTCGCCCGGACGAGGGACGGTTCGGCGGGCCGTTCGTAGCATGGCGCGTCGTTCGTGCGATTTGCCCTTTTTCTTTTCGTGGCCCGCTGGTAGACCGGCCGGGCACGGATAGGGCGGCACCGACAGCGAGGTGGCACGGAATGCGTACGGCGATCGCTTCCGCGGCGATGGTCGCCGGGCTGCTGGCGTCCCTCGCCCCCGCCCCGCCGCTCTCCCCCGACGCGCCCCCGGCCGAGCTGCCGACGTCGCCGATCCGGCTCGCGCTGGAGCGCCGGGCCGCGCCGGACGGCGGCACGACGTACGCGATCACGGTGCACAACACCTCGGGGGCGAACGCGCCGAACGGCCGGGTGACCCAACTCCTCCCCGAATCCCTGGACTACGTCTCCGCGACCCCCCGGGCCGAGACGACCGGGCAGCAGGTGACGTGGCAGATCATGCTGCCGGCGGGCACGACCCGGGTGCTGAAGGTGACCGCCGCCCCCGACCGCACCGAGCGCGACAGCCGGGACCTCCGGGCCGCCAACGCCGCCGACGACGTACGGGCCCCGCGGGACGCCGGCGCCGCGGACCGCGCGCCCGCGGCCGCCACGACGGTCTGCTTCCAGGGCGGGACCCGTGGCGAATGGCTCACCTGCACCAGCGCGGACGACGAGTGGTCACCGGAGCCCTGGGTCTCCTCGAACAAGGTCTACGCCGTCGGCAGCGCCGCCGCCGCGCTCCTCGTCGGCACCGCGGGCATCGTCATCCTGCGCCGCCGCCGCTCCCGCGACGCGGAGGACGACCGCCGGCAGTGACGCGCAGGCGCTGGATGACCGCCGTCCACGATGCGGTGTCGGGCGGCACTGGTCTCAGGTGGCCCTCGCCGGGAACGGCAGCGGGCGGCTGTGCACCACGTCGAGGCGGGAGACGGCGCGGGTCAGCACGACGTACAGGCGGCGCAGGCCGGTCCGCCCGTCCTCGGCGTCGGTGATCGCCGCCGGTTCGACCGCGACGACATGGTCGTATTCGAGGCCCTTGGCGGCGGTCGCGGGCAGGACGGTGACGCGGGCGGCCAGGTCGTCGGGGCCCGCCGTCGCGATGCCTGCTTCTTCCAGAACCGAGCGCACCCGGTCGACGTCGGTAGCGGCGGCGACCACCCCGATCGAGCCCTCGCTGTCGAGAGCCTGCCGTACCGCGTCCCGGGTCGTGGTGAGGACATCCGGGGTGGGCAGCATCCGGAGCGCGCCGTCCCGGCGCAGGGAGCGGGCGGCGGGGACGTCGACGTCGAGGTGGCCGAGCAGGCGGTTGGCGAGGTCGACCACGGCGGCCGGCACCCGGAAACCGGTGGTGAGCGCCGCGATCTCGGCATGCGGCCGGCCCAGGTGGGCGAGGAGTGAGGGCCAGTCGCGGGCGGCCCACGGCGTGGTGCCCTGCGCCAGATCGCCGAGCACCGTCAGCGAGCCGAACTCCGCGCGCCGCGCGATCACCCGTGCCTCCATGGGGGAGAGGTCCTGCGCCTCGTCGACGACGATGTGACCGTAACCCTCGGGGCGGTCCAGGAGCCCGGACAGCTCGTCGAGGAGTACGTGGTCGGCGGCGCTCCACTTCGCCGACTTGAAGGACCGCGGCGGTCTCGCCCAGAGCAGCGCCCGCTGTTCGCCGGCGTCCAGGACGCCCTGGGCGGCGCGGGCCAGTTCCCCGGCGTCGCTGAACAGCGCGGTGAGCACCTCGGCGGGCTTCACCTGGGGCCACGCGGCGTCCAGGAAGGCGCCGATCGGCCGGGCCCGGCCGACCCGCTGCGTCCAGGCGGCCGTGACGGTCACGGCCCGGCGTTCGGCCTGCCGCTGGATACGGTCCACGATCCGGCTGCGCACCCGCTCGCGGCCGATCGCGTACGGCGGCCGCTCGTCGCGTACGCCCGCGACGATCTCCGCGAGTTCCGCGGGCGGCACCCGGCACCACGCGGAGCCGTCGCGGATCGCCACCCCTTCGGTGATCCCGTCCGCCGACACCCGTGCGTACAGCGCCCGCCGCAGCACCTCGGCCATCCGCACGTCGTGCTTCAGTACGGCGGCCGCCGCGCCGTCCTCCGCACGCACCTGCTGCTCCCCGGCGGCCAGTTCCCCGACCGTCGACTGCCGCACCCCGGTCTCGCCGAGCGCCGGCAGTACGGCCGAGATGTACGACAGGAACGTGCGGTTCGGGCCGACGACGAGCAGACCGCTGCGCCGGATCTGCCGCGCGTAGGTGTAGAGCAGATACGCGGCGCGGTGCAGCCCGACGGCGGTCTTGCCGGTGCCCGGGGCGCCCTGCACACAGACGGAGACGGCGAGTTCGCGGCGTACCAGGTCGTCCTGGTCGGGCTGGATGGTGGCGGCGATGTCGCGCATCGGGCCGGTGCGCGGGCGCTCGATCTCGCCGGTCAGGATGCGGCCGCCACGGGTCGCCTCCGCCGCGGGCCGTTCGTCCTCCATGCTGGTCAGGTCGTCGGAGCCGCCGGTGCTGCCGGGCGCCCAGCCGAACCGGCGGCGGGTCTCGACGCCCTGCGGGTCCTTCGGTCCTGCCTGGTAGAAGGCGCGCGAGACCGGTGCGCGCCAGTCGATGACGAGGGGCGGTGCGGACGGGTGCTCGGTGATGCGCATCCGGCCGATGTGGTAGCGCTGTCCGGCGTGGTCGCCCGCCTGCCCGGCGTCGTCGGCGAAGTCGAGGCGGCCGAAGAACAGTGGCCCTGGCGGCAGTTCGTGCAGTTCCTTGGCCTGGCTGCGCAGCTCGTGGCCGAGTACCTCGGCGTCGGCGCCGGACGCGGACGCCTGCTCGCCGAGGACCACCTGCCGGTCGGCACCCGCGGCCATCGCGCCGAGGGCGGCTCGGCAGGTCTCGTGATAGCGGCGTTCGTCGGCGAGGGAGGTCTCGGCGAGGGTGTGTGCGGTGCCCATCCACCCAACATAACGCAACTCGGTTACATTTTTTACACGGTCACGCTATGAGGCGCGGTTCCGTCCCGGTTCGATCCCTTTCGCCAACTGCCCGAACGCCAGCTCAGCCGCCTCCCTCGCATCCGATGCCACCGCGTCCGCACTCTCGCCGTCCGCGATCCGCCGCGCGTTCTCCTCCGCGAGAATCCGCTGCACCGCCGCGATCTGCCCCGCCGCGAGCCGGGCCGGCACCGCGGGCCCGCCCAGCGCGTCGGCGAGCGCCCGCTCCGAGCGCTCCTGCCAGCCGGCGAGCCGCGCGACCAGGGAGGGCGTCCCGTAGAGGAGCCGCTGGTACGCGATCACCGCCGGGTGGTCGCAGAGGCCGGTCACCGGGTCGCGTCGCTCAAGCCCGTCCAGGAAGTTCCGGCGCAGCGCCGCGAGCGGCGACTCGCCCTCCCCTCGGGCCGTCACGACCCGGGCCGCTTCGTCCTGGTGATCGGCGAACCGGTGCAGAACCAGGTCCTCCTTGGACGGGAAGTACCGGAAGAGCGTCGGTTTCGACACTTCCGCCGCGGCCGCGACCTCCGCCACGGACACCGCGTCGTACCCCCGCTCCAGGAAGAGCCGGACCGCGGTCTCGGAGAGCAACTGCCGCGTGCGCTGCTTCTTGCGTTCGCGCAGACCGGGGACGGGGGTATCGGGGCGGGTCATGGGGTCGAGGATAGGAGGCGGCCACCGGCTGCCGTACCTCGCAACCGTCCCGCGGAACGTCTCGAAGCTAGGTGGACGCCACCCTCTGTGGCAGCCGGTAGGCGATCGTGCCGTACCAGGCGTACGAGACAGCGAAGCCGAAGCTGAGGCAGATGATCCCGCCCACCGCGTCCATCCAGAAGTGGTTCGCCGTCGCCATGATGACCAGCAGCGTCAGCGTCGGATAGAGCACCCCGAACAGCTTGACCCACAGCGGCTTCGCCAGTACGGCGATGGTGATGCCCGCCCACACCGACCAGCCCACGTGCATCGAGGGCATGGCGGCGAACTGGTTGGAGACGTTGGCGAGGTTGCCCGAGGACATCGAGCCCCAGGTCTCGTGGGCCCGCACGGTGTCGACGAAGTCCATGCCCTCCATCAGCCGCGGTGGCGCCAGCGGAAAGCTGTAGTAGCCGACGAGGGCGAAGCAGGTGGTGATGGCGAGTGCGAGGCGCACGGCGGCGTAGCGGCCCGGCTGCCAGCGGTAGAGCCAGACGAGCACGCCGAGGGTGACGACGTAATGGAGCGTGCCGTAGTAGTAGTTCATCGACACGACGAGCCAGGTGACGCCGTCGACCGCGTGGTTGAGCGAGCGCTCGAAGGCCAGTCCCAGGCTCTCCTGGAAGCTCCAGATGCGGTCCGCGTTCTTCAGCGCCTGCGCCTCCTGCTCGGGCACGGCGTTGCGGATGAGGGAGTACGTCCAGTAGACGAGCGCGACGAGCATGATCTCGAACCACAGCCGCGGCGGGCGCGGCGAGCGCATCCGGTCGAAGAGGGCGCGCAGGCGCTGCCGGGAGGGTGTCGGGTCTCTTCGGCTCTCGTCGGCGTCCGTATCGGTCGAGGAGACGGGTGTCCGCCGGTCCTGAAGAGTCCTCGCAATCTTCGGTGGCCGGGGTGCAAGGTCCCGGGAATACGACGCGCCCATGGGGAGACAGTTTGCCAGACGGAGCGGGGTCGTCAGATCATCCCCCGGTGCCGCATGAGGGCAGGTAGCTCCTCCCGGGGCGGCAGGCCGCGGTGCCGCGGCACGGTTCGCCGCGGCCCGCGGCGTGGTTCGCCGCGGTCCCGGGCGGGCCGCGGCGGGCCCCGCGCCGGATGGGGAGGAGCGGCGCGGGACCCGGTTCCGGGAGCGGTGCGGTCAGGCGACGGGCTCCAGCCAGCCGCTCAGCCGCACCGTGTTCTCGCCGTACGTACGGTCCAGTTCGCGCCGCAGTTCAGGGGTGGCGGCGACGACTTCGAGGGTGACGGCGTTGCGCACCGGGTCGACGGCGGAGCTGAGCATGCCCTCGACGTCCTCGTCGAGCTGCCGCTGGACGCGGGTCAGTTCCGCTTCCGAGTGCTCGGCGCCGACGACGCACAGCGGGCCGTCCCACACGCCGCGCAGCTCACGCTCGGCGGCCTCGGTGCCGCCGCCGTCACCGGTGCCGGCGAACCTGATGTTGACGATGCCGCCGTCGAGCCAGGAGCCGGCGTAGCCGGGCATCTTCCCGGCCTTGTCCAGCACCCGCTGCCGGTCGGCGCCGCCGGCGCCGGCCGTGTCCTTCCCGCCCTTCGGGTCCTTTTCGTCCTTGAGGTCCGCGCAGGGCGTGTCGAAGTCCGCGGCGGCCTCCGGCGCGCCCGGTTCCGTGGCCGCGCCGGCGGGCCGGGGCTTCTCGGCCAGGGTGAAGCGCTCGCCGTCCCAGGTGCCGACGAGGTCCAGCGGATCGGTGTACGTGGTGTCCCTCGCGCGGTGCGCGCGTACGTCGTCCCACTCCCAGCCGACGATGTCCGGGCCGCCGCACTGCGGCGGCATCGACTCGGCGAGGGTGCGGCAGAGCTGCGGGCCGTGCTCGCCGTTCGCCAGGACCGTGGCCTGGACGCGGTAGAGCCCGGCGTTGGGATCGACGTCCCCGCGGCTGCCGTCGCCGGCGGACCCGGAGGCATCCTCCGAGCCGCAGCCGGCGGCCAGCACGGCGGTGGCGAGGGCGGCGGCGGTGGCCGCCGAGGTGCGTAGGGGGGTCGTTCGGTTCATGTCTCTCGGACGGCGCCGCTCCGGATCGGGTTCCCTCGGGGCCCGCGGCGCCCGGCGGTTCAGCCGTCGAGCGCCGCGCGGATCAGCCGGGCCGTCTCGACGGCGTGCTCCTCGTCCCGGTAGCGCGTACGGGGCCAGAAGAAGCCCCGCAGCCCGTCCTTGCGGTTGCGCGGTACGACGTGGACGTGCAGGTGCGGCACGGACTGGCTGACCCGGTTGTTCATCGCGACGAACGACCCGGCCGCCGCCGTGGCCCGCTCCACGGCGCCGGTCAGCCGCCTGACCCGTACGAAGAACGGGCCGACCTCGGGCTCCGGCAGATCGGTGAGGGTCTCCACGTGGTGGCGCGGGATCACCAGGACGTGTCCCGGGAAGAGCGGCCGGGCGTCGAGGAAGCCGACCGCCACCTCGTCCGCGAACACCCGGTGACTCGGGAGCTCACCGCTCGCGATGGCGCAGAAGGTGCAGTTCACCCCTCCAGTCAACACCGGTCCCGCGGGATCGCAGGGCGCACGGCGGGCAGATGCAGCGCACGCGGCCGCAGCTCGGACAGACGGGTACAAGCGCGTTCATGACTCCCAATGTCCCCTTCCGGTCTGAGGATTGGGTGAGAACCACGTGCGTAATCGCTGAAGCCCCGGCCATTGACAGCACCCGCGGCCCTGACTAAGTACCTCGGTTAACTGTTCGGTAACCACCCGTTGGAGGCCCCGGTGCGCGCTCGGCTCACGGTCCTGACCACCGTCGCGGCGCTCGCGCTGGGCCTGCTCGCCCCCACCGCGCTCGCCGAGCAGGCCGCCGGGTCCCCGCGGTCCGTACGGACCGAGCAGCCCCGCGGCGGCGACCGCGCCGGGTGCGACCCCATCGGCCCCGCGGAGTGCCTGCTGCCGTTCCCCAACGACTGGTACACCGAGCAGGACCGCCGTACGGACACCGGCCGCCGGATCGCGTTCGAGCCCTCCGCCATGCCCGCCAACGCCGCCGGCACCCGCATCGACCCCGCCGAGTGGAACCGCAGCGACGGCTTCTCGCCCGGCTCGATGATCCTCGCCCACGTGCCCGGCGTCGACCTCGGCGAGACCCGCGCCGCGCCGCTCACCGGCATCGGCGCCTCCCTCGACCGCGACGCGCCGATCGTGCTCCTCGACGCCGACACGGGCAAGCGCCACCCGTACTGGGCGGAGCTGGACGCCAACGCCACGGACCCCGCCCGCCGGGCCCTCGTCGTCCGCCCCGCGCGCAACCTCGCGGAGGGCCACCGCTACGTCGTCGCCCTGCGCCGGCTCAAGGACGCCGACGGCCGCACCCTCCCCGCGCCCGACGCCTTCCGCCGCGTCGACGGACCCGCGCTGCGCAAGGGCGACCCGCTCTACGAGCGCCAGCGCGACCACCGCCAGGTCCGGCGCGACCTCGACCGCGCCGGCGTCACCTCCCGCGGGCTCTACCTGGCCTGGGACTTCACCGTCGCCAGCGAACGCAGCCTGAGCGAGCGGATGCTGCACATCCGCGACGACGCCTTCGCCGGCCTCGGCAAGGGCGTACCGGAGCATCTGGTGTACGAGGTGAAGGACCACCCCGCCGACGACCCGATCGCCCGCACGGTCCGCGGCGTCTACAACGTCCCCAGCTACCTCGACGCCCCCGGCGGCCCGCCGGGATCCGGCTTCCACCGCGCCGGCGGCAGCAAGGACGCGCTGCCCGCCCGGCCGCCGGGCAACAACCAGGTGGTGCCGTTCCAGTGCGAGATACCGCGCGCCGCCCTCGGCGGCCCCGGCGAGCGCGGCGAGGCGGCATGGCCCGTCCTCTACGGCCACGGGCTCCTCGGCAACGAGACGCAGGTCGGCTCCCGTACGCAGCGCGAGCTGGCGGCCCGCGGCAACTTCGTCATGTGCGCCACGAAGTGGCAGGGCATGGCGGACGAGGACATCCCCTTCGTCGCCAGCACGCTCCAGGACCTCAGCCGCTTCCCCGCGGTCGCCGACCGGCTGCAGCAGGGCGTGCTCAACACCCTCTGGCTCGGCCGCCTCATGCGGCACGCGGACGGGCTCGCCGCGGACGACGCCTTCCGCGGCGCAGGGGGCGCGAGCGCGATCGACGTCCGCGCCCGGCTCGGCTACGCCGGCCACAGCCAGGGCGGCATCATGGGCGGCATCTACACCGCCGTGGCGCAGGACAGCACGCGCTCCGTGCTGGGCGTGCCGGGGATGAACTACAGCACGCTCCTCAACCGCAGCGTCGACTTCGCGCCGTTCCAGCAGATCCTGGACCGGGCGTACCCCGACAAGCTGCGGCAGCAACTCGGCTTCGCGCTCATGCAGATGGTCTGGGACCGCGGCGAGGCCAACGGCTACGCGCAGCACATGACGTCGGACCCGCTGCCGCGCACCCCGCGCCACCAGGTGCTGATGCACGTCGCGTACGGCGACCACCAGGTCTCCCCCACCGCCGCGGAGGTGCAGGCCCGTACGGTCGGCGCCCGGATCCACGCTCCCACCGTGGCCGACGGGCGCAGCCCCGACGAGGAGCCGTACTGGGGGCTGCGGCAACTGCGTTACCCGTACGCCGGTTCCGGGATGCTCGTCTGGGACAGCGGCAGCCCGTACCAGCCACTGACGAACACCCCGCCCAGCGAGGGCAGGGACCCGCACAGCGACCCGCGCGACGAGCCCGCGGCGCAGCGGCAGATGGCCGAGTTCCTGAACACCGGCAGGATCGTGGACGTCTGCGGCGACGCGCCCTGCACGGCCTCGCCCGCGGGGTGAGCCGCTGCCGGTGCGCGGGTGATCACCGTACGATCGGCGCATGACTTCGAGTGAGCAGAACACCCCGCCCGCCCGTAAGGACCCGTGGGCGCTGCCCGACGTCTCCGGTCTGGTCGTCGGCGTGCTGGGCGGCACCGGCGACCAGGGCCGCGGGCTGGCCTACCGGCTGGCGCGGGCCGGGCAGCGGGTCGTCATCGGCTCCCGGAAGGCGGAGCGGGCCGAGGCGGCGGCGGCCGGGCTGGGCAACGGCGTCGAGGGCGCGGAGAACGCGGAGTGCGCGCGGCGCAGCGACGTGGTGATCGTCGCGGTGCCGTGGGAGGGACACGAGGCGACGGTGACGGCGCTGCGCGCGGAACTGGCGGGCAAGCTCGTCGTGGACTGCGTGAACCCGCTGGGGTTCGACAAGAAGGGCGCGTACCCGATCCGGCCCGCCGAGGGCAGCGCGGCCGAGCAGGCGGCGGCGCTGCTGCCGGAGTCGCGGGTGGCGGCGGCGTTCCACCACCTGTCGGCGGTGCTGCTCCAGGACCCGGAGGTGGAGCGGATCGAGACGGACGTGATGGTGCTGGGCGAGGCCCGGGAGGACACGGACACCGTGCAGGCCCTGGCCGGGCTGATCCCGGGGATGCGCGGCGTGTACGCGGGCCGGCTGCGCAACGCGCACCAGGTCGAGGCGATGGTGGCCAACCTGATCTCGGTCAACCGCCGCTACCGCGCGCACGCCGGGGTGCGGCTGACCGACGTCTGACGGGCGGCCGGGAGGCATCGCGAGGGCCGGCCGGCGGGCGTCCTGACGGCCAGTCGGCAGGCGTCCCGAGCGACGTCCGGGGGCGGTGCGGGGCGGGTAGGGCGTGGGGGCACAATGGACCCGCACGCCATACCCCGAGGAGCCCGCCCCCATGCCGTCCGAGCCCCACAAGACCCCCTCGTTGCTCGCGCAGGCCGACCGGCTCGCCGTCTTCACCGCCGTCGTGTGCGTGCTGTCGGTGGCCGCGGCCGTGGTGTCGTTCGCGAAGGGCTACTGGATCGGGGCGGTCTGGGTGCTGCTGGCCGGGCTCTCATCGAACATGACGTGGTTCTACGTACGCCGCGCGCGGCTGGCCCGCGCCCAGGACCCCGCCCAGGACCGCGGCCAGGACCGCGGCCAGGACCGGAACGAGGGCCCGGCGAGCTAGCCGGGCGGCGCCCGGGTCAGGCCGTACGGCGGCGGCCCCAGCCGAAGAAGTACACGGCCGCGCCGAGCGAGACGGCGAAGACGCCGCTTGCGGTGATCGCGGGCCAGGCGTCGTCGCCACGGACGGCCGGGGCGCCCGGGGAGCCCATCGCGGGCGCGCGGCCGGGGTTCTTGCCGTCGCCGGTGGTGTGCGGCGCGTCTTCCTGTACGGGGACGGAGGCGGCGGCCCGCGGCGCGGCGGGCAGCGCCACCGCCTCGGCGGGGGCGGTGACGGCCGCCCAGAGCAGCGGCGCAGCGAGGCCGGTGAGCAGCAGGCGGCGGCCGGATTGTCCGGGGGGCATGCGGGGTTCCTCTCCACGGGGCCGGCGGGGGCCGACAGGGGCCGCCGACGGGGGTGTCTTTCCGCCAGCGTCCGCGCGGCCCCGCCCGGTGCCGTGTCGGCACGACGGCGGGCACTCGCATGCAGTTAATAAGATCACCGCATCGGCGCATCCTCCGCGCCGGGAGTGCCCGCCGCCCCCGCGGGCTCAGTGGAAGGTGTGCTCCTCGGCCGGGAACGCCGCCGCGCCGACGTCCTCGGCGAAGGCCCTGGCCGCGTCGCCGAGGCTCTGCCGCAGTTGCGCGTACTGCTTGACGAAGCGCGGCATCCTGCCGCCGGTCAGCCCCGCCATGTCGGTCCAGACGAGCACCTGCGCGTCGGTGTCGGGGCCCGCGCCGATGCCGATCGTCGGGATCTCCAGCGAGCGCGTCACCTCGGCGGCCAGTTCCGCCGGCACCAGCTCCAGCACCACCGCGAACGCGCCCGCCTCCTGCGCCGCCTTCGCGTCGCGCACCAGCCGGTGCGCGTCCTCGTCGGAGCGGCCCTGGACGCGGTAGCCCATGGCGTTGACGGACTGCGGGGTGAGCCCGAGGTGGGACATCACGGGGATGCCGGACTCCACCAGCAACTCGGTCTGGCGCAGCGACCGCTCGCCGCCCTCCAGCTTCACCGCGCCCACGCCGGCGTCCTTGACCAGCCGCGTCGCCGAGCGGAGCGCCTGGACCGGGCCTTCCTGGTACGAGCCGAAGGGCAGGTCGCCGACGACCAGGGCGCGCCGGGTGCCGCGTACCACCGCGGCGGAGAGCATCGTCATCTCGTCCAGGGTCACCGGCACGGTCGTGTCGTAGCCGAGGTGGACGTTGCCCATGGAGTCGCCGACCAGCAGCACCGGGATACCGGCCTCGTCGAAGATGCCGGCGGTGGTCGAGTCGTACGCGGTCAGCATGGGCCACTTCTCGCCGCGCCGCTTGGCGCCGGCCAGGTCCCGGACCGTCACCCGGCGGCCGCTGTTGCCCCCGTCCCCGCCGTACAGCGCCGGGGCGGAATCGGCCCCGCCGGGCGTCTTGCGGGCATGCGAAACGTGCGTCATCGCAAACGCTCCTTCGTCATCTCGAGGCGCCCTTACGGCGTCCCCGGACCACTTCCATGCTGGCACGCCGCGACGGCGAAGGACACCCCGGCCCCGCCACCTGTGCGCAAGGTCGCACGCCCCCGCGTGTCGGGCCTTTGACCTGCGCTTACCCTCTTGACCGCGCCTTTGCGGGGGCTTTGTGTTACGGAACGGCGCCGTCTCGGAATGCAGGCTAGCGTGGATTTCATGGACACCGCGCACCAGATCCCCCCGGCCGTCCACCGGCGCCGCTGGCCCATCCTCGGCGTCCTCGTCTTCAGCCTGCTCGTCGTCGTCCTCGACAACTCCATCCTCAACGTCGCGATGAAGACGATCGCCACCCCCGCCCCCACCGGCCTCGGCGCCAGCCAGAGCGAGCTGGAGTGGGCGATCGACGCGTACACCCTGGCCTTCGCGGGCCTGCTCTTCACCGCGGGCGTCCTGGGCGACCGGCTGGGGCGCAAGCGGGTGCTGCTGGGGGGCATGGTCGTCTTCGGGGTGGGCTCGGTGCTCGCCGCGTTCTCCAGCAGCCCGGCGGAGCTGATCGCCTTCCGCACCCTGATGGGGATGGGCGGCGCGTTCGTGCTGCCCGCCACGCTGGCGATCATCGTGAACGTCTTCGAGCGCGACGAGCAGCCCCGGGCCATCGGCATCTGGGCCGGCTCCGTGGGCCTGGCCATCGCCATCGGGCCGATCACCGGCGGGCTGCTCCTTGAGCACTTCTGGTGGGGCTCGGTCTTCCTGGTCAACGTGCCGATCATCAGCGTCGCGCTGATCGGCATGGTGCTGCTGGTCCCCGACTCCAAGGACCCGAACCCCGGCCGGCTCGACCCCACCGGGGTACTGCTGTCCATCGCCGGCCTGGTGCTGATCGTCTACGGCGTGGTCCGGGGCGGCCAGCGCGCCGACTTCAGCGCCCCGGAGGTCTGGGGCGCGATCCTCGTCGGCGCGGTCGTCATCGGGCTCTTCGTCTGGTACGAGCGCCGCAGCCGGCACCCGGCGCTCGACATCCGGTGGTTCCGCAACCCGCGCTTCTCGGCCTCGGTCGCCGTCATCGGCCTGGTGTTCTTCGCGCTCATGGGCGTGACGTTCTTCATGGTCTTCTACATCCAGAGCGTGCGCGGCCTGTCGCCGCTGGACTCCGGGCTGCTCCTGCTGCCGCTGGCCGTCGCGCAGTTGATCTTCGCGCCGCGGTCCCGGCTGGTCGTCGACCGGTTCGGCGCCCGGGCGGTGTGCACGGTGGCCATGCTCGGCATCGCGGCCGCCTTCGCCGGCTTCCTGCTGCTGGACGAGACGTCGCCGCTGTGGATCCTGGAGGTGCTGTTCTTCGTCATGGGCACCGCGATGGCGCACGTCATGCCGCCGGCCACCACCGCGATCATGCAGTCGCTGCCGCGCGAGAAGGCCGGCGCGGGGTCCTCGGTCAACAACACCTTCCGGCAGGTCGGCGGTGCCCTCGGGGTCGCCGTGCTCGGCTCGCTGCTGTCGTCGGTCTACCGCGGCAAGGTGACCCTGCCGGCGGGGGCGCCGAGCGCGGCGGGCGAGTCCATCGAGGCCACCCGCGCCTTCGCGCAGAAGGCGGGCGCCGCCGGGAAGAAGCTGATCCCGGAGGCCAACCGCGCGTTCATCGACGCGATGCACGCGACGTCGCTGGCGGCGGCGGGGACGGCGGTGCTGGGCGCGGTGGTGGCCGCCGTGTTCATGCCCGCCAAGGACCGGGCCGGGCAGGAGCCGGCGCACGACAGGGAGAATGAACCTTCCACGCGGAAGAAGTAGCGGCGGACGAAGGGCAGGCGGACGGCACGGTGGCTCTCAGGGAGCGGCACGGGGAAGGCGACGGGCGGCGGCAGGACGCGCCGTACGGGGACCGCACGCGTACCGGCGTACGGGACGAGGCGTCCGCCTCCGTCGAGCCGCCCGCCCCGGCCGCCCCCGGCGAGGCCGGCAGGCCGCCGGGACCGCCGCGGCCGCGGCGCGGCCGGCCGCGCCGCCAGGCCGTCGAACGCGCCATCGCCGACGCCGTGCTCCGCCTGGTCGACGGGGGCGTCTCGGCCGCCGAACTGTCCGTCGAGCGCATCGCCCGTACCGCGGGCGTCGGCAAGGCCACGATCTACCGCCGCTGGCCCGGCAAGGACGAACTGCTGGCCGACGTGCTCGCCACGGTGGCGGGTCCGCCGCCGAGCCCGCGCGGCGGGTCCGTACGCGACGACCTCGTCGCGCTCGTGGACTTCCTCCGCACCCACGCCCTCGACCGGCGCTCCGCCGCCCTGCTGCACCTCGCCCTCACCGAGGCCGGCGCCCACCCCGCGCTCGCCCGCCGCTACCGCGAGACGGTCCTCGCGCCCCGCAGGGCCGCGGTACGCGACGTGCTGCGCCGCGGCGTCGCGAGCGGCGAACTCCGCGCCGACCTCGACCCGGAGTTGCTGACCGACCTGTTCACCGGACCCGTGCTGGCCCGCGCCGTGCTCTACCCGGGGCAGCCGCCGCCCGCGGGGCCCGCCGCGCGGATCGTCGACGCCGTGCTCGACGGGGTGCGTTCATCTGACCGATGAAATGTCCCGGTTTCGCTACGGTGACCTTCCGGCACGCCCCGTCCGCAACTCGCGGCGCCGTCCCGTTCGTCGGGTAAGGGGTAACGGGGGCAGACCGGTGAGTGCAGTGACGTGAGGAACAGCGCATGACGCACGTGGACATGGCGGAGACCGGGCGCGGCACGGGGAACACGCACGCGGCCGCCCCCGCGGAGTCACGCTCGGTGTACTGGCGCCGCCGGCTCCGCGAGGGCCTGGGCCCCGGCACCTGGCGCCGCGGCCTGGCGGTCGCCGCGCTCGCGCTGCTCGTCGGCATCGTGATGATGGGCCACGCGGCTATCCCCAACCGGGTCGGCAGCCTGGGCAGTCTGGTCGAGACTTTCCTGCCGTGGTTCGGCCTTGCCATCCCCGTGCTGCTGGTGTGCGCGCTGTGGCGGCGGTCGCTGACCGCGATCTGCGCGCTGGTGCTGCCGGTGTTCGTCTGGTTCAACCTCTTCGGCGGGCTGCTCACCGACAAGTCCGGGGGCGGCGGCGACCTCACCGTCGTCAGCCACAACGTCGCCGAGGAGAACGCCGACGCCGCGGGCACCGCGCGCAAACTGGTCGAGTCCGGGGCCGACGTGCTCGCCCTCCAGGAGGTCACGCAGGACAACAGGCCCGCGTACGAGGACGGCCTCGCGGAGGCGTACCCGTACCACGAGGTGGCGGGCACGGTCGGGGTGTGGAGCAAGTACCCGCTGTCGGACACCCGGCCCGTGGACATCCACATGGGCTGGACCCGCGCCCTGCGCACCACCGTCACCACCGACGGCGGGCGGCTCGCGCTCTACACCGCCCACCTGCCGTCCGTGCGGGTGAAGCTCGACGCCGGGTTCACCGCCAACCAGCGCGACGCGAGCGCCAACGCGCTCGGCGAGGCCATCAAGAACGAGCCGATCGACCGCGTGCTGCTCCTCGGCGACCTCAACGGCACGATGAACGACCGCGCGCTGGCGAACGTCACCTCGCAGTTGCGCTCCGCGCAGGGCGCGGCGGGCAGCGGCTTCGGCTTCAGTTGGCCGGCGGACTTCCCGATGGCGCGGATCGACCAGATCCTGCTGCGCGGCGTGCAGCCGGTCAGCTCCGACGTGCTCGGCGAGACGGGCAGCGACCACCGCCCGGTACGGGCCTCGGTGGACCTGTGACGCCGCGCCGGCGCACCCGTCGCGCCGCCGGATCGGGAAGCCCGCCGAGCCCGTGGACGTGACCCGCAGGCTCCTGAGCAGGCCAGGTTCCAGCTGCTCGGACTGCGGGGGGCCGTTCAGTCGGTGCGATGGTGTTCGGCATTGATGCGCTGGGCTTCTTCGAGTTGGTCTTCCAGGATCACGATGCGGCAGGCAGCCTCGATGGGGGTGCCCTCGTCGACGAGTTCGCGGGCACGGGCGGCGATGCGCAGTTGGTAGCGGGAGTAGCGGCGGTGGCCGCCTTTGGACCGCAGAGGGGTGATCAGGCGGTGCTCGCCGAGGGCTCGGAGGAAGCCTGGGGTGGTG
Source organism: Streptomyces sp. CMB-StM0423 (assembly GCF_002847285.1). NCBI lineage: Bacteria > Bacillati > Actinomycetota > Actinomycetes > Kitasatosporales > Streptomycetaceae > Streptomyces > Streptomyces sp. CMB-StM0423. Next base: position 6,249,713 of record NZ_CP025407.1, on the reverse strand, counting down.
CCGAGCATCTCGGCGGCCCGCCCCATGGTGTAGGCGGGGTAGTCGTCGTCGTCGAGTCGGCCGAACGAATCATCTGCTGTCATCGCACCTCTTGGTGACATACATGGAATGCGTCGAGGGGCCCTGGTGCCATCTGGCACCAGGGCCCCGAAGGAACTGCTACACCATCTGCCGGCCCTGACACGGCGCCGGCGTTCTCTTTCCGCGGACCCGGGCAGAACGCTGCCGGGGGCGCGGGGATCGCGGTTGCTTGACCGGAGACCACCTCACTATCGATGTCCTGCGGTACCCGGGCCCAGACATGTGCCCGGGCGATCCTGATGGTGTCTGGCTCCTCCGTTTCTTTCCCTCTGGAATCAATCACTTACTTACTGCTGGTGATGCCAACTTCACTTCTGTACTGCGGTACTACTCACGGCGACCCTTGATCATTGCGGGCCACCCGGTCCGGCCGTCAGTCCCGTCGCCTTCCTGCCACAAACCTGGCTTCGGAACTCCACCACCGCACCGTCCTGCCGGCCGGCAGTTCATCTCTGCCCGGCCTCTTTGATCTCTGGCTACAAGAGAAACCATACACACACCGACACCCAATGTCTACTCCAGCGAGTGGAGGTTTTCGCACCCTGGCCGGCCAGATAACCGACCTCCGACGGTGAGTCCTTTCGCTCCTCGGTCTGAGCTGGCCAGATGCAGGCTGAGGAAAGCCGGACGAATCCCGTGATCCGGGTGGTCGAGCAGCGGAGCTTTCGCAGGAGTCGCCAGGACTACGCCTTCATCGACGCCGTCCGGGCTGCCTCGGCGAGCGTCGGGGCGAGGCTGCCCGGCGGGTCGACGGCTTCGTTGATGGAGCGGCACGCGGTGGTCGTGCCGACGCCGCCTGGTTCTGATGAGTCCCGAAGAGCACCGAGCGTCAGAACCGTCATCGCCGCCGCGGCACCCGCCGCCATGCCGAAACCGCCTTGTGCACCGCCCGCGTCGACCACCCGCCCTGGCGCTACGCTCCGCTCTGCGACCTCCGTGCCTGCATCCGGCCGCACGACGGGACCGTAGGGCAACAGGTCACGAGGCACAGGTCAGCTGCCGTCAAGACATCCCCGGCCGGTAGCCGGGGCCCGCCCGCACGGCAGTGCCGACCGCTGACGTGGACGGGGCGGACTGGCGTCACGCGGTCGCCCGGAGGACCGGCTACGCCCGCTCCCGCCAGCGGTTGGTGATCGGCAGCCGGCGGTCCTTGCCGAAACCCTTCGGGGAGATCTTCGTGCCCGGCGGGTACTGCCGGCGCTTGTACTCCGCCGTGTCGACCATCCGCAACACCCGCTCCACCAGCTCCGGGTCGTACCCGCGGGCGACGATCTGCGCGCTGCCGTGGTCGCGGTCGACGTACAGCTCCAGGATCCCGTCGAGTACGTCGTAGTCCGGGAGCGAGTCGGTGTCGAGCTGGTCGGGGCGGAGTTCGGCGCTGGGCGGCTTGGAGATGGAGTTCTCCGGGATCGGCGGGATCTCGTTGCGCTCGGCGGCCGCCGCGTTGCGCCACTTCGCGAGGCGGAAGACGACCGACTTGTAGACGTCCTTGATCGGGCCGTACGCGCCGACCGAGTCGCCGTAGAGCGTCGAGTAGCCCACGGCCAGCTCGCTCTTGTTGCCGGGGGCCAGGACGAGCGGGCCCTCCTGGTTGGAGACGGCCATCAGCAGCGTGCCGCGCAGCCGGGACTGCAGGTTCTCCTCGGCGAGCCCGCTCAGCCCCAGGGACTCCATGTAGGCGTCGAACATCGGGCCGATGGGGACGCTGCGCAGGTGCAGCCCGGTGCGGCGGGCGAGTTCCGCGGCGTCGTCGCGGGAGTGCTGGGAGGAGTAGTGCGACGGCATGGAGATCCCGTACACCTGGTCCGCGCCGAGCGCGTCGCAGGCGACGGCGGCGACGAGGGACGAGTCGATGCCGCCGGAGAGGCCGACGAGGACGGAGCCGAAGCCGTTCTTCTCGACGTACGCGCGCAGCCCCGTGACCAGCGCCGTGTACATCTCCTCCTCGTCGGTGAGGCGGTCGGCGACGACCCCCGCGTACCGGCGGGGGTACGGCGCGACGGGCTCCGCCGACAGCGTCACGTGCTCGATGCGCAGCCCGTCGTCGGCGATCCCGGCGGGCGGCTGCGCCGCGGCGGCGGGCAGGTCGAGGTCGACGAGCAGGCACTCCTCGGTGAACTGCGCGGCACGCGCGACGACCTCGCCGCGCGCGTCGACGACGATCGAGTCGCCGTCGTAGACCAGCTCGTCCTGGCCGCCGGTCATCGCGACGTACGCCGTCGTGCAGCCCGCCTCCTGGGCCCGCTTGCGGACCAGGTCCAGGCGGGTGTCGTCCTTGTTCAGCTCGTACGGCGAGGCGTTGACGGTGACGAGGAGGCCGGCGCCGGCGATCCGCGCGGAGGGCACCCGGCCGCCGTCCTGCCACAGGTCCTCGCAGATGGCCAGCGCGACGTCTACGCCGGCGACGCGCACGACGGGCATGGTGTCGCCGGGGACGAAGTAGCGGAACTCGTCGAAGACGCCGTAGTTGGGCAGGTGGTGCTTGGCGAAGGTGAGGACGACCTCGCCGCGGTGCAGCACGGCCGCCGCGTCCTTGGGCGAGCCCGCGGGCTGCCCGTAGCGGTGGCGCTCGTCGCTGCGGTCGAGGTAGCCGACGAGCACGGGCGTCTCGCCCAGGCCCTCGGCGGCCAGCCGCCCGGCGAGCGCGCGCAGCGCGGCGCAGGACGCCTCGACGAAGGAGGAGCGCAGGGCCAGGTCCTCGACGGGATAGCCGGTGAGCACCATCTCGGGGAAGGCCACGAAGTGCGCGCCGCGGTCGGCCGCGTGCCGGGTCCAGCGGACGACGGCGTCGGAGTTGCCGGCGAGGTCGCCGACGGTGGCGTCGATCTGATTCAGCGCGAGGCGAAGTTGAGGCACGGACCCATTTTATCGTCTGTCTGACGCAATGCCGCGCCGGGAACCGGGCGGCCTGCGTCACAGAATGTTCGCCCAGATTTGTGATCCGGACCAGTTCACCGCTCCCGGCCGGGTGGGCATCGTGACGCGGGCACCCCTTCGCCCGTACGCGCCACCCACCCCGGACCGGGAGGACCCCCCATGGAGCGCCGCTCGTTTCTCCGCGCAGTGACCGCAGGCACCGGCGCCGTCGCCGTCACCGGCGGACTCTGGCACGCCGCCGCGACCCCGGCGGCGGCCGCGGCGGCGGACAGCCCGTACGGCCCGCTGCTGGCGCCCGACGCCAACGGACTGGCGCTGCCGCAGGGCTTCACGGGCCGCGTCGTCGCCCGCTCCACCCGCTCGGTCGGCGGCATCACGTGGCACGGCGCGCCGGACGGCGGCGCGTGCTTCGCCGACGGGGACGGCTGGATCTACGTCTCCAACTCCGAACTCCCGCTGATCGGCGGCGTCTCCGCACTCCGCTTCGGCCCGGACGGCACGGTGACGGCGGCGCGCCGCATCCTGGACGGCACGAACCTCAACTGCGCGGGCGGGGCGACGCCGTGGAACACGTGGCTGTCGTGCGAGGAGACGTACCGCGGCAAGGTGTACGAGACGGACCCGTACGGCAACCGCTCGGCGTCCTCGTACGGCGCGATGGGGCGCTTCAAGCACGAGGCGGCGGCGTGCGACACGGACCGCCGGGTCGTCTACCTCACGGAGGACGAGGACGACGGCTGCTTCTACCGCTTCACGCCGGCGTCCTGGGGAGCGTGGGGCACGCTGTCGTCGGGCCGCCTCGACGTCCTGTGCGACGCGGGCGGCGGGGCGGTGGAGTGGCGCGAGGTCCCGGACCCGGACGCGCCGTGGCCCTGGGAGCAGACCCGGGCGCAGGTCGACGAGTCGCTGCACTTCGACGGCGGCGAGGGCTGCTACTACTCGCCGCAGGCGGGCGTCTGCTACTTCACCACGAAGGGCGACAACCGCGTCTGGGCCTACGACGCGGGCGCGAACGCCCTCGCGGTGGTCTACGACGCGGACGAGCCGCTGGGCACGGTCGACAACATCACGGGCCGCGCGGGCGGCGACCTGTACGTCGCGGAGGACGGCGGCAACATGGAGATCAACATCATCACCCCCACGGGCACGGTGGCCCCGGTGGTCCGCATCGACGGCCACCCGGAGTCGGAGATCACGGGCCCGGCGTTCTCCCCGGACGGGTCGCGGCTGTACTTCTCGTCCCAGCGGGGCGAAAGCGGCTTCGTGGCAGGCACGGACGGCGTGACGTACGAGGTCAGGGGACCCTTCCGCGCGTAACCCCTGCGGGGGGCGCCGGGAGGGCGGTTGCGGGGGCGGGGGACGGAGGGGCTCTTCCAGGGCCTGTCTCTCCGGTCACGAGGGCCGGACCGGGCTGGGGCTACCCGGCTCCAGCCCAGCCGTGCTCGACCGAGCGGCGACATCGGTCGGGTTCGTCTCCCGCGCTGGTGAACAGTGCGGTCAGCACGGGCACACCGTGAGCAAGTGCCTGGTGCGGCAGGGGGCCGGTGGCGACAAGTGAGGCGAGTCCGTGGCCGATGGTCCAGCTCTGTGTTGCCAGTTCCAGCGGGTCGACCTCGCCGCGGAAGCGGTTGTTCGCTTTGGCCCGGTCGATGGCGCGGACGAGGCAGTTCAGGGTTTCGTCCGCGGCGTTGCGGCGCTGGGGGAACCGGACCTCCTGGTCGAAGTCGAAGCCACCGCGGTCATCGCATAGCCGTATCGCTGCAAGCAGGGAGCCGGGCACCGGGGCGCAGCGGCGGAAGCCGCCCGAACGCCCCCGGGGACCGGGGGCGAAGCTCCGAGCCCCGGCCGGGGCGGCCGAACACCGGCGCCGCTCCAGCCACGGGGCGACGGAGCGCCCTGGACGCGGCACCTGCGCGAACGCCGCCGCGCCTGACGCCGGGGCATCCCAGGGCCTGGGGGCGCAGCCCTCGGAGGGTCTGGGGGCGCAGCCCCCGGCCCCCCGCCGCTCCGGGGCGGGCGTCGGACCCGAAACGGTGACGTGCCCGGGTTTCGCTGCGGGGCCACGGCCGCTGCGGCAGCATCCGGGCATGGATGCCGTGCGTGTCGCGCTCTTGCGGGAAGTGCTGGCCGGGACCGAGTGGCCCGGGGCCGCGCGGCGGTTTGCCGGGGTGCTGCGGGGTGCCGTCGAGGCGCAGGGCGGTGGGTTGCTGCTCGTGGGGACCGCCGCGTACGAGCCGTGGCACCTCGCCGCCCACCTCGACGACGAAGCCGCCTGGTCCGGACTCCCCGCCCTCTCCCCCACCCTCGTACGCCACCGGGTGCCCGCCTCCGGCCCCGCCCACCTCGGCGTCGGACTCGGCCGGCTGGAGGCCGCCGGCCGCGGCGAGACCCTGCTCGTCGTCGCCCCCGACGAGCCCGGCGACGCGCTGCTGGAGCGCGTCGGTGACGCCCGCCGCGCCGGCGCCGCCGTACTCGCGCTCGACGGCGGCTCCGCCGAACTGCCCGGCCTCGCCCACGAACTGCTCACCGTCCCCGGCGACAGCGGCGACATCGACCTCGAAACCGTCCAGCACCTCGTCAGCGCCGCCGCCGGCGAGAACGGCGCCCCGCCCGCCGCCTCCGCCCGCTCCGGCTTCCGCGACCGCCTCGCCCGCCTCGCCGAAGTGCTCTCCTCCCCGCCCCCGCCCCGCTGGTAGCCCGGCCGGCGCCGCCGTAATTCCCTTGCGGCCCACCCGCCGTCCACCCGACCATGGCCCCTCGTGGCCGACGAATCCCGCGCCTACCGCGACCTCCTCCCCGACCTCGCCCCCTGGCACGCCTCGCGCGACTTCCGCCTCATGTGGGTCGCGGGCCTGATCACCGCCTTCGGCAGCTTCCTCACCTTCGTCGCCCTCCCGGTGCAGGTGAAGGAGCTGACCGGCTCCGCCCTCGCCGTCGGCGCCATCGGCACCGTCGAGCTGGTCCCGCTCATCGTCTTCGGCCTCTACGGCGGCGCCCTCGCCGACGCCATGGACAAGCGGAAGCTGATCATCTACAGCGAGGCGGGACTCGGCCTCGTCTCCGCCGTCCTGCTCGTCAACAGCCTGCTGCCCGAGCCGATGCTCTGGCCCCTGTACGTCGTCGCCGCGCTCACCAGCGCGCTGACCGGGATCCAGCGCCCGGCCCTGGACTCGATCGTCCCGCGCATCGTGCCCCACGAGCACCTGCCCGCCGCCGCCGCGCTCAACTCCCTGCGCTGGCAGCTCGGCGGCATCGCCGGCCCCGCCCTCGCCGGATTCATCGTCGCGTACGCCGGACTGCCCTGGGCGTACGCGCTGGACGCCGGGACGTTCGCCGTCTCCGTCGGGCTCGCGCTGATGCTCGCCCCCTCCCCCGCCGCCCGCGAGGCGGTGGCGCCGAGCCTGCACGCCATCGCGGAGGGCGCGCGCTACGCCTGGAACCGCAAGGAACTGCTCGGCACGTACGCCATCGACCTCGCGGCGATGTTCTTCGCCTTCCCGCTCGCGCTGTTCCCGTTCCTCGCCGACGACCTGGACGCGCCGTGGGCGCTGGGGCTGATATACGCGGCGCTGCCCGCGGGTTCGCTGCTGGTGAGCCTGACCAGCGGGTGGACCCGGCGGGTGCACCGGCACGGCCGCGCGGTGATGCTGTCCGCGGCCGGCTGGGGGCTGGCGATCACGGCGGCGGGGCTGATGCCCAACGCCTGGGCGGTGCTGTTGCTGCTCACGGTGGCGGGCGCGTTCGACATGGTCAGCGGCGTCTTCCGGGCGGCGATGTGGAACCAGACCATCCCCGACGAGCTACGCGGCCGGCTCGCCGGCATCGAGCTGCTGTCGTACTCGGTCGGCCCGGTGGCCGGGCAGTTCCGCTCCGGCGGGGTGGCCGCGCTGACGAGCGTGCGGACGTCGATCTGGTCGGGCGGGGTGATGTGCGCGGGGGCGGTGGTGCTGCTGGCGGCGTGCCTGCCGAAGCTGATGACGTACGACGCCCGCACGAACGCGCACGCGGTACGGGAACGGGACCGCCGCGCCGCCGCGGCGGCGGAGAAGACAGGGAAGACGGAGAAGACGGGGAAGGGCGGCCCGGACGGCGTACCGGCCCCGGACCCGGCGACGTAAGGCGGAGAACCGACGAGGACCCCGGCGACGGGCAACCGCCGCCGCGCCCGGCCGGACCCTCTCCGACGGCATCACCGTGCCGATCGACCGCGGGGTCGGTCGCCCCGACGGGACTCAACCGCCCGCCGCCGCGCAGCCGCCGCCCCCCTGCCCCCTCAGCGGCCCGCCCCGCCCTCGCGGTCACCCTCGTCGTTCCACCGGCTGTCCTCGTCCCACTCCTCGTTGCGCGCCTCCGCCGTCTCGATCGCCCGCGCCGCCTCCTCCGGCGTCGCGTACGGCCCGAGCCGGTTCAGGGCCCGGCACTGCGGGCCCTCCTCGACCTTCTTGTGCTCCAGGCAGTAGTACCACTCGCCCGGTTTGCCCGCCGTCTTCTTCTTGAACAGCGCCATCTCGCTCCTCACCTGGGCCGTGTCTGCGCGGTCCGCCGCCGCCCATCGTGCCCGATTCCCCGCCGATAGACTCGGATCCATGTCTGGCCAGTCGTCGCTGCTCGCGCCCGGTACTCTCTCCCCGCCGCGCGCCGTTCCCCCCGCCATCCCCCGCCCCGAGTACGTCGGGAAGAAGGGACCCGCGCCCTACACGGGGCCCGAGGTCCAGGACGCGGAGACCGTCGAGCGGATGCGTACCGCCGGGCGGATCGCCGCGCGGGCGATGGCCGCCGCCGCGGAGCACATCGCGCCCGGGGTGACGACGGATGAGCTGGACCGGGTGGTGCACGAGTACCTCTGCGACCACGGCGCGTACCCCTCCACCCTCGGCTACCGGGGCTTTCCCAAGTCGCTGTGCACCTCGGTCAACGAGGTGATCTGCCACGGCATTCCGGACTCCACCGTGCTGCACGACGGCGACATCGTGAACCTCGACGTCACCGCGTTCGTCGGCGGCGTGCACGGCGACAACAACGCCACGTACCTCGTCGGCGACGTCGACGAGACCTCCCGGCTGCTGGTCGAGCGCACCCGCGAATCGCTGAACCGCGCCATCAAGGCGGTCCGCCCGGGCCGGCAGGTCAACGTCGTCGGCCGGGTCATCGAGTCGTACGCCAAGCGCTTCGGCTACGGCGTCGTGCGCGACTTCACGGGCCACGGCGTCAACACCGCCTTCCACTCCGGCCTGATCATCCCGCACTTCGACGACCCGCGCGCCACCACGGTGATGCGGCCGGGGATGACGTTCACGATCGAGCCGATGCTGACCCTCGGGACGCACGAGTACGACATGTGGGACGACGGCTGGACGGTGGTGACCAAGGACCGCAGGCGCACGGCGCAGTTCGAGCACACGCTGGTGGTGACGGAGTCGGGTGCGGAGGTGCTGACCCTGCCGTGAGCATGCCCGGAGGGCTCCCGGGTGATACCGACACGGCGTCGGGAACCTATTGACTTAGGCAAGCCTAACCAAAGAGAATCGTCCCGCCCACCGCCCCGCCGTGCCCCGGAGGCCCGCCTTGGACGCGACGCCGTTCTCCACCCTGCTGCGCACCGAATCCCACGACCAGCACACCGAGGCCGAGCAGTCGGCCTTCATGAGCGAACTGCTGGGCGGCGCGCTGGGCATCGGGGCCTATCGCCGTTACACCGAGCAGCTCTGGTTCGTCTACCGCGCGCTGGAGCGCCACTGGGGCGCGCTCGCCGCCGACCCGGTCGCAGGCCCCTTCGTCCAGCCCGAACTGGCCCGGGTGCCCGAGCTGGAGCGCGACCTCGACTTCCTCCACGGCGGTCCCGGCTGGCGCCCCGCCGCCGCACCGCTGGCGGCGACGGAGGCGTACGCGGCCCGGATCGAGGAGTGCGCCCGCGACTGGCCCGCGGGCTACGTCGCCCACCACTACACCCGCTACCTCGGCGACCTCTCCGGCGGCCAGATCATCCGCGGCACCGCGGAGAAGATATGGGGCTTCGAGCGCAAGGGCGACGGCGTGCGCTTCTACGTCTTCGAGGGCGTGCCCAACCCGGCCGCGTACAAGCGCGGTTACCGCCGGCTGCTGGACGAGCTGCCGGTGGACGACCTGGAGAAGCAGCGGGTGGTCGAGGAGTGCCGCCGCGCGTTCACCCTCAACACGGACCTCTTCCGCGCCCTGGAGCCGGCGGGCCCGCTGACCGCCTGACCCGGCCGGGGGCACCCCCGGCCGCAGGCCCCCTTGCGCTGGAGTGCACTGGAGGGTGCATGGTCGTGACCATGGACAAGCGCACTCTGGGACGTACGGGTATCGAGGTCAGCGCGCTCGGCTTCGGCTGCTGGGCGATCGGCGGCGAGTGGTGGGACGCCGGGGGCGACCCGCTGGGCTGGGGCAAGGTGGACGACGACGAGTCGGTACGGGCCGTGCACCGCGCGCTCGACGGCGGCGTCACCTTCTTCGACACCGCCGACGTCTACGGCACGGGACACAGCGAGACCGTGCTCGGCCGCGCGCTCGCGGGCCGCCGCGACGACGTGGTCATCGCCACGAAGTGGGGCAATGTCTTCGACGCCGACCGGCGGACGCTGCTCTCCCGCGACCTGTCCCCCGGCTACGCGCGCCGGGCGCTGACCGACTCGCTGCGCCGGCTGGGCACCGACCGGGTCGACCTGTATCAACTGCACATCGGCGACGCCGGCTTCGCGGCGGCGGCGGAGCTGCGCGAGGCGTGCGAGGGCTTCGTCCGTGAGGGGCTGATCCGCGCGTACGCCTGGAGCACCGACGACCCCGCGCGCGCCGCGGCCTTCGCCGAGGGCCCGCACTGCGCGGCGGTGCAGCACCGGCTCAACGTGCTGGAGGACGCCCCGGAGATGCTGGCGCTGTGCGCGGAGCGCGACCTGGCCAGCATCAACCGCAGCCCGCTGGCGATGGGGCTGCTCTCCGGCGCGTACGACGCGGGCTCGCGGGTCGGCGCCGGCGACATCCGGGCGACGCCGCCGGCGTGGCTGACGTACTTCGGCGCGGACGGGCGGGTGGCGCCGGGGTGGCTGCCGCGGATCGAGGCGATCCGCGACATCCTCACCTCGGGCGGGCGCACCGTCGCGCAGGGCGCGCTGGCCTGGATCTGGGCCCGCAGCCCGCACACGGTCCCGATCCCCGGCTTCCGCACGGTGGCGCAGGCGGCGCAGAACGCGGGCGCCCTGGCCGCGGGCCCGCTGACCGCGGGGCAACTGGCGGAGATCGACGGCCTGCTGACGTAGCGGACCGGAGCCCCGCCGATTCCGCTACGGACCGTCCTGCGGCAGGGCGCTGGACTCGCGCAGCGCCAGCTCGTAGGGCGCCAGCAGCGTCGTCGGCGGGGCCTCCGCCGGGCCCTCGATCCGCGCCAGCAGCGCCTTCACCGCCAGCCTGGCCACCTCCTGCTTGTCGGGCGCCACGCTGGTCAGCGACGGCACCATGTACCGCGCCTCCTGGATGTCGTCGAAGCCGACCACCGCGAGGTCGGCCGGGATCGCCAGGCCCTCGTCGTGCGCGACGCGCATCGCGCCCGACGCCATCATGTCGGTGAAGCAGAACACCGCGTCCGGCGGCTGCCGCAGCGCCAGCAGCTTCCGCATCGCCGCCGCCCCGCCCGCGCGGGTGTACGACCCCACGGCGGGCGCCAGCGCCTGGTCGTACGCGAGGCCCGCCTCGGCCAGCGCCTCGCGATGGCCCTGCATGCGCTGGAGGGCGGTGGCCGTCGTGCGCTCACCGTGCTGCCAGCCGATGACGCCGATGCGGCGGCGGCCGAGGCCGACGAGGTGCCGGGTGGCGTCGTGGGCGGCGGCCACATTGTCGATGAGCACGTGATCGGCGGGGACTTCGTAGTCGCGCTCGCCCAGCAGCACGAGCGGGACGCGGCGCTCGCGGGCGGCCAGCGCCGTCTGGTCCAGGCCGAGGGGGCTGAGGAGCACGCCGTCGATGAGCGGGTCGCCGAGGCCGCAGGCCAGCCGCAGCTCCTCCGCCGGGTCGCCGCCGGTGACCTCGATGAGGACGGTCTGCCCGCTCTCCTTGGCGGCGGCGATGACGCAGGTGGCCAGCTCGGCGAAGTAGGGCGCGACGAGCTCCGGTACGGCCAGCGCGATGACACCGCTGCGGCCGGTGCGCAGGTGGCGGGCGGAGGCGTGCGGGCGGTAGCCGAGTTCGTCGATGGCGCGCAGGACGCGCTCGCGGGTCGGCTCGGCGACGCGCGCGGCGCCGCGGACCACGTTCGAGACGGTCTTGATCGAGACACCGGCGCGCTCTGCGACGTCCTTGAGGCGGGCCCCGGGCACGGCTTCCTCCCGATTCCTCCGAGGTTCTGGTGCGCACACCTTACGCCTTCTGCGCGGGCTGTTGACGTGGTGCGCACGGCGATATAGAACGTTCCACCAAGAGCGCATTACAACGTTGTACAAGTTCGCCGCGGAAAGGGACATCCGCCATGCTCCGACGCCTCGACTCCCCCGGCCGCTCGGCCCCCGACCCCGCCCGCGGCACACCGGCAGCCCCGTACGCACCCTCCCGCCGCGCCCTGCTGCGCGGCGGCGCGGGCCTCGCCGCCGGCGCCGCCGCCACCGCGGCGCTCACCGGCTGCGGCACGACCATCGCCCAGGGCTTCACCGGCGGCGAACCCCCCGCGGACCGGCTGAACTTCTGGAACCCCTTCACCGGCGGCGACGGCGAACGCATGGTCGCCATGCAGGAGCTGTACGAGAAGGACCACCCCGACAGCACCCTGCGGGCCACCACCTTCGTCTGGGGCAACCCGTACTACACCAAGCTCAGCCTCGCCACCATCGGCAAGCGCCCCCCGCACGTCGCCATCGCGCACCTGTCGAAGCTGCCGGTGCTCGCCCAGGCCGGGCTGCTCAGCGAGCTGCCCGCCGACGCACTCGCCAAGCAGGGCATGACGCCGGAGAAGTTCGACGCCAAGCCCTGGCGCAAGTCCCACGTCGACGACCGCCTCTACGGCATCCCGATCGACACCCACCCCTTCGCGCTGTACTTCCGCACCGACGTCGCCGAGAAGGCCGGCCTGCTCGACGGCGGCGAACTGGTCGACATCGACGGCCCGGACAAATTCGCCGACGCGCTGCGCGCCGCGAAGGAGGTGACCGGTGTCTGGGGCGGGTCGGTCGCCTCGATCAAGGACACCGCCACCCAGTTCCGCATGTTCCTCTCCTTCTACAGCCAGCTCGGCGGCCGGCCGCTGGTCGGCGACGGCGGCGCCACCGTGACGGCCGACCTCGACGCCGCCGAGGAGGCGCTCGCGTACATCCAGCGCCTGGGCAAGGAGAAGCTGATACCCACCGGCGCCAACGGGCAGGCCGCCATCACCCTCCTCACCACCGGCGAGGCCGGGTTCCTGATGGACGGCGTGTGGCAGATCGTCGCCGTCCTCGACTCGGGCGCGAAGTTCGACATGCGGCCGCTGCCGCGGATCTTCGACGACGCTCCGTACGCCTGCTTCGCCGACAGCCACGCCCTGGTGCTGCCCCGGCAGCCGAAGCAGGACGACGACCGCCTCGACCTGTCGCTGGAGTTCACCGCCTCGCTGCTGGAGAACAGCGAGCTGTGGGCCGAGGGCGGGCACGTCCCCGCGTGGCTGCCGACGCAGCGCTCGGCCGCGTACCAGGAGCTGACGCCCCAGTCCCACTACACCGCCGCCGCCGAGGGCGCCGTCTACGACCCCGTCGCCTGGTACGGCGGCGCCGGCAGCAACCTGCAGAACCGGGTGGGCGACGCGGTCAGCGCCGCGCTCGCCGGCCGGTCGACCCCGCGTGCCGCCGCGGACCGGGTCCGTGCCGTGCTGCACAAGCTCGCGGACGTCGAGTCCCCGATCTGACTCCCGCCGCCCCCACCCCCTCGAACGAAAGGCATCCCCGTGGCGAGCACAGTCGGCACCGGCGCCCTCACCCCCGACAGGTCACGCGCCCGCGAGGCCCGCGGCCGGCTCGCGGGCCCCGCCCTGGTCGCGCCGTTCGCGCTCTTTTACATCGTTTTCCTTCTCGGCCCGCTCATCTACACCTTCGTGGCGGGCTTCTTCAACGGCAGCTTGCTGCGCGACGGCTTCGGCAGTTGGGTCGGCTTCTCCAACTACGCCGACGTCCTCAACGACTCCGAGTTCTGGCGCACGCTGAAGCACACCCTGTGGTTCACCGTGCTCACCACCATCCCGCTGGTGCTGCTGGCGCTGGGGCTGGCGATCCTCGCCGACCGGTTCGTACGCGGCCGGTGGTTCATCCGCTTCGCGTTCTTCGCGCCGTACGTCATCCCCTCCGCGTCCGTCTCCCTGATCTTCATGTGGGGCGTGCTCGCCGACCAGACCGGCCTGGCCCAGGACTGGCTGAAGGCCCTCGGCGTCAACTCGCCGCCGTCCTGGCTCGGTGATCCGAACTGGGCGATGTGGTCGCTCGCCGGTGTCACCGTCTGGTGGACCATCGGCTTCAACTTCGTGCTCTACCTCGCCGGTCTGCAGGAGATCCCCCGCGACGTGCACGAGGCCGCCGCCATGGACGGCGCCGGGCCCTGGCAGCGGATCCGGCACGTGGTCATCCCGATGCTGGGGCGGACGACGACGCTCGTCACCGTGCTCCAGATCGTCGCCTCGCTGAAGGTCTTCGACCAGATCTACATGATGACCGCCGGCGGCCCCGACGGCTCCACCCGGCCCACGCTGCAGTACATCGTCGACACCGGCTTCACCGACGGCCGCACCGGCTACGCCTCGGTCGTCTCCCTCTTCCTCTTCCTCGTCATCCTGCTGATCTCCCTGGTCTGGTTCTTCCTCGTCCGCCGGGCAGAGAAGGAGAGCTGAGCCATGGCCCACACCAAAGAAGGCCCCGCCGCCACCGCCGCGCCCGCCCGCACGGAAGCAGCCGCCCCCGCGACCCGCCGTGGCTACGACGCCGAGAAGCTCTTCAACCGCGTCGCGCTCGGCGTCCTCGTCGCCTTCGCGCTGCTGTGGCTGGTGCCGCTGCTGTTCGCGACCGCGATATCCATCCGTCCTGCGGACGAGATAGCCGTCGACCCGGCGTCCTGGTTCACCTCGAACCCCACCTTCGCGGCGTACGAGGACCTCTTCGACAAGGGCAAGCTGCCCTACTGGTACGCCAACAGCTTCATCGTCTCGCTGCTGACCACGGTGCTCACCGTCGTCACCGCCTCGCTCGCCGCCTTCGGCCTCTCCCAGGTGCGCTTCCGCTTCCGCCGCGGGGTGTTCCTGCTGCTGCTCGCCGGGATCATGATCCCGATGCAGGTGCTGATGATCCCGCAGTTCCTGGCGCTCCAGGAGGTGGGCCTGCTCAACACGTACTGGGGCGTGGTGCTGCCGCAGGTGCCGAACGTCGTCGCCGTCTTCGTCTTCAAGCAGTTCTTCGACGGCATCCCCAGAGAGCTGATCGAGGCCGCGCGCGCCGACGGCGCCGGCTGGCTGCGCACGTACTGGCAGATCGTGATGCCCGTCTCCCGGCCCGCCGTGTCGGCCGTGACGATCTTCGTCTTCGTGGCCGTGTGGAACAACTTCCTGTGGCCCCTGCTGGTCGTCACCGACCCGGAGATGATGACGCTGCCGGTCGGGCTCAACTCCGTACAGGACGCCTTCGGCATCCCGTACGCGCAGCTCATGGCCTCCGCCGTGCTGGGCGCCATCCCGCTGCTCGTCGTCTTCGCGCTCTTCCAGCGCCGCATCGTCGAGGGCATCGCCGGTACGGGCCTGAAGTAGGCCCGTACGCCATCGGGAACCACCGTCAACGCCCCCGGAGAAAGGCACCGCATGCCGCACACCGCCAGGTTCACCGTCGACCCCGAGTTCGTCATCGGCGAGGTGGACCCGCGCCTGTACGGAACGTTCGTCGAGCACATGGGCCGCTGCGTCTACACCGGGATCTACGAGCCCGGCCACCCCACCGCCGACGCCGCCGGCTTCCGCGGCGACGTCGCCGCCCTGGTCCGCGAGCTGGGCACCGGCCTGGTCCGCTATCCCGGCGGCAACTTCGTCTCCGGCTACCACTGGGAGGACGGCGTCGGCCCGGTCGCCGAGCGGCCGCGCCGGCTCGACCTCGCCTGGCGGTCCGTGGAGACCAACGAGGTCGGCACGAACGAGTTCCTGACCTGGGCCAAGGGGCTCGGCCTGGAGCCGATGATGGCCGTCAACCTCGGCACCCGGGGCATCGACGCCGCCCGCGCGCTCGTCGAGTACTGCAACCACCCCGGCGGCACCGCCTGGTCCGACCTGCGGATCAAGCACGGCGTCACCGAGCCGCACGGCGTGCGGCTGTGGTGCCTGGGCAACGAGATGGACGGCCCGTGGCAGACGGGGCACAAGTCGGCGCGCGAGTACGGCCGGCTGGCAGCCGAGGCCGGCAAGGCCATGCACCAGGTCGACCCGTCGATCGAACTGGTCGCCTGCGGCAGCTCCAACGCCCGGATGGCGACCTTCGGCACCTGGGAGCGCGAGGTGCTGGAGGAGACCTACGACGAGGTCGACTATCTGTCGCTGCACGCGTACTACGAGGAGTTGGACGGCGACCGCGCGAGTTTCCTCGCCTCCGGCGCGCACATGGACCAGTACATCTCCGACGTGGTGTCCACCGCCGACCACGTCCGTGCCGTACGCCGGGCGGACAAGCGGATCCGGCTCTCCTTCGACGAGTGGAACGTCTGGTACGCGGCCCGCTTCCCCGGCGAGCGGAACCTGGCCACCGCCGAGACGCCGCGGCTCATCGAGGACACGTACTCCGTGACCGACGCAGCCGTCGTGGGCTCCCTGCTCATCACCCTGCTCCGGCACGCCGACCGGGTCGCCGTGGCCTGCCTGGCGCAGCTCGTCAACGTCATCGCGCCGATCCGCAGCGAGCCCGGCGGTCCCGCCTGGCGGCAGACCGTCTTCCATCCGTTCGCGCAGGCCGCGCGGTTCGCCCGGGGCTCGGTGCTGCGCACCGAGGCGGACCGTACGGGCTCGCGGATCGAGACCCCGCGGCACGGCGACGTCCCCGCGCTCGACCACGTGGTGACGTACGACGAGGAGAGCGGCGACCTGACGATCCTGGCCGTCAACCGGGCCCAGGACGAGCCGCTGCGGCTGTCCGTCGCGCTGCGCGGGTTCGGCGCGGCGGGCGGTGCGGACGGGTACACGGTCCTCGAACACCTGGTCCTGGCCGACGACGACCCGGACGCGGCGAACACCGAGACGGATCCGGGGCGGGTGCTGCCGCGGTCCGTCGGCACCGCCCGGATCAGCGCAGACGGCGAGCTTGAGGCCGAACTGCCGTGCGTATCCTGGAACGTGCTCCGGCTGCGGAAGCGGAGCGGGTGACCGGATGCCGTAGGCAATCGAAACTGCCGTAAAACTCCGTACATCCCTCGGCCCCTCTCGGGAGTCGTACGTCGTGAGCCGCACGGTGCAAGCCGCGGCACGGCGCCGACCTGGTGTGAAGCTCGCTACATCTAGGCCGTTTTTGCACGAACCATGGGCGTTCTTCGCAAATCTGGCTTAAAGTTCGGGAGCGAAAGGTGCGCGTCGACCAGGGGAGGATCGCGTGCGCCTCATCAGTCGCGATGTGCCAGGGGGGAACATGCGGCGTATCGGAATGGCCGATACCGAGATCATGACGGCGGAGCCGAGACGCGGGACCCGCGTCCGCTCCGCCGCAGCAAAGCCGGCGTGGTATTTGCCGGCCGCCCTCGTCACCGACGCGGCGGGGATCGCGATCCCCGTCGTGCTCGTCTTCCTCACCACCCGGCAGCCCTATCCGGCGCTCTGCGCCGCGCTGGCCGCCGGGGGCTGGCTCGCCGTACGGGCCGCGCGGCACCGCTACTCCGCGCGGCAGCTCGGCGAGTCGGGCGCGGTGGTGCCGCTGCTGCAGGACTGGCTCCTGCTGTTCGGCGTGCTCGCCGTCGTCCGCGCGTTCACCGCCGACAGCGCCGCGGAACCGCAGCCCGCGCTGCTCGCGCTGCTGCCGGCGCTGGTGCTGACCGTCGTCACCGCCAAGCTGCTGCACCACCACCTCGTCGCGTCCCGGCGGGAGGGCCAGGCGGTGCGGCGCGTGCTGGTGGTCGCCGAGCCGGCCACCGCGGACCATGTCGTCGGCCAGTTGGCGGCGCGTACGGACCACGAGTACGTGGTCGTCGGCGTCGTCCCGGTCGGCGAGGCGCCGCTGTCCTGCGGCGCTCCGGAGGCCGCCCGGCTGGGCCCGGTCCCCTCGGACCGGGCGGGCTGGGACGCCCAGGCGGTGCTGGCCGCCGCCCGGGAACACGGCGCCGACGTGGTCCTCGCCGCCCCAGGACCGCTGCTGCCGGCGGCCAGGCTGCGGCAGTTGGCCTGGGCGCTGCACGACGCGGGGCTGCCGCTGGCCGTGCTGCCGGGCATAGCGGAGGTCGCCGAGCGGCGGCTGCGGCTGTCGGTGGTCGCGGGCCTGACCCTGCTGCACATCGCGCCGCCGCTGCGGCGGGGTGCGCAGTCGACGCTGAAGGCGGCGAGCGACCGGGCGGCCGCGGCGATCGGCATCGCGCTGCTGGCGCCGGTGTTCGCGGTGATCGCGGCGGCGGTGAAGTTCACCTCGCCGGGGCCGGTGTTCCACAAGCAGACCCGCCTCGGGCGGGGCGGGGCGCCGTTCACGATGTGGAAGTTCCGCAGCATGGTCGAGGACGCGGAGCAGCAGAAGGCGGCGCTGACGGTGGTCAACGACCACGACGGCAGCCCGATCTTCAAGATCCGCCGCGACCCGCGGGTCACGCGGGTCGGCGAGGTCTTGCGCCGCAGCTCGCTGGACGAACTGCCGCAGTTGTTCAACGTGCTGCGCGGCGAGATGTCCCTGGTCGGCCCGCGCCCGCCGCTGCCGGAGGAGGTCGCCCGCTACAGCGACACCGAGCTGCGCCGGCTGGGGGTGAAGCCGGGGATGACGGGCCTGTGGCAGGTCAGCGGCCGCTCGGACCTCACCTGGGACGAGACGGTCGCGCTCGACCTGCACTACGTGGAGAACTGGTCCTTCGCCCACGACATGGACGTGATGGCCCGCACCCTGCGCGCGGTCGTCGACGGCCGGGGGGCGTATTGAGGCGCGGGACACCACTCTGCGTGCGTCGCACGTCCGTTGAGGCGGCGCGGCCGGCCGTCCGGGTCGCGGTGGCACCGCGACCCGGACGGCCGCCGCACGCCACACCGCGCGCCTGCGCCGCGGTGCTGGGTTCGTCAGGCGTCCGCCGGCGCCGTGTTGCGCCAGTCCGCATACACCGCCGCGATGCCCTCCCGCAGTCCGATCTCCGGGCGCCAGCCCAGCTCCGTGATGCGGGAGACGTCCAGCAGCTTGCGCGGCGTGCCGTCCGGGCGGCTCGTGTCGAAGGCGATACGGCCCGGGTAGCCCACCACGTCCCGTACCGTCTCCGCCAGGTCGCGGATCGTCAGGTCCTCGCCGCAGCCGACGTTCACGGGCCCGTCCGCGTCGTAGCCGCGCAGCAGCGTGAGGCACGCCGCCGCCAGGTCGTCCACGTGCAGGAACTCCCTCCGGGGCGTTCCCGTGCCCCAGAGCACGACCTCCCCCGCGCCCGTCTCCCGCGCCTCGTGGAAGCGGCGGATGAGGGCCGGCAGGACGTGGCTCGTCTCCAGGTCGAAGTTGTCGCCGGGGCCGTACAGGTTCGTCGGCATCGCCGAGATGTACGCCGCGCCGTACTGCCTGCGGTACGCCTGCACCTGCTCGATCCCGGCGATCTTCGCCAGCGCGTACGCCTGGTTCGTCGGCTCCAGCGGCCCGGTCAGCAGCGAGTCCTCGCGGATCGGCTGGTCGGCGAGCTTGGGGTAGATGCACGACGAGCCGAGGAACAGCAGCCGCCGTACGGAAGCCGCGTGGCTGCCCGCGATGACGCTCAACTGGATGCGCAGGTTGTCCTCCAGGAACTGCACCGGGAAGCGGCTGTTCGCCATGATCCCGCCGACCCTGGCCGCCGCCAGCACCACCGCGTCCGGCCGGACGGCCGCCAGCCAGGCCGCCGTCCGCTCCGCGTCGCGCAGGTCCAGCTCGGCGCGGGTGCGGGTGACCACGTCGTAGCCGTCGGCGGTCAGCCGGCGGGCGACGGCCGAGCCGACCAGACCGCGGTGGCCCGCGACGAAGACGCGCGCGCCGGGCGGGAGGAGTTCGGCGCCTGCGGGCGGGGACAGTTCGTTCGATGGCGTCATAAGTACGAATTCTGCCATCCGGCGGAATGATCAGGGGGAAGGATCCCATGGGCAAGACGGCCCTCATCACCGGCGTCACCGGCCAGGACGGCTCGTACCTCGCCGAACTGCTGCTCGCCAAGGGCTACACGGTGCACGGCCTCGTGCGGCGCTCGTCGTCGTTCAACACCGAGCGCATCGACCACATCTACGAGGAGCCGCAGGAGCCGGGCCGCCGCCTGGTGCTGCACCACGCGGACCTCTCCGACGGCGTCGCGCTGGTGAACCTGCTGCGCGACCTCGCGCCCGACGAGGTCTACAACCTCGGCGCCCAGTCGCACGTCCGGGTCTCCTTCGACGCCCCGCTCTACACCGCGGACGTCACCGGCCTCGGCTCCATGCGGCTGCTGGAGGCGGTGCGCGCCGCGGGCATCGACACCCGGCTCTACCAGGCGTCGTCCTCGGAGATGTTCGGCTCCGCCCCGCCGCCGCAGAACGAGCGGACCCCCTTCCACCCGCGCAGCCCGTACGGCTGCGCCAAGGTCTTCGGCTACTGGTCGACGGTGAACTACCGGGAGGCGTACGGCCTCTTCGCGGTCAACGGCATCCTCTTCAACCACGAGTCACCGCGCCGCGGTGAGACCTTCGTCACCCGGAAGATCACCCGCGCCGTGGCGCGGATCAGGGCGGGCCTCCAGGACCGCCTCTACATGGGCAACCTCGACGCGATACGCGACTGGGGCTACGCCCCGGAGTACGTCGAGGCGATGTGGCTGATGCTCCAGCGCGACGTGCCGGACGACTACGTGGTCGCCACCGGCGAGGCCGGCAGCGTCCGCCAGTTCCTGGAGGCCGCGTTCCGTACCGCGGACCTCGACTGGACGGAGTACGTGCGCTTCGACCCCAAGTACGAGCGCCCCAGCGAGGTCGACGCGCTCATCGGAGACGCCTCGAAGGCAGGCGACCTGCTCGGCTGGAAGCCGCAGGTCAAGTGGCCGGAGCTGGCACGGATCATGGTGGAGGCGGACATCGAGGCGCTCGACGCCGAACTCGCCGGCGCCACCGTCAGGATCGACAGGTAAAACGGATATTCTCTCCCCGGACTCGCGACGCGCGGCCGCAGGAGACGACGGCCCAGGGGGGCACATGCACAAGCACAGAAGGACGCGGAAGTGGGGGGCGCTCGGCGTCGCCCTCGCGGTGGTGACGGGCACGCTCGTGACGGTCGGCGTCACGTACTCCTCGCCGGAGGCCGAGGCGGTGACGCCGCCGGTGGCGATGACCGCGGACGACCTGTCGACCTGGCAGACCAACGGCGTGGTGTGGTCCATGGCCGAGTCGAACGGCGTGGTCTTCGCCGGCGGTACGTTCTCCGCCATCCGCCCGCCCGGCGCGGCGGCCGGCACCAGCGAGACGAAGGTCGCGAACTTCGCCGCCTTCAACGCGGCGACCGGTGAGCCGACGAACTGCAAGCTGAACTTCACCATCGGCTCCGGCACCGCCACCGTACGCGCGCTGACCGTCTCCCCCGACGGCAAGACGCTCTACGCAGGCGGCGAGTTCGGCACCGTCAACGGCGTCTCGCGCAGCCGCGTCGCCGCCATCGACATCGCCTCGTGCACCGTGAAGACCGGCTTCAACGCCGGCGCCGTCTCCGCCCGGGTCTACGGTCTCGACGCCGCGGCGAGCGGCCGGCTGTACATGGCGGGCGACTTCAAGACCGTCCGCGGCGAGAGCCGGGTGAAGTTCGCCGCCGTCAACGCCACCACCGGCGCGCTGAACTCCTGGAAGGCCAACGCGGGCCCGGACCGGGCTGGACGCGTCATCGAGGAGACCCCGAACGGGCAGCACGTGGTGGTCGGCGGCGACTTCAACGGGCTCAACGGGGACGCCAGCGTGCACGGCCTGGCCGTCGTCCGCGCCGACACCGGCGCGACCGTACGGGCCTTCAAGGGCGTCAGCAACAACCAGAACAACCCGTACGAGCTGCACTGGAACTCCCTCGTCAAGGGCATCTACATCGACGAGTCCGGCATCTACACCGCGCACGAGGGCCACGGCGGCGGCGTCTTCGACGGCCGGCTCGCGATGAACCTCAACAGCAGCTTCACCCAGCGCTGGCGCGACACCTGCCTGGGCGCCACCCAGGACGTCACCGTCTACAAGGACGTGCTGTACAGCGTCTCGCACGCGCACAACTGCAGCAGCATGGGCCAGTTCCCGGAGCTGAACGAGCGGCAGCACCTGCTCGCCGAGTCCGTGGACAACCCCAAGCCGCTGCTGTCCTGGTTCCCCGACACCGACGACGGCCCGTCCGGCACCGAGCAGATCGGCCCGCGCGTGATGGTCACCTCGTCCAGCGGCGGCAAGGACTACATGTGGGTCGGCGGCGAGTTCACCCGGATCCAGTCCAACGGCAACAAGCTCCAGCAGGGCCTGGTCCGCTTCGCCAACACCCCTGACTCGCGCAAGCCGGTCGCCGGCGCCACCGGCGTGACGGCGGCGAACGTCTCGGGCGGCGTGCGGCTGCGCTGGACGGCCGGCTGGGACCGGGACGACAGCAAGCTGACGTACACGATCTACCGCAACGGCGAGGCGCTGGCGACCAAGCCGACGCTGGACTCCAACTTCTGGACGCTGCCGCAGGGCACCTTCACCGACAGCACGGTCAAGCCCGGCACGACGTACAGCTACCAGATCACCGCGAGCGACGCCGTCGGCAACACCACCGCCAAGTCGGCCGCGGTGAACGTGACCACTCCGGGCACGCCGGCGGAGACCACGGTGGAGCGCACCGCGACCGCCGACGCGTACGTCAACGGCTCGGCGGCCAGCACCAACTACGGCGCGCACAACCAGCTCCTGGTCAGGAAGACCTCCCCGTACCTCAGCTACCTGCGGTTCTCGCTGCCCCAGGCGCCGAGCGGGATGACGCTGAAGTCAGCGAAGCTGACGCTGCGCACCACCACCGACGCCAGCGCCGGCACCCCGGACACCGTCAGCGTGCAGCCGGTCACCGGCGCCTGGTCGGAGTCGGAGGTGACGTACGGGAGCCGGCCCGAGCTGTCGTCGACGGTGCTGGGCAAGTTCACCGGCGCGACGGAGCTGGACACCGACTACACCGCGTCGCTCTCCGCCGCGCAGCTCAGCGGTTCGCTGGGCGACACCCTGGACGTGGCGCTGACCAGCGACGGCACCGACGCCTGGTGGGTGCGGGCGCGCGAGACCTCGTACGCGCCGAAGCTGACGCTGACGTTCGGAGCGGGCTGATGTCCGCCCGTACGACACGGAGGTCCCGGGCGGCGCTCGCGACGGTGGCCGCCGCGGCGGCCGCCGTCCTGGCCCTGGCCGGCTGCAGCGGCGGCGACGACGAGGACGACGGCGCCGCCGCCAGCCCCTCGGCGTCCCAGCAGGAGGGCGACCGCGCCCCGAAGGACCCGGGCCCCTCGGAGGAGGAGAAGGCCGACGACACCGAGAAGGTGCCGGAAGCCGAGCTGGAGCCCGCCGACGGCGAGTTCTCCAAGAAGGAGAAGACGTACCTGAAGGACCGGGTGCCCGAGGGTGTGGACCCGGCGGCGATCCTGGAGGCGGGCGAGGAGGCCTGCGCCAAGATCGAGAGCGCGGCGGCGACGGACGACGAGCTGGCCCGGGAGGCCATCCGCTCCGGCGACATCGCCAACGCGGAGGACGCGGTCCGCACCCTCTGCCCCCAGTACGAAGACCTGCTGTAGGAGTTCGGCTTGAAGAGACTGCCCATCGTCGTCGCGATACCGACCAAGAACGAGGCCGAGAACATCGCGACGACGGTGCGGTCCGTCATCGACCACTTCGAGGCCGTGGTGGTGGTCGACTCGGACAGCACGGACGACACCCGCGCCCTCGCGGCGGACCAGGGCGCCGAGATCGTCCCGTACACCTGGGACGGCACGTACCCGAAGAAGAAGCAGTGGTGCCTGGACCACATCCATCCCGAGCTGGACTGGATGCTGTTCGTCGACGGCGACGAGACCCCGAGCCCGGAGCTGATCGCCGAACTCCACCGCATCTTCGACCCGGCGGCCGACGGCTCGCTCAAGGTGGCCCCGGCGGCGTTCGACATCCCGCTGGGCTACTGGTTCGCGGGCAAGCGCCTGCGCCACGGCTACACCATCGTCAAACGCGCCCTGATGGACCGCACCCGCGTCCGCTTCCCGGAACTGGGCGACCTGGAAGCCCCGGGCATGGGCGAACAGGAGGGCCACTACCAGCCGCTCGCCGACGGCCCGGTGGTCCGCTTGAGCGCCACGATCGAGCACGAGGACCTGGACCCGGTACGCACGTGGTTCGAGCGGCACAACCGCTACTCGGACTGGGAGGCGTGGCTGGAACTCCACCCGGAGGTCCGCGAGGAGATCCGCCAGGCCAAGACCCGCCAGGGCCAGCTCTTCCACAAGGCCCCGCTGAAGCCCCTGGTGTCGTTCGCGTACGCCTACGTCTACAAACGCGGCTTCCTCGACGGCCGCGCGGGCCTGGACTACGCCCTGGCGATGAGCTTCTACCGCTGGCAGATCGGCCTCAAGACCCGCGAGGAGAGCCCGTAACCGCAGGCTCTGCGTCAGGAAGGGGCGGCCGGCACCGGCCGCCCCTTTCGCGTGCGTCTCAGCGGCGGACCTCTTCGTAGACGTCGAGGAGGGTGTCGACCACGCCGTCGATGGCGAAGCGGTCGTTGATGAGGTTCCAGGCCGCCTTCGAGGCTTCCTCGTTGGCCGCCGGGTCCAGGAGTTCCAGGATCGCCTGGCCCACCAGGGGGCCGTTGTCCGTGTCGGCGCGGCTGTCGAGGACGCGGCCTGCGCCGGCCTCCGCGACGTCGGGGCCGAGGCCGCAGGTGCGGGTGATCACGACGGGGGCGCCGACCGACATGGCCTCCAGGACCGAGACCGGGAACGGCTCGACGACCGACGGGAGGACGTAGACGTCGGACGTGCGGTGCTGGGCCAGGACCTCGTCCGGGGTCAGGGAGCCGGCGTACGACACCGAGTCCGCCACGCCCAGTTCCGCCGCCAGCCGCATCATCGGCCCGGCCAGCGCGCCCGTGTCGGGACCCGCGAGGACGAAGCGGGCGTCCGGGTGCTTCGCCAGCACCACCGGGATCGCCCGGATGAAGTCCTCCGGCCGCTTGCGCTCCTGCACCCGCGCCACGTACGCCACCGTCGGCGGCCCCGGCGTCCGCGCGGGCCTGCGCTCCTGCGGGAGTACGCCGTTGACGAGGCGGCGCGGCCGGTTCAGCGGCGTGTCCGGGATGACCGCCTGGATCTCGCCGTGCTCGAACTCCGTGAGGTACAGCGTCGCGTCCGCCTTGCGCAGCGCCCGGCGCAGCCCGAGCACGTCGACGGCGCGGGCCACCGGCTTCTCGGTGGGGTCGATCATGCCGTGCGTCTGCAGCACCACCGGCACCCCCGCCTGCTGCGCGATGAGCGCGAACGGCAGCGTGATGAGGTCCCGCATGAGGTGGACGTGCACGACGTCCGCGGAGCGGACGAGGCGGCGGGCGCGGGCCAGCAGCGCCGGCGAGGTGATGCCGCTCACCTCGAACCGCGGCAGCACGTGCTTGGCCTGGTACATGAACGTGGGCACGCCGTCGATGTCGCGGGGCAGCGGGCCCTCGAAGCCGTCGCCGAGGGTCGCGATACGCGAGTCGACACCCCGGGCCCGCAGCCCCTTGGACAGGTTGAGCGCGACGCGCGTGGGCCCGCCGAAGTCGTTCGTGGGCGTGTGCAGCGTGACGACATGCAGAACTCTCAAGACGGTCCCCTCCCCGGCACCCCCCGGTACCGTACGTATGTTCCCGGAGCCTACCCGCCGCACAACCCCGAGCCTATTTAGACTGTCTTCGGTTGCGGGACGGCTATACGGGGCGATACGGGGCGGGGGCAGTTCGGGCGATGGCAGACCAAACGGGCGGGCCGTGGTCCGGCGGCGACGAGGGCGGTGCCGGCGAGGGCCGGGTGCCGCTCGACGAGACCGTGCAGATCCGGATGGCGCCGCTCGCCGCCAAGGCCGCCCGCCGCGCCCGCGCCGCGACCCCGGACCCGAGCCCCGCGACCACCGCGGGGCCCACCACCGCCACCCGCACCCGGCGCCCGTTCACCCCCTTCGTCATCCCCAAGAGCCCCGCCCCCCGCGCAGTCCTCTCCCGCGCGCTCGCCGTCCCGCTCGTCGTCGCCCTCGTCTTCGTCCTGCCCCTGGCCGTCGCCGGCCGCTCCCAGCCCGACGTACGCGACGCGGTGTTCTGGCTCCAGCTCGCCACCACCTGCTACGCGGGCGCCCGCCTCTCCGCGATGGTCCTCACCACCCGGCGGCGGCTCATCCAGGGCACCGTCTGGCTCTTCTGCTACGTCGCCATGGGTGTCGCCCCGCTCGCGCAGATCGTGCTGGCGCAGACCCCGACCCCCGTCGTCGGCACCCGGGGCGACTTCACGATGGCCGTGGCGCTGGTCCTCGCCGGTTTCGTCGCCTTCGACGTCGGCGCGCTGCTGTCGCGGCACGCCTCCGAGGCCCGGCTGAGCCGCCCGCGCCCGGTGGCCTCGGTCAACAAGCGCCGCCTGTATCTGCTGGTGATCTTCGCGTACGCGGGCAGCGCCCTGCTCATCGCGTCCTTCGGCGGCCCCGCACCGTTCTTCGGCAGCCGCCAGGCGATCAGCGACGAGCTGACCGCGGGCGGCACGTCCGACTCGCAGGTCGGCTCGGCGTTCCTGCGCGGCTTCGGTACGGTGCCCGCGCTGCTGGCACTGCTGATGATGACGCGCTGGCTGGTGGTGTCCCGGCGGGCCCGGCGGCAGCCGGCCGTGGTGCTGCCGTGGGCGGGGCTCGTCCTGATCAACGCGATCGTCAACAACCCGGTCTCCAACCCGCGGTACTGGTTCCTCACCGTCGCCTTCGCGCTGCTGTTCACCGCCTTCCCGCGCAGCCCCGTCGTGTACCGGGCGGCGCTCGCGGGGGGCGTGGCGATGGCGGTGCTGCTGTTCCCGTTCGCGGACAAGTTCCGCTACGACGAGGCCGGGCGGAAGCAGACGCAGTCGGGCTCGGTGCTGGAGCCGCTGGTGATGAAGGACTACGACCAGACGGTGATGTTCGCGAACACCATCTCGTACGTGGACTCCGGCACGGGCCACACGTACGGCAAGCAACTGGCGTCGTCGGCGTTCTTCTTCGTGCCCCGGTCCGTCTGGGAGGACAAGCAGCTCGACTCCGGCGTCAAGGTCGGCACGTGGATGGGGATGACGAACGTCAACCTGTCCTCGCCGCTGTGGACCGAGCTGTGGCTCGACTTCGGCCCGCTGGGCATGGCGGGCGGGCTGCTGCTGGTGGGGTACGCGGCGGCGCGTACGGACCGGAGGTTCGCCGAGTCGGGGCACATGTCGCGGGACCCGGGGAACGTGATGGCGACGGTGGTCCCGCTGATCGCGGGGTACTCGTTCATCCTGCTGCGCGGGCCGCTGCTCCAGGCCACCGGGCGGATCGGGATCGCGGTGCTGTGCCTGGCGCTGGTGACCACGTTCCGGCCGGAGGAGCACAAGCGGCTGCGCTGAGGCGCGGTACGCGCACCGCGTTCCGGCGCCCGCGCGCGAACGGCCGGGTGCGGCGGCCCGTGCGCGCCGGCCGTCGGCTCGGCCCGTAGGCTCGGGGCGTGGATGTCGAGGATGATCTTCGGGGCGCGCTCGGACGGCAGTTGGAGGGCGTCGGCACCCGGCGGGCGGCGTCGGCCGTGGAACGGCTCATCGCCGGCTACCGGGGCGGCGGCCCCGCCCCGGCGCTGCGCGACCGTGACGACGTGGCGGCGTACGCCGCGTACCGGATGCCCGCCACCTTCCAGGCCGTACGGGCCGCGCTCAGCGCGCTGGCCGAGGCCGCGCCCGGCTGGGCGCCGCACAGCCACCTCGACGTCGGCGGCGGGACCGGCGCCGCCGTCTGGGCGGCCGCGGCGGTCTGGCCAGACGGGCCGCGCCCGACCGTCGTCCTCGACCAGGCGGAGCCGGCGCTGGCGCTCGGCAGCGAACTGGCCGCGGGAGCCGCCGACCCCGCGGTGCGCGCCGCCGAGTGGCGCCGCCGGGCGCTCGGCGCCGCCCCGGCGGGCTCCGCCTGGGCTCCGGCCGGGCTCGTCACCGTGTCGTACCTCCTCGGCGAACTGCCCGAGAACGTGCGGCGCGAGGTCGTCGCCTCCGCCGCACAGGCCGCGGAGGGGGCCGTCGTCGTCGTGGAGCCGGGGACTCCGGAGGGCTACCTGCGGGTGCTCGCGGCCCGGCAGCAGCTCGTCGACGCCGGCTACGAGGTGCTGGCGCCGTGCCCGCACAGCGCGCGGTGCCCCATGGAGGGGACCGCCGACTGGTGCCACTTCGCCGCCCGCGTGCAGCGCTCCGCGCTGCACCGCCGGGTCAAGGGCGGCGAGCTGGGGCACGAGGACGAGAAGTTCTCGTACGTGGCGGCGGTACGGATCCCCGCCGGGGCGCCGGCTCCCGCGCGCGTCGTACGGCATCCGCAGCTCCGCAAGGGTCTGGTGCTGCTGGAGCTGTGCACGGCCGGCGAAGGGCTGGCCCGTACCCCCGTGTCCAAGCGGCAGGGCCCCCGCTACCGCGCCGCCCGGGACGTGCGGTGGGGCGACGCGTGGCCGCCGCCGGAGGACGACGGCCACGACGGGGCGTAGCGGCTCAGTCGCGGAGCTCCAGCGTGCAGCACTTCACGCTGCCGCCGCCCTTGAGCAGTTCCGTCAGATCCATCGGGATCGGCTCGAAGCCGCGCGCCCGCAGCGGCGCGACCAGCCCGGCCGCCGCCTGCGGCAGCAGCACGTGGCGGCCGTCGCTGACGGCGTTGAGGCCGAGCGCGAGCGCGTCCTCCTCCCCCGCCAGCACGGCGTCGGGGAAGAGCCGGGCGAGGACGTCGCGGCTGCCCGGGGAGAACGCGGCCGGGTAGTACATGACGTCGGTGTCGGTGGAGTCGTCCAGGACGCACAGCGCGGTGTCGAGGTGGTAGAAGCGCGGGTCGACCAGGTCGAGGCCGACGACCGGGCGGCCCAGGTACTCCTGCGCCTCGGCGTGCGACTCCGGACTGCTGCGGAAGCCGCGGCCGGCAAGGATCCAGGAGCGGGTGACGGCGAAGTCGCCCTCGCCCTCGTTGACGTGCTCCGGCAGGTGGTAGTCGGCGAAGCCGTGCGCGCGGAACCAGCGGCGCTGGGCGGCGGCCTCGCCGCTGCGCTGCGGGTACGCGAAGCGCGCGCCCAGCACGCGGCCGTCGACGACGAGCGCACCGTTGGCGGCGAAGACCATGTCCGGCAGGGCGGGGTCGGGCTCCAGCAGCTCGACGGTGTGGCCGAGGGAGCGCTGACGGGCGACCAGGTCCTCCCACTGCGCGAGCGCGAGCTGGAGGTCGACGGGTTTGGCGGGATCCATCCACGGGTTGATGGAGTACGTGACGGCGAAGTGTGCCGGTGGGCACATCAGGTACCGGCGCGCCGAGGCTGTGCGCAACAACGAGGGCTCCTCACTGCTGACGTCCAAGCGCCGGCCCGCGGATCGCGCGCGCCGACGCACGTAACCGAATGGTGCCTGGTGAACGGCCGCGCGCGCAGTAGTGCGGCACGGGTGGCCGGGGTCGCGCCGCGGGGCGCGGAAGCGCGGCCGAGGCGCGCGGCCCGCCAAAGGCGCATTTAGCGCGATACGCACGGGTGAGCGGTGGTCACGTTTTCATCGCGTACGGCGCCGGGCGGGCGGCGGCCGCGCAGCCCGGGATGGGCCGCATCCGCGCAGGTCCGGGCGTACGGGCCGGGCCACGGAGGGCCGCCGGGGCGGCACCCGGGCCCTCGGTACCGGAGGGCGGCACCCGGACGGGATGGCATACCGTGGCACAGTATCGGCCTACGGGCACCCGCTGCGGTGGCAGCATGAGGATCGGGTCCCCAGGGACGACCGGCCGAGGTGAGGGGACGTATGGCACGGGTACGCAGGCTTCCGCAGTGGCTTCCCGGCACCCGCCGCGGCCGGACGCGCGGCAGTGCCGCCGCGGCGGAGCGCCTGCAGGCGGCCGCCGCGGAGCGCAGGGAACTGCTGCTCGCCGCCGCCGACGCGGGCCTGCCGCTGGCGCCCGCCGCGTACCCGGAGGGCTACGGCTGCTCCTGCGACCGCATCGGCTGTCCCTCCCCCGGCCGCCATCCCGTCTCCTTCGCCTGGCAGACGCAGGCCAGCGCCGACGCGCAGCGCGTCGAGCGGTGGCTCGCCGCCCAGCCGGAGGCCAACTTCATCACCGCCACGGGCCGCAGCCACGACGTGCTCGACGTGCCGCAGGAGGCGGGCACGCGGGCGCTGGCGCGGTTGGAGGGGGAGGGCGTCGCGGTCGGTCCGGTGGCGGTCAGCCCGGAGCCGCCGGGGCCGGGGCGGTTGCTGTTCTTCACCTCCACCCGCGGCACGCCGGAGGACGAGGACGAGTGGTGGCCCTGCGAGCTGGACTGCCGCCCGGAGACCATGGACGAGCATCCGGGGCTGCGCTGGCACTGCCGCGGCAGCTACGTACTGGTGCCGCCGGCGCGGCTGCCGGGAGACGAGGGCGTGACGTGGCTGCGCGGTCCCGAGCATCCGCTGCCGGACCCGCTGACGCTGCTGGAGGCGCTGACGGATGCGTGCGCGGCGTACGCGGGCGCGGAGCGGGAGCGCGAGGCGGCCTGGCCGCTGAGCTGAGGGCATGCGCGGCGCCGCTGACGGCACGCGCACCGGGCCGGCGGCTCGTACGCGTACGCGGCAATCCGCCCCGCCTCCGCCCGGCTCAGCTCCCCGCGGCGCCCACCAGCCCTTCCAGGCGGTTGTAGAAAACGATTCCGTCGCCCTTGTCCTCGCGCGGCGGCACCACCGCCACCTGCTGCGAGACCCGCTCCATCGTCAGCGACTTCTTCGGCGTCCCCTGCCCCTTCATCAGCAGCTCGGCCGCCGCCGGCACCTCGACCTCGCGGCCCTCGGCCACCGTCTGCTTGACGAAGTGCCGGGTGCTGAACAGCACCAGCGCACCGCCGTCGGCCAGCCGCAGCGCGACCGGCGGGTACTCGGGGGTGGCCTCGTCGACGTACTGCGTGACGTACTCCGGCGTGCGCCGGTACTGATCGCGCGCGCCCACCCGCTCGGAGGTGTGCTGCCCCGGCGCGAAGGCGTCGCCCGCGCCGTCCTTCAGATACGCCGCGTACGTCTTGCCCAACTGCCCCGGCGCGACGGCCAGCCCGGCGGAGGCGCCCAGCGGGACCCGGCGGGCGTGGCCGTCCTCGTCCTCGGCGAACTTGCCGATCGCGGCCAGCTCGATCTCGTCCAGCAGCGACAGGTGGGTCGCGTGCCAGCGCGCCTCCGGCCCCTCCTTGACGAAGACCAGGAGCCAGCGCAGCTCGTTGCGGTTGGTGAGGGTGTCGGCGACGAACCACCGGGGCCAGCCGCGCTGCTGGGGTATCAGATACCGGGTGTCGCTGAACTCCAGCGGCTCGTAGTCGGGGTTGCCCTCCGGGTAGTCCGCCTTGCGCACCGTCAGGCCCGCCTGGTCGATCTCGCGGAGCCCGCCGGCCTCGATACGGGAGTTGACCTGGAGGTCGTAGTCCTCGTTGGCCTTGTTGTTGAGCTTCCCGAACCGGTCGAGGACGCGGCCCGCCTCGCCCTTGGTCACGGCGGGCTGGAGCACCTCCTCGCCGTGGACCGTGACGCAGCCCGTGAGCGTCAGCAGCGCGGCCAGCAACGGCACCGCGGCGACGGCCACCCGGAAGCGGCGTATCGGCATGATCTTTTTCTCCGACTCCTGCGCGGGGCCTGGGAACGGCGTCACCTTACCGGTTCCGCGGCCGGTCATCGGATCGGGACCGGATCTGCCGGGGCGGGCGTCCCGGCGGGCAGTGATTCGGCTCTCATTCGCCTCCGGAGGGCCAAAACCCTTCCCTGGGACGGGTTCGAGCGATCATCATGCTGCGCATGACATTCGGGGCAGCACTGAGCGAGTTGCGCAAAGCTCAGAAAACGTCGAAGGGCGTCTCGCTCTACTCGCGCTACGTCAACCGGCCGCTGGGGCGGGTGTTCGCGGCGGGCGCGTACGTCCTCGGGCTGCGCCCGAACCATGTGACGCTGCTCAGCGCGGCGTTCACCGGCGGCGGGATCGCCGCCGTCGCGCTGGTGCGCCCCGGCTGGGGCCTGGCCTTCGCGGTGTACGCACTGCTCGTCGTCGGCTTCGCCCTCGACTCGGCCGACGGCCAGTTGGCGCGGCTGCGCCGGGAGTCGAGCGCGGCCGGCGAGTGGCTCGACCACGTCGTGGACTGCGCGAAGGTCACCGCCGTGCACGCCGCCGTCCTCGTCTCGTTCTACCGGTTCTTCGACCTCTCGTCGGACGCCTGGCTGCTGCTGCCGCTCGGCTTCCAGCTCGCGGCCGTGCTGATCTTCTGCGGCGGGCTGCTGGCCGACAAGCTCAAGCCGAAGCCCGCCCCGGACGCCGGCTCCGCGCCCGCCCCGCCGCCCTCGCGGCTGCGCGCGGTGGCGCTGCTGCCGGTGGACTACGGCGTTTTCTGCGTGGTGTTCCTGCTGCTGGGCAGCGAGAGCGCTTTTCTCGCCGGTTATACGGCGCTGGCCGCGGCGGCGGCGCTGTTCCTGATCGCGTTCATGGCGAAATGGTTCCGGGAACTGTCTGCGCCGGGCTGACCGGGGCCTCGCCGCGCGGGCCGCGGTCCGAGAGCGCGTCGAGCGCGCGGCGCAGTTGGGTGCTCGACGTGTGCACGGTGTACGGGAAATAGACCACTTCCACGCCCACCGTCCTGAAGTCGGCCTCCAGCTTGTCCCCCTTGGGCGTGCCCCGCCAGTCGTCGCCCTTGAAGATCACGTCGAACCGGACCTGCTGCCAGGTCTCCAGCTTGTCGGGCACGGTCTCGACGAACGCGGCGTCCACGTGCCGGATGCTGCGTACGATCTCCAGCCGCTCGACCAGCGGCACGACCGGGGCACGGCCCTTCGCCAACTGCGCCATCTCGTCGGAGACCACGCCCGCGACGAGATAGTCGCAGCGGCTGCGGGCGTGCCTGAGGATGTTCAGGTGTCCGACGTGAAAGAGGTCGTAGACCCCCGGTGCATAGCCGACCGTGTGCGCCACGGCACCCCCCAGGTATTCCCCCTGATATGCGCGCAACCCCCAGCGCGCCAGGAGTGTCAACCATAACGGGCAGGTGCGGATAAGGTGCAACCCGGGCTTCGGGAAGGCAAACGAGGGGTGGCATGGTGAGGCGGGTACTGCTGGTTTCGACCAACTATGCGCCGGAACAGGCAGGAATCGGGCCATATGCGACACAGATCGCGGAGCACTGGGTCGAGACCGGTCACGCCGAGGTGCATGTGCTGGCCGGCATGCCGCACTACCCGAACTGGCGCGTCGCCGAGGACTACATCGGGGTCTGGCGCAAGGAGGAGGAGCGGGCCGGCGTCCGCCTGCACCGCCGCCGGCACTCCGTACCCGCGCGGCAGACCGCCGTACGACGCGCGCTGTACGAGGCGTCGATCCTCGCCCACGGCGTCGTCGCCCCGCCCCGCATGCCCGCGCCCGACGCGGTCGTCGCGCAGTTGCCGAGCCTGGCCGGAGGCGCGCTCGGCGCCCGCCTCGCCCGCCGCCACGGGGTGCCGTACATACCCGTCGTGCAGGACCTGATGGGCGCCGCGGCGGCGCAGAGCGGCATCCGCGGCGGGGGCCGCGCGGCCGCGGCGGCGCGCGCGGTGGAGTCCCGGGTGCTGCGGCGGGCGTCGCTGGTCGGGGTGATCCACGAGACGTTCGTCCCGCGGGTGGCCGCGATGGGCGTCGACGAGAAGCGGATACGGGTCGTCCCCAACTGGTCCCACGTGACCGGACCCACCCGGCCGCGCGCCGAGATGCGCGCCCTGCTGGGGTGGCGCGAGGGCCAGACGGTGCTGCTGCACTCCGGGAACATGGGGCTGAAGCAGGGCCTGGAAGTGCTCGTGGAAGCGGCCCGTACGGACCCCTCGCTGCGGGTCGTGCTGATGGGCGACGGCAACCAGCGCGCGCACCTGGCCGCGCTGGGCGCGGGGCTGCCGAACCTGGACTTCCTGCCGCCCGCGGACTCCGCGGAGTTCACCGACGTGCTGGCCGCGGCGGACGTGCTGGCGGTCACGCAGCGCTCGTCGGTGCTGGACATGAGCGTGCCGTCGAAGCTCACTTCGTACTTCGCCGCAGGACGGCCCGTGGTCGCCTCGGTCGCCGACGGCGGGGGCACGGCGGAGGAGATGCGGCGCGCGGGCGCGGGGGTCGTGGTGCCGCCGGAGGACCCGGCGGCGCTGCTGGAGGCGGTGCGTACGCTGGCCGCGGACCCGGAGGCGGCCGACGCGCTGGGAGCCGAGGGGCCGGTGTACGTACGGGAGCACCTGAGCAGCGAGGCGGGCCTGGGCCGGATCACGGCGCTGCTGGACGAGGCGCTGGACCTGGCGGCGGACGGGGCGGCGGACGGGGCTGGAGCCGGGGCGGCGGACGAGGCTGGAGGGCCGGTTGTCCACAACCGGCCGGTTATCCACAGGCGGAAGGCGGCCGGGGAGCCGGCCGGGGGGTCCGTCACGCATACTGACAAGACCGGTTGAGGGGGGCCGAGACCATGTCACAGCACGTTCCCGGCGACAGCCACGCCATGCAGCCGCAGGACGAGCCTGACCTGCTGCGCGACCAGTTCCGGCAACTGCTGCGCTACCGCGGGATGATCGTCCTGGGTGTCATCCTCGGGCTGCTCGGCGGCGGGTGGATCGCCCTCGCCTCCGGCGACGAGTACATCGCGTCGAGCGAGGTCACGCTCCGCCAGGTCAGCCTCGACCCCTTCTCCTCCGGCAGCGACGCGACGGCCATCAAGGAGAACATCGGCACGGAGCGGCAGACCGCCGCGAGCAACGCGGTGGCCAAGATCGTCGCCGACGAGGTGGGCCACCCCGAGGACGGCGAGAAGCTCCAGCACGGGCTCCAGGTCACCAACCCGCCGAACACGCTGGTGCTCCGCTTCGACTACAGCGCAGACGACCCCGAGACCGCGGCCGAGCGCTCCAACGCCTTCGCCGCCGCCTACCTCGCGTACCGCGAGGACAAGAGCAAGCGGACGATCGACAACATGGTCGAGGCGTACGACGACCAGGTCAAACCGCTGATCTCGGAGCGGGACACGCTCGACGACGAGATCGAGTCGCTCGGCGAGGGCCGGGCGCTGGAGTCGGCGCTGTCCGCGCGCTCCTCGCTCAGCCAGAGCATCGGCCAGATCACCGCCGACCGCGCCAAGCTCCAGGCCCTGGACACCACCCCGGGGCACGTCGTGCGGGACGCCACGCCGCCCGCCGAGCCGGCGGGGCCGGGGATCTTCATGCTGCTGGGCCTCGGCGCCGCGTTCGGCGTGGGCCTCGGGCTGCTCGTCGCCTGGGTGCGGCTGATCTTCGACCCCACGGCGCGCTCGGAGAGCGATGTCGTACGGGCGCTGCACGCCCCGGTGCTGGGCACCCTGCCGCGCACCCGCAGACCCGGCGGACTGCTGGCCACCGGCCGGGTCGCCGAGGAGTACCGCTCGATGGCCTTCCGGCTGGCGTACGACCAGCGCTTCGCCGACCGGCGGCGGCTGCTGGTGGTCGCGCCGCGGGGCAGCATAGACATCCCCGCCGCGGTCTCGGTCAACCTGGCCGCGTCGTTCGTGGAGATGGGGCACGAGGTGCTGCTCGTCGAGGCGGACCTGCGCACGCCGAGCCTGTCGGCACGGCTCAGCGCCGCCGACGGGGTGCGGCCCGGCTGGGCCCGTACGCCGGCGCGCGGTGACGGCGGCTGGCCGACGGGCCTGCAGATACCGATCGACGCGGGCGAGTCCGGCGCCTTCGACCTCATCCCCGGCACCCGGGTGCGCAACGCCGCGCGGGCCCTGACGTCCGCCCCGGCCACGCAGTTGATCTCGGAGGCGGACGCCCCGGGCTCCGTCGTGGTGGTGCTGGCGCCCGCCGTGCTGTCGTACGCGGACGCGCTGGCGCTCGCCGACCGGGTCGACGGCGTGCTCGTCGTCTGCGACCCGCGGCAGGTGCACCGCGAGGACCTGGCACGCATCCGCGAGCTGATATCGGGTGCGGGCGGCACGGTGCTCGGCGCGGTGCTGCACTCGCACGGCAGCGGCGAGCCCGACGCGGGCGGGCGCGGCCGGTCCGGCAGGGGCGCGGGCCGCGGCGGCGCCCGGGGCGACGGGCGCGGCGGCGAGGCCGGTGCGGGCACGGGGGTGCCGGCGCCGCCGGCCGAGGCCACGGGGGCGGACTACCCGGCCGACAGCCGGGCCGTGCGCTCCTCGCGGCGGTAGATGCGCGCCCGCTGGGCGATCGCCTCCTCCGTCGCCGACCAGGGCGTGGCGGCGCTGACGAACATCGCGGTGCTGGTGGTCGCGGCGCGGGAGTCGTCGGCGGAGGGGTTCGCGGTCTTCTCCCTCGTCTACATGACGTTCACCGTCGTGCTGGGCGTGCAGAGCAGCTTCGTGGGCCAGGCGCTGGTGCTGGAGCGCGAGGGCGGCAAGAACGGCAAGGCGGGCGCGGGCGGTTCCGGCGCGGGGCCCGACGGGGCCGACGCCACCGCGGAGGGGCCGGTCATCCCGTCCTGGGCGGAGCCCGACCCCGACGCGCCGCGCCGGCCGCCCACCGGCGTGGCGTCCGCGTGCCGTTCGGCGGTGACGTTCTCGGCGCTGTCGTCCGCCGCGGTCGGCGGCACGGCGGCGCTGCTGCTCGCGCTGGTGCCCGGTGAGCTGGCGCACGGTCTCGCCATGCTCGGCGTGGTGCTGCCGGTCGTGCTCCTGCACGACGTGCTGCGCTACTGCTTCGCCGCGCTCCGGCTGCCGCACCACGCGCTCCTCGCCGACCTGCTGCGGCTCGTCGTCGCCGTCCCGGCGCTCGTGCTGCAGCCGGACGGCTCGTCCCCGGCGCGGCTCATCGCCGTGTGGGGTGCGTCCGCGCTGCCCGCGCTGCTGCTCTGCCTGGCGCTTGCCGGGTACCGGCTCCGCGGCGCCCGCGGCGACTGGCGGCGCTATCTGCGCCGGGGGCACCTGGGCCGCCGGTTCGTGGTGGAGTTCGCGGTGGGCAACGGCGCGACGCAGTTGTCGGTCATCGGCCTCGGGCTCGTCGCCAGCCAGCTCGCGGTCGGCGCGCTGCGCGGCGCGACGACGCTGTACGGGCCGATGAACGTCCTCTACAACTCGGCGACTTCCTTCGGCCCGCCGGTGATGAACCGGATCCCGAACCTGCGCAGCAAGCTCCGCTCCGCCACCTCCCTCGCCGTCCTGCTCGCCGGCACCGCCGCCGCATGGACGACGGTGCTCGTCCTGCTGCCCGACTCCGCAGGACGCGAACTCCTCGGCGACACCTGGGCGTCTACGTCCTCGCTGCTGCCCGCGACGGGCAGCCAGTACGCGGGCATAGCGCTGGGCACCAGCGCGCTCCTCACGCTGCGCGTGCTGCGCCCGGAGAGCACGCTGCCGATCCAGGTCGTCTTCTCCCTGCTCTCGGTCGGCTGCATGCTCACCGGCTACGCCGCCGGGGGCGTGCTCGGGGCCGCCTGGGGCCTGTGCGCCGGTTCGGCGCTGAAGGCCGCGGCCCTGTGGCTCAGGGTCGCGGCCGTCAGCCGCTCGCTCGCCGCCACCGGCCCGGGCAGTTCAGGCGGTTCGGACGGCCCGGGCGGCACCGCCGGGTCGGGCGGCGGTGCCGGGTCGGGCGGCGGTGCCGGGTCGGGCGGCGGTGCCGGGTCGGCGCCCGCGGGCGCCGCGCCCGCCGGCGGGACCGTCACACCCGGTGCAGTCCCGGCCGCCCGGCCTCGATCGCATAGGAAGCCGCGGTCGCGACCGGGGCGCCTTCGGTGGTGATGTACGGCACGACGCGGAAGTCCGCGCGGCACTGCTCGCGGTCCAGCGCGACGGTCACGTAGCCGCGGCGGCCGTCGTAGAACCGCAGGTGCGGGTTGGCCTTCGTGAGCCGGTCGTAACTCGCGGGCCGCTCGGCGCCGTTGCCGCCGCTGCTGATGGAGGTGGCGACGATCTCGCTGGCGACGGCGGGCGCGCCCGGGTCGGCGTAGTCGCGCTTGACGTCCATCGCGTAGTGCACGTGCACGTCGCCCGTGAGGACGACGAGGTTCTCCACCCCCGCCGCCTCGGCCGCGTCCAGGAACCGGGTGCGGGCGGCGGTGTAGCCGTCCCAGGCGTCCATGCTCACGGTGTACGCCTCGGTCGGCTCGCTGCGCCGCTCGGCCAGCACGACCTGCTGCGGCACGATGTTCCACCGCGCCCGCGAGTCGCGCCAGCCGTCCGCGAGCCAGTGCTCCTGCCGCTCGCCGAGCATCGCGCGCGCCGGGTCGTCCGCGTCGCCCCCCGGCCGCGCCCAGGCGCCGCCGAACGCCTGGTCGCTGCGGTACTGCCGGCCGTCGAGGACGTCGAACTGCGCCAGCGTGCCGTAGTGCAGCCGCCGGTACAGCCGCAGGTCGGCGCCGCGCGGGCGCTGGGGCCTGCGGAGCGGCTGGTTCTCCCAGTACGCCCGGTAGGCGGCGGCCCGGCGGACGAGGAACTCGTCGGGCGGCAGGTTGTCCTGGGAGATGGCGCCCGCGTAGTTGTTCTCGACCTCGTGGTCGTCCCAGGTGAGGATCCAGGGGTGGGCGGCCTGGGCGGCGCGCAGGTCGGCGTCGCTGCGGTAGAGCGCGTAGCGCAGCCGGTAGTCCTCCAGCGTGACCGTCTCGTGGTTGAAGACGGCGGGGAGGGTACCGGCGGGGTAGGCGCGGCTGCCGCCGGTGGCGGAGACGGCGCCCTCGTAGATCCAGTCGCCGAGGTGGAAGACGGCGTCGAGGTCCTCGTTCGCGAGGTGCTTGAAGGCGGTGTA
The DNA here is from genome assembly GCF_002847285.1 of Streptomyces sp. CMB-StM0423. Taxonomy (NCBI): domain Bacteria; kingdom Bacillati; phylum Actinomycetota; class Actinomycetes; order Kitasatosporales; family Streptomycetaceae; genus Streptomyces; species Streptomyces sp. CMB-StM0423. The sequence goes on along the minus strand of NZ_CP025407.1, from coordinate 6,211,682 downwards.
ATAGCCGCCGGGGTAGTTCTGGCAGGCGACCACGCCGAACCGCATGGCCGAGTTGCGCGCGTGCTGCGGGGGCGCGGTGCTCGTACGGCCGACGGGGCTGATCCAGGGGCCGAGCCGGAAGCGGTAGTAGTACGGGCGGCCCGGCGCGAGCCCGTCGACCTCGACGTGCACGGTGTGGTGGAACTCGGGGTGGGCCAACTCCCGGCCGCGCCGGACGACGCGGTGGAAGCCCTCGTCGTGGGCGACCTCCCAGTCGACCAGGAACGGGGCCGGCGGCATCCCGCCGTCGGGCTCGAACGCCGCGGGCGCGAGCCGGGTCCACAGCACCACGCCGTCGGGGGCCGGGTCGCCGGAGGCGACGCCGAGGGTGAAGGGCTCCTGGCGTACCGTCCCCGGGTCCGCCGGCTCGTCCGCGTGGGCCTGCGGCAGGCCCACGGAGAAGGCGAGCGCGGCGGCGGCACCGGTGACGGTGAAGAAGCGGCGGCGGCTCACGTGTGCCGCGGCGGCACGCAGGGCGTCCTGCGGGTTGGGAGGCGTCATGCGCGGTATTGCAATTGCTGGGGGCAACCGCTGTCCATACCTTGTGCGTCGGCCAGGTGACAGAGCGTTGACGTCTAGAGCGGATTCCAGGCGAACTGACGTTCATGTGATCGCGCCATAGACTCACGGCATGGCCGAGGTGATCGCGAAGGACGGTAGCTGGGAGTTCGACGGCGAGACCATACGGATCGTCCCGGGCCGCGATCGGGGGGTGCACAAGCTGCGGCAGTTGCTCGGCGAAGTCGCCGTGCCGCTGCCGGCGGTGGCGGGGATCGCGTACGAACCGGGGCGCAAGGGCGGGGTGTTGCGGCTGCGGCTGCGCGACGGCGCGTGCCCGCTGCTGCGGGCCGCGGGCGGCCGGCTGCCGGAGGCGGCGAGCCCGTACCTGCTGCGGCCGGAGCGCGACCGCGGCGGGGTGGCGGAGTACTTCGCCGAAGAGGTGCGCAGGGCGCTGCTGCTGGACCAGATACCGGACGGCCCCGTCGACCGCTATCTGCTGCCGGGCCCCGCGGTGCCGCTGACCGTGTCCGGCATGGACGGCAACGCGACGTTCGACGGCGAGCAGATCCGGGTGGAGTGGAAGGGTCTGGTCGAGGACGTCAAGAAGGCCACGGGGAACAGGACGGTCCGGCTCGCCGACCTGGCGGCCGCGGAGTGGATGCCGGCCGCGGGCATGGCGATGGGCGGCCTGCGGTTCCGGCCGCACGGGACGGCGGTCTTCCTCGCCGTGGACAAGGACCCGCACACGCTGGCGCTGTGGGGGACGAAGAGGGAGCTGGGTGAGGCGGTGCTGCTGGCGGCGGCGGTGACCGTACGGCTGCCGCACCCCCACGCGCCGGAGGACGCGGCGGTCGGCGGGCCGGGGCAGGCCACCGCGGCGCTGCCGCCGGCCGGCGAGGAGGCTGCGGACGCGGTACCGCCGGAGTTCCGCAAGGAGCCGCCCGCGCCAGCCGCGGAGGCATCGGCGGCGCCGGAGGCGTCCGCGGCTTCGGCGGCGGCGGTTGCCGCGGTTCCGGGCGACGACCACGACGCGGTGCTGCGCCGGCTGCGCGAGCTGGGCGAGTTGCACGCCGCCGGGGTGCTGACGGACGAGGAGTTCGCGGCCGCAAAGCGGGCAATCCTGCAGCGCATGGGCGGTAACGGCTGACGACGCACGCCACCCGGTCCGCAGTTGGCGAAAACTTGGGCCGGAATTAAACGTTCTACGCTCTTCACTCCAGCCCCACGGGCCCCAATAATCGGGCCTCATGACTATTTACGACTCGATCGGCGGGGAGACGGCGGTCTCGACCGCCGTGGACAACTTCTACGACCGAGTGCTCGACGACCCGGAGCTGAAGCCGTTCTTCGACGGCATCGACGTCCAGCGCCTCAAGCGCCACCAGCGCGCGTTCATCGGCGCCGCCCTCGGCGGCCCCGGCGGCTACAACGGCCGCGGCATGCGGAAGGCCCACGAGGGCCTCGGCATCACGCCGGCCCACTTCGAGCGGGTCGTCGACCATCTGACGGCCACGCTCGTCGGCCTCGGCGTGCCGGACGAGACCGTGAAGACCATCGGCGCCACCCTGGAGCCGCTGCGCGCGGACATCGCCCAGGAGGCGTAGCGCAGGCCCGGAACTTACTCTGCCCGCATGACCGACCTCGGCGGGCTGCCGCACGTCCCGCCCATGCTGGCGGTCTCCGGCAGCCTGCCGACGGCCGCCGCGGACCCCTCGTGGGCGTACGAGCTGAAGTGGGACGGCATCCGCGCCGTCGCGTACGCCCCGGGCGACGGCTCGCTGACGCTGCTCACCCGCAACGACAACGACGTCACCGCCCGCTACCCCGAGCTGGCCCCGCTCGGCGAGGCCCTCGCCGCCGCCGGGCACGCCTGTGTGCTCGACGGCGAGATCGTCGCACTGGGCGCCGACGGCCGCCCCTCCTTCGGCGCGCTCCAGCGCCGCATGAATCTCACCCGCGGCGCCGTGATCGCCCGCCTCGCCACCGAGGTGCCGGTCGACTACATGGTGTTCGACGTGCCGTACCTCGACGGCGAGTCCACCCTGCGCCTCCCGTACCGCGAGCGCCGCGCGCTGCTCACGGACCTGCGCCTCGAAGGACCGCACTGGCGCACGCCCCCGCACTGGGAGGGCCACGGCGCCGAGGCGTGGGAGATGACCAGGCGGTACGGGCTGGAGGGGCTGCTCGCGAAGCGGCTGGCGTCGCCGTATCTGCCGGGGCGGCGCAGCGACCTCTGGCTGAAGATCAAGAACGTCCGCACCCAGGAGGTCGTCGTCGGCGGCTGGACGGAGGGTGCGGGCAGCAGGTCGGACGCGGTGGGCGGGCTGCTGATGGGCGTGTGGACGGAGGACGGCGGGCTGGCCTACGCGGGCACGGTGGGCAGCGGCTGCTCCCGGCACGCGCTGGAGGTGCTGCGGGAGCGGCTGGCGGGCCTGGCCCGGGACACGAGCCCGTTCGCGGGCCCGGTGGCGGACCGGCACGTACGGGCTGGCGGCGCGGTGCACTGGGTGGAGCCGGAGCTGGTGGGGGAGGTCGCATACGGGGAGTGGACGGCTACGGGGGTGCTGCGGCACCCGGTGTGGCGGGGGCTGCGGCCGGACAAGAGCCCGGAGGAAGCACGGCGGGAGGCGTAGAAAAGCGCCCGCAGGGGACGGCCTCCGTACGCGTACGGGCCGAACACCCCCGCACCCCCGAGCACCCCTCTCCCCCTCCCGCCGCGTGCCCGGCGCCCCGAGCACGCCGGGCACGCGGCCGGGGCGCGGCCGCGGCCGCCGAGGAGACGGCGGTGCGGCACGCGCCCGCGACCGGCGGCAGGGATCGTTCGCTATCCGCGGTTACGGCGCGCACCGCGCCGCTCGACCTGCGGAGTCATCCTGCTCCGCTGCGACTTGGCGTCGTTGTGCGCCGCCGCCGAGGACTGCCGCCGGGCTTCCTCGGCACGCTCGTTCCGGGCGTTCAGCGCCTCCTGGAACGCGGCCTTCCCGCCATGCCGGCGTCCGGTGGAGTCGTGCTTGTGGTGCTTGGCCATGACCGACGCCTCCTCGTGACCCTGTCGAACGTGTCGGTCAATCTCCACTGTCCCACGAATGGACTAATCAGTCATATCCGGCAGGTCGTAGTGATCGCCGAGCAGCGGCGCCAGCAGGTCGCCGTGCGCGGCGATACGCTCCGTCACGTCACCGGGGAGGAAGACCAGCTCGTCGGGATCCGCGCACGCCTCCACTTCGTCCCAGGTCAGCGGGGTGGACACGGTCGGCCGGGCCTTGGCGCGCAGCACGTACGGGGCGACGGTGGTCTTCGCCCGCGAGTTCTGGCTCCAGTCGACGAAGACCTTCCGCGGGCGCAGCTTCCGCGCCATCCGGTGCAGGATCAGCTCCGGGTGCTCCTGCTCCAGCCGCCGGGCCAGGGACTTCGCGTACGCGCTGGTGGCCTCGGCGGAGGCGGGGGCGAGGGGCACGTACAGGTGCAGGCCCTTGGAGCCGGAGGTCTTCGGCCAGGCGTCGAGCCCGTCGGCACGCAGCGCCTCGCGCACGAGCAGCGCCGCACGGCAGCACTCGACGACGGTGGCGGGCGCGCCCGGGTCGAGGTCGAAGACGATCCGGTCGGCGAGCCGTTCGTCCGCCCTGACCGGCCCCGCCGGCTCCGCGCCGGGATCCACCGCCTTCCACTGCGGCACGTGCAGTTCCAGCGCGGCGAGGTTCGCCGCCCAGAGCAGCGTCGGCAGGTCCTGGACGAGCACGTGATGCAGGGTGCTCCGGGTCAGCTCCACGTCCGCGACGCTCACCCATTCAGGCGTGCCCGCGGGGGCGTTCTTGGCGAAGAAGCGCTCCCCGTCCACGCCGTCCGGGAAGCGCAGGAAGGAGGCGGCCCGGTCGCGCACGTGCGGCAGGAGGACGTCGGCGACTTGGGCGTAGTAGTGCAGCGCCTCGCCCTTGGTGAAGCCGTACTCGGGCCACAGCACCTTGTCGAGGTTGCTGAGCTTCAGGCGGCGTCCTTCGACCTCGGTGACCGGCATATGCTGAACCTCCGGGAGAGAGGACATATGGATGAAATCTATATGGAAGGGTGCGATCTCCTTCGGGTTGGTCAGCATTCCGGTCCAGCTCTACTCCGCCACCGAGGAGCACGGCGTGTCCTTCCGGCAGGTGCACGCGGCGGACGGCGGCCGGATCCGCTACCGGCGGTTCTGCGAGCTGGAGGACCGCGAGGTGCAGTACGCGGAGATCACCAGGGCGTACGAGACGGAGGACGGCGAGCTCGTCGTGCTCACCCCCGAGGACCTCGCCGAGCTGCCGCTGCCCAGCAAGAAGATCATCGACGTGGTGGGCTTCGAGGAGGTCGGCTTCTTCGACCCCATCCAGTTCTCCCGCGCCTACTACGTCAAGGCCGCCGACGCCGCGGCCGCCAAGCCGTACGTCCTGCTCCGCGAGGCGCTGAAGCGCTCGGGGCGGGTGGCGGTGGTCAAGGTGGCGCTCCGCAACCGGGAGGCGCCCGCTCTCGTACGGGTGCTGGAGGAGGAGGACGTACTCGTCCTGCACACGATGCTCTGGCCCGACGAGGTGCGCTCGGCGCAGGCGGTGGCGCCGGACGAGAAGGTGACCGTGCGCCGGCAGGAGCTGGACATGGTCGACTCGCTGATGGACGCGCTGGGCGGCTACGACCCGGAGGAGTTCACGGACGAGTACCGCGAGGCGGTCGAGGCGCTGGTGGCGAGCAAGGAGGGGATCGCACCGCTGCCGAAGGAGGCGGCGGCAGGCGAGGAGCGGGGGCAGGTGATCGACCTGATGTCGGCGCTGGAGGCGAGCGTCCAGGCGGCGAGGGACAAGCGCGGCGGGACGGCGGCGCCGCGAAAGAAGGCGGCGGCGAAGAAGACGACCGCGAAGAAGACGGCGGGGACGAAGACGACGGGAACGAAGACGGCCGGGACGAAGAAGACGGCGGCGAAGAAGACCGGGACGGCGGGAAAGAAGACGGCGGCGAAGACGGCGGGGAAGAAGACGGCCAAGAAGACGACGAGGAAGCCGGGCAAGGCAGCCTGAGGGAGACGGGGCCCGAGGGGACGCCCGAAGCACGGAAGGGCTCCTGGGAGCCGAAGTGCGGGGGTCCGCACGTGGGCGGACCCCCGCACCGGAGGCATGACGCGAACGCGGTCGCGGTCAGAACCAGCGACCGCGCCCCTTGCCCTCCCCGATGTCCTCGGCGGCGCCGGGGGTGTCGGCGGTCTCGGGCGCGGCGGCGTGACCGGAAGTGCTCTTGCGCTCCTCCTGCTGCTGACGGCGGGCGCCTTCGCGCAGGTCGTAGCCTTCCTGCACCTCGCGGACGCTCATCGACGAGCCCGAGCCGGCCGGCACGTTCTCGACGATCTCCTCGGTCTTGAGGACGGTCTCGAAGGTCTGGGTGTCCTCGATCCGCCGGGTGCCGATGTCGGCGACGGCATAGGGCTCGGACACCTTGTGGACGACGACCTCGGCGTCTTCGCCGTAGAGCGGTACCTTCACGCTGCGCTCCACGAACTCGTGGTGGTCGCCGGCGATCAGGTTGCCGTCCTTGCCGTCGACGTCGCTGCGCCGTACGACGCACTCGTCGTGGCCGCGCGTGACCTCGAACCGCTGCGGGGTCTCCCGCACCCGGATCGTGACCTCGGCCTCGCCCACGGGCTGCCGCTGGTCGACGGGCTCGACCTGCAGCCGCTCGCGGTACGCGACGACCCGCTGGTCCTCCGCCGCGCCGCCACGCCGTGCGTTCTCGGGCTGCTGACCGCGCCGGCTCTGCTCGCCCTGGCCGCCGCCGCCCGCCGCAGCGGCGGCGTCGGTCTCACGCCCTACCCCCGCGGCTTCCGCGGCCTTGCCACTGCCGCCACTGGCTGTGTTCCTGTCGGTCTGCACAGTTCCTCCCGCTGGTGGTGCGTGCAGGGATAGCAGCGGTCCGCCGACATGATTTCGGCGAAACCGGCATATCACCCATGTAACGCCTCCGCCGTTCAGGTGTCGACCGGAGGGAGTAATCAGCAGCTCGCACGCGACTCAGCGCCGCGCGCCACCGCCCTGCTCACCCCGGGCCGCCCGATCGGCCCGCTTCCGCAACCGGGCCCGCCCGATCTCACGGAGTTGCGGATCGGCGTCGATGGCCTGGTCCCGCTCGTCGTCGTACGCGTCGCGCGCCGGCTGCCCCTCGCCCCGGCCGCCGTCCTCACGACCGGAACCACTGGTCGGACGCTTGTCGGTATGCACGGGTCGCCTCCCGCCGGAGGTAGGGGATGATCGCGACTTCCCCGGGGGGTACGAACCGGGGGAAGCCCGGCGATTCCATGAAAACGCGAGGGGATGGGCGTGTCGAACGGAGGGGGCGGAGGCCGGGGGCGTGGCGGCTGCGGGCCGTACGAGGGCCGGGGGATGCAGGGGCGACGAGAACCAGCGGGCGTCCCCCGGGGGCGGGGCGGCACGACGGCGGCGTGGCGGGTGGCCGGTAGCGGGGGTGGGGCATCGGGGGCGCCCTGGGCTGCGGCGGACCGGGAGCGGGGGGCGGTGTCGGGGCGGCCCGTGGTGGGGACGCCCGGTCGCCGGCCGGGGAGTCGGCGCCGGAGGGCCGGAGCCGGCGTCGGGGTGATCCCGGGCGGGGATGCGCCAGCCGCCGGGCGGGGAAGGCGGCGCCGGAGGCCCGGGACGTAGGGTCACCCGCCGGCCGGGGAAGGCGGCGCCGGAGGCCCGGGACGTAGGGTCACCCGCCGGGCGGGGTGCAGCCCGGCGACGGGCTGGAGCGGGCGGCAGGTACCCCCGCACCACCGAGGGCGTCGGGCATAGGTACTCGCGGGCGAACCCGCCTCCGTGGGGATTGGAGCATCGGGCCCCCTCGCCTGCGGCGACGTCCGTAGGCAACCCGGCCTCCGCCGCCGACGACCGACCGCAAGACGAAACTCCCCGCACCGCCCCCGGCCGTCGAACTCGCCCCCCAAGGGCGACTCCTCCCACGCGAAGCACACTCCCCCGCCCACGGAGCACCGCCGCCCGGCCCGTGGCATCCCGAGCGGAGAAATCCGGCCGTAACTCGCGGTAACACCGCCGATCCGCCCCAAATCGGCCCCGGGGCACCGGCTTTCGCCCCCTCAGACGCACGCACCCGACGGCGGCCCGACAACACCGCCAAGGGCTGCCCGAGCGCACGCCGCCGGCACAAATTCAGGGAGACCGACCGGGGTAACCATAGTAAATCCCTCACAGAGCCCGAATTTCGCCACGAAAGGCACATGACCACCCCGAGGGGCCAGAGGCCGCAAGACAGGCGACATGGGCGCACGCCGAGGATACAAGCCCCCGGCACCACCCCACCAAAACCGACTCAAATCACCCACGCGAGCCGACTTTTGCGCACCGGGACGCACTGCCCCCGGGTCCGACCGCCAAGGGCGCACCAAAACCAGCCCCGGGGACCCGACCGCCCCCGGGTCCGCGCGTCGGCTATGCCGCCCGGAGTTCGCCCCACCGTCCCGGGGCGCCGGATGCAGACGGCGGCCCGGCTCCGTTCTCCTCCTCCGGAACCGGGGCCGTCCGTGTGCAGTTGGGCCCGGCTCCGGTGGGTCGGCCCCCGTCGCGGGATGACCGATCCGTACGCCGCTTCAAGGGACGCCGCTCCCTCCGGGCCACCCATAGCCGCCGGTCCGTCACGGGCCGGAGTCCGCAGTCAGGGGTGGGGCGAAGCCCCATCGCGCAGCGACGTTCCCGCAGCGAAGCGGAGGGAACGCCCTTGACGGCGGACGCAGGCCCGCACACTCAGGAGACGGGTGGCCCGGTGGGAGCCCCAACGACACCGCCCACCCCGGCACGGCTCCCCCGTACACCGGCCCACCCACACACCACCGCCACCCCGACTCCGCTCCGAAACACCGGGGTCCGCGATCCCGCAGCAGAGCCCCGGCGCCCTCCGGGTAGAACCGCGAACGGGCCTGCACGACGCCGCCCCCGCGCCGACCCCGTTCCGGGGTGGGGAGGGGGTGCCCCGATCCCGCCCCTTCCCGGAACTCAGGGGCTCCGCCTCCGAGACCCCGCCCGGGGGCTCCGCCCCAACCCCCCTCGGGACCACACCCTGCCCGCCGGCTGATCCACCCTCGGCTCCCTGCCGGGCACTCCGCCCCCGCACCCCGGCACCGCACCCCAGAAATCCCCCGGGCTACGCCCCGACCACGCCGGTGCTCCGCCCCGGAACCCATCCGCAGCCCACCCCCGTCCGCGCCGCAGTCCACAGCCCGCCCCCGTCGCGCCCGCCGCCCCCCAAAACCCGCCGCCCCTCACCCCCGCATCCGGCGTACCGCCCTGCGGGCGACCACCCGGACCAAGTCCTTCACCGGCACATTCCGCACCGGCCGATCCTCCAGCGCCCCCCGCGCCTCCGGCACCTCCGGGGCCGGTGCCGGTGCCGGGGCCGGCGGGGACGCCTTCGCCGCCAGGGCCGCGGACGCCAGTATTCCGCCCAGCACCGCCTCCGTCGCCGCCTCCGTGGGGATCTCCCTCGGCGTCACCGGCTCCACCGGCGTGCTGGGCCGCCGGGACAGCGCCTCCAGGTCCCCCACCACCCGGACCCCCGACGCCGCGATGCCCGCCGCCACCCGTTCGGCCACCTCCGCCACCGCCGTCTCCGCCCACTCCGGCGTCGTGATGCGGGGTTCGTTCGGCGCCGGTTCGTACGACTGGAGGCGCGGGACCACGCCCTCGCGGATCACCTTGCCCTGCCGCCACGTGCTCCAATTACGCTCCCGCAGCTTGCGGTTGAGCTGCAGCAGCAGCTCCGCCTCGCTCTGCGTCAGCGACGAGTTCCCCCCGCTCTCCTGCGGCTGCAGCACCTCCTCCGGCAGGTCCAGCAACTGCTCGAAGACCCGGAACTGCCACAGCGGCCGCGCCTCGTCCACGACCACCGCCGTCACGTTCTCGGGACCCGCGGCCGCCGCCCAGCGCTCGATCAGCTCGTCGTGCCGCTGCAGGTGCCAGAAGTCCGGCGTCGGCTCCTCGTACGGGGGCTTGCGCAGCATGGCGTCGAGCCAGGTCTCGTACGACTCGCAGAGCCCGTGCTTGACGTACTGCTGCCAGTGCGACGGCATGATCTTCCGCAGCGGCCGCAGCGTCACCACCACGTGCACGCCACCCTCGCCACCCGCGCCGCCCTCGCCCGCCAGCTCCTGCACCGCCGTCCGCGCCGCGTCCGCGGAAGCCGTCGCGAAGAACTCGCTGCTCGCGAAGAACCGCAGGTCACCCGCCTCCGCCGCCTCCCGGCAGAACGCCTCCCAGGGCTCGCGCTCCGCCGCCGTCGGGTCCTTCCTGGCGATCGCGACCGCCGGGTCCTTCGCCTGGCGACCCGGCCCGGCATAGACGACGCCGTGCTCCCTGAGGGTGTCGCGCGCCTCGTGGAACGCGGCCTGGAGGGCGGTGGTGCCCGTCTTGTGGGGGCCGATGTGCAGCAGTCTCGTGCCCGGTGGGGTGGGCGCGGTGAATCGCTCTCCCTGCATGGAAGGGCCTTTCGTGTTCCGGAGGAGGGCCTCGATTCTGCAACGGCGTGACCACCGGTCGGTGAGGTCGAGCCGAACAACGGGCAAACAAACGGCCCCGGGCGCATCCACGCAACTTTCCCTCCCGGTGGTCGTTTCCCCGGTCGTGAACCTTACGAAGCCACGCCTTCGCCTCGCCGCCCTCGCGCTCGCCGCGGCCCTCGCCGGCGCCGCCGCGGCCACCGCCCCCGCCGCCCTCGCGGAGGGCGACCCCACCCCACCGGTCGCCCTGTCCCAGGCCGCGGACCTGGAGCCGTACGTGCAGACGCATCTGATGTTCGGCACGGTACGGCCCGACGGCGGCCCGGACGTCACCGACCGGCAGTTCCGCGCGTTCGTGGACGAGGTCGTCACCCCGCGTTTCCCCGCAGGGCTCACCGTGGACCAGGTACGGGGCCAGTACCGCGACCGGCACGGCACCATCGAGCGGGAGCGCTCGTACGAGGTCTACCTGCTCTACCCGCTCACCGAGGCGCAGGAGCAGGACGGCCGGATCGAGGAGATCCGCGACGCCTACACGGCCCAGTTCGCGCAGGAGTCGGTGGCCCGGGTGGACGAGCCCGCCCGCGCCGGCTTCTGATCGGGGGCCCTCTCAGGTCCGTGCCCACCACCCCAAGCCCCCCGATACCCCCCTCAGCCCGACTCCCGCACCACGAGCCGCGGCGTCGTCACCACCGGCTCCTGCTCCTCCTGCCCGCCCCCCAGGCTGCGCAGCAGCAGCCGGGCCATCACCCCGCCCATCCCCTCGACGTCCTGGTGCACCGTCGTCAGCGGCGGCTCCGTCCAGGTCGCGGGGTCCAGGTCGTCGTAGCCGACGACGGCGACGTCCGCGGGGACGCGGCGGCCGTGGGCGCGCAGGGTGCGCAGGGCGCCGGTGGCCATCAGGTCGGACCCGGCGAACACGGCGTCGAGGTCCGGGGCGCGGGCCAGCAGCTCCGCCATCGCGCGTTCGCCGCCGGCCGGCGTGAAGTCGCCCTCCGCGACCAGCTCGCGGCCGCCCGGGGCGTCTCCGCCCACCCCCAGCGCCGCCCGGTACCCCGCCAGCCGGTCCACCGCCGACGTCTGGTCCAGCGGCCCCGCGATGTGCCCGATCCGCCGCCGGCCCCGCCCCAGCAGATGCCGTACGGCCAGCTCCGCGCCCGCCCGGTTGTCCGTGTCGACATACAGCAGGCCCCGCTCCCCCGCCGCCCCCGGCCAGCCAGGACGGCCGCCGTAGACGACGGGCAGCCCCGCCGCCGCGGCCAGGCCCGGCAGCGGGTCGTCGCGGTGCAGCGAGAACATCAGCGCGCCGTCCACGTGCCCGCCGGCCAGGAACCGGCCGATCCGCGGGTAGTCCGCCCGGTCCGCGACGTAGAGCAGCACCAACTGCGTGTCCGCCGCCGCCAGCGCCCCGCTGATCCCCCGCAACTGCCGGGCGAAGAACGGGTCGGCGAAGACCCGGCTCTCGGGCTCGGCGATGACGACGGCGACCGCGCCGGTGCGCCGGGTGACGAGCGTGCGCGCGGCCTGGTTCGGTACGTAGCCCAGCTCGGCCACGGCGCGGTGCACCCGCTCGCGCAGCGGCTCGCGCACCCCCGCGCCGCCGTTGACCACGCGCGACACCGTGGCCCGCGACACTCCGGCGCGGGCGGCCACGGCCTCCAGCGTGGGGCGGTTCCCGGACACCTCAACTCCTCTTCACTCGGTGGGCCTTGACAGTAGCCCGCCCACTCGGCAGTGTGCCTCAACACAACCTGAGAGCGCTCTCAAACAGGCGCATCCCCAGGGGAGAACCTCCTCATCCCCCCACACCCCCGAGGAGCAGCCAGACATGCACGCAACACGCATACGGTGGCGCAGGAGCCTGCTCGGCGCGGTCGCGGCGATGGCCGCGGTCAGCGCGCTGACCCTGCCCTCCGCGACAGCCGGCGAGGACAACGGAGGCGCGGCAAGCGACCCCGCACCCCTCGCCGAGGTGTTCCGCGACGACTTCGACGGCGCCGCCGGCTCCCCGCCCGACGCCGCGAACTGGATCGTCGACACCGGCACGTCCTACCCCGGCGGTCCCGCCAACTGGGGCACCGGCGAGATCCAGACGTACACCGACAGCCCGGAGAACCTCCAGAAGGACGGCAAGGGCAACCTCACCATCACCCCCCGCCGCAACGCCTCCGGCGGCTGGGCCTCCGCCCGCATCGAGACCCAGCGCACCGACTTCGAGGCCCCGGCCGGCGGTGTGATGCGCATCGAGGCCCGGATCCAGATGCCGAACGTCACCGGTGCCGAAGCCCTCGGCTACTGGCCCGCGTTCTGGACGCTGGGCGACGCCTACCGCGGCAACTACTGGAACTGGCCGGGCATCGGCGAGTTCGACATCATGGAGAACGTCAACGGCGTCGACAGCGTCTGGGGCGTGCTCCACTGCGGCACCGCACCCGGCGGCCCGTGCAACGAGAACAACGGCCTCGGCGCCTCCCGCGCCTGCCCGGGCGGCAGTTGCCAGTCCGGCTTCCACGAGTACGCCCTGGAGCTGGACCGCAGCGGCCCCGTCGAGGAGCTGCGCTGGTACGTGGACGGCCAGCAGTACCACTCCGTCAACGCCGAGCAGGTAGGGGCCGAGACCTGGGCGAACCTCGCCCACCACGGCCACTTCCTGCTCCTCAACGTAGCCATGGGCGGCGCCTTCCCCGACGGCGTGGCCGGCCACGCCACCCCCACCGACGCCACCCGGCCCGGCGTGCCCATGACCGTCGACTACGTGTCCGTCGAGCAGTCCGGAGGTACCGCCGAATGATCTCGCGACGCAGGCTGCTGGGTGGTCTGGCCGTCGCGTCCGCCGCCGCGGGGACACCTCTGGTGCTCTCCGCGGCGCGGGCGGGCGGCGCCGCCGCGGCCCTCGACGTGACCGTCGTCAACAAGACCGGCGCGTACGAGAACTCCTCGATCAGCATCTACGTCGTCGGCAACGAGGGCGGCCGGCAGGTCCGCCTCACGCCCGACGGGTCGCTCGCGCCCATCGAGGTCGGCGACAACGGCCCCGACGGCTACACCGACTACGCCATCCCCTTCGCCGGCAGCGGCGACACGGGCCTGACGCTGCCGAACATGTCCGGCCGCCTCTACGTGGCCCTCGGCGGCAAGCTGAAGATGAAGGCGGTCACGGACGGCGCCGGCAACGCGGCGCTCGCGTACCCCGCCGGCTGGGTCTCCACCGACCCCAACTACCCCGTGCTGCACGACTGCATGGAGTTCACGCTCAACGACGCCGGCATGTTCTGCAACACCACCATGGTCGACATGTTCAGCGTGCCGATGTCCATCCATCTGACGGGCGCCAAAGACCAGACGACCGGGACGCTCAAGGACGGCGCCAGGCAGAAGGTGTTCGACACCCTGGCGGGCACCGAGGGCTTCGGCCGGCTGGTGGACGGGGACGGGCTGCGGGTCATCGCCCCCGGGCACGGCCTGGACGCCGGGCTGTTCGACGGCGCGTATCTCGACGGGTACGTGGACGAGGTCTGGTCGGCGTACGCGGGCAAGGACCTGAAGGTCACCACGAACGCCGGTACCTTCACCGGCCGCGTCGCCGGCGACCGGCTGTCCTTCGCCGGCCCCGCCGACGTCGCCTTCGACCGGCCGCCCACCCGCGACGTGCTGTTCTGCGACGGCAAGCTCGCCGCCCCGAACGACGGCACCACGGGCCCCGTCGCCGCCATCCTCGGTGCCGCGCTCAACCGCACCACCCTGCGCGACCACGCCGACCAGCCGGTCACCGACGCGTCCGCCTTCTACGGCACCGGTATCTCCAACCACTACGCACGGGTGATGCACGAAGTGTCGGAGGACGGGCGGGCGTACGGGTTCGCCTTCGACGACGTGTCCGGCTTCGCGTCGTACATCGAGGACGGGGCGCCGCAGCAGCTCACGCTGACGCTGACGCCCTTCTGACACCCACGGGAGCCGGCGGGGGGCAGCGGGAGCCCGCCGGCTCCCGCGGGGCCGCGGGGGCCGCGGCAGGCCGGGGGCTGTCCGGTGGTCAGGGCCGGGCAGCCCGCGGCCGGCGGCGCGCGTTTGCCCTCCGCCGCGGCAGGCTCAGAAGCGGGACGTCACGCGCTGCTCATCGACAGTTTGGCCGCGAAGCCCAGGAACGCCGTCCCCGCCGCCGCCGACATCCCCGCCGTCAGCCGCCGCCTGCGGCGGAAGAGGGCCGCGAGGTGCGTACCGCTGAATATCAGGGCCGTCAGGTACGTGATGCTGAACAACTGCGCCCACGCCGCCAGCACGACGAACGTCAGCTCCGGGTGCGCGTACGCCGGGTCGATGAACTGCACGAAGAAGGAGACGAAGAACAGGATCGCCTTCGGGTTCAGCAGGCTGACGACGAACGCCCGGCGGTACGGGCGCTCCATCTCCTCCCGCTCCGCCTCCGCCCGCACGGCTTCCCCCTCCGCCCGTGCGACGGCCCGCGCCTCGCGCTCGCGCCACATCCGCCACGCCCCGCGCAGCATCCCGACCGCCAGCCACGTCAGATACCCGGCGCCCGCGAACTTGACGACGGCGAACGCCGTCGGGCTCGCCTGCAGCAACGAGGCCACGCCGCCCGCGGAGAGCACCATGAGCACCATGTCGCCGCACATCACGCCGCCGGCCGCCCGGTAGCCGGCCCGGGCGCCGCGGCGGGCGGCGACGGAGACGACGTAGAGGGAGTTGGGGCCCGGGAGCAGGATGATCAGGGCGAGCCCGGCAAGGTACGTCGACAGATCCGTGACTCCAAGCATGCGGGCCAGGCTGCCATGCACCCGCCTGTCAGACGAATCGATTATCGGGCAATCCCGCATGCCGGACAGGGTCGGTCCCGTGCACCGGCCGGTTAGGCTCGTCAGCGGATCACCGGTCACGGCGGAGGGGGCCCGTACGGCATGAACGGCACGGTCACAGCGGTCTGCAGCAGCGGCGAGTACACCTTCCACAAGCCGGCCCGCGAGTCGATCACCCTGCTCGCCGGCCTCGGCGTCGAAGGCGACGCGCACGCCGGCGTCACGGTCAAGCACCGCTCCCGGGTCGCCCGCGACCCGTCCCAGCCGAACCTGCGGCAGGTGCACCTGATGCACGAGGAGCTGTTCGCCGAGGTCGCCGAGGCGGGCTTCGCGGTACGCCCCGGGGAGCTGGGCGAGAACGTCACCACCCGGGGCGTCGACCTGCTCGGCCTGCCCACCGGCACGCTGCTGCACCTCGGTGCCGAGGCCGTCGTGGAGGTCACCGGGCTGCGCAACCCCTGCCACCAGATCGACGACTTCCAGAGCGGGCTGCTCAAGCAGGTCGTCGGCCGGGACGCGGCGGGGAACGTGGTGCGCAAGGCGGGCGTGATGAGCGTGGTGCTGACGGGCGGCGTGGTACGTCCGGGAGACCCGGTCGTCGTGGTGCTGCCGGACGCCCCGCACCGCCCGCTGGAGAAGGTCTGAGCGCCCCTCCGTACGCCCTCAGCCCGCGCCGGTCTCCGTGACCGCGGAGGCGCCGATCACCTCGCCGTCCACGTCCAGCGCCTCCGCCTGCACGTAGGCCGCGTCCGCCGCGTCCGCCGGCAGGGCGACGTCCGTGTCGAGCCCGTCCCACGGCTCGCTTGCGACGGGCCGCAGGCCGTCCCGCGCGTCGCCGGCCAGCACCCGCCAGCCGGCGACCTCCGTGGCGCCGTTCCACACGGCGTGCGCGTCGCCGGACGCGCCGTCGATCCGTACCTCCGGCGCGGTCTCGGGCTCGCCCTCCCACTCGTCGCGGTAGGCGCGGTACGAGCTGTACTCCTCCGGGAAGGCGGCGTCGAACACGAGCCGCCCGGCCGCGTCGAACTCCGAGATCCGGCCCGCGGAACCCCAGCCGACCAGGGTGTTGCCGTTGGGCAGGCCCTGGCTGCCGCCGGTGACGGCGGTGGAGACGCGGTCCGGGTGCACGAGCTGGCGCTCCAGCTCGGCGGTGCCGCGGCGCGGGTCGATGCGCAGCCATACGACCCGGGTCTCGTAGCCGTCGGAGTGCATGTTCTGGTTGTCGAACATGCGGTACGTGCCGTCGCCGACCGCCACGACATCGTGCTGGGCGATGGTGCGGGCGCCCGCGCCGAGCCGGAAGTCGCTGTTCTTGCCGCCGAGCCGCCAGACGATCTCGCCGGTCTCCCGGTCGAGCTTGTAGACGGTGCTGGTGCCGACGGCGGAGACGAGGAGGTCGCCGTCGGTGTCGAGGGAGACGGAATTGGTGTGCAGGTAGTCGAAGGGGCGGGTGCCGGCGCGTCCCGAGGGCCGCTCGTCGGACTCCTGCAGCGGTACGTGGTCGAGGCTGCGCCACTCCAGCAGCGGCTCGCCGGTGGCGAGGTCCAGCTCCCACACGACGCTCTCCAGCACGTCGCCGTCCGCGGGGCCGCCGACCGGGGTGAGGTCGCAGGGCCGCTGCTGGTAGCTGACGACGAGGGCGGTGCCCTGCGGGGTGAGCCGGAACTCGTGCAGGTCGATGCTCTGTTCCGGGTCGGGGGAGCGGACGGTGGCGATGATGTCGTAGTTCTCGTCGGCGACGTAGCCGACGCCCTCGCCGAGTCCCGCGTTGTCGCTCTTGCCCTGCCACCAGGTGAGGACCTTCTGACCGCGGTACTCCTGCACGCGGAAGTCGGCGACGTACTCGTTCTGCGGGATGCGGTGGTACCAGACGGGGCGGCCCCGGTCGTCGACGATCTGGGGTCCGCGGCCCGCCTCGGGCGGCGGTTCCTCGCCGGGCGGCCCGACCCGGCCGGGGTTCTTCTGCGGGCCGACGAACAGCAGTCCTTCGCCCGTGCCGGGGCGGCGCTCCAGCACGTCGAGGGGCGCGGGCGGCTCCTCGGCCGGCTCCTCGGCGGCGGGTGCGGCCGCACCGCGCGCGGCGGCCGGTTCCGCGGCCGGTTCTCCGGCCTGTTCCGCGGCAGCCGCGGGCGGGAGGGCGGCGACGAGACCGCCGAGGATGATCGCGGTGCACGTACGCGCCAGCCGACGGGACACGTGACGGGATGCATGAGGGGTGGGCATGTCTCTCCCGGAGGTGGGGGCCTCCACGTCTACCAACCGCGCGGTGACAGAGCGGTCACTCCTGGGGCGCGCGGGGCGGCTCCGGCCGCGGTGGCGCGCCGGGGGCGCCCGTCCGAATTAGGCTGATATGCGTGCCCCAACGCATCCTGCACGCCGCCGACGCCGAGGACGCCCCGCTCCGCGCCGCCCTGCGCCGGCTGCGCGCCGCAGAGGACGTGCCCGCGGCGTTCCCGCCCGAGGTGCTCGCCGAGGCCGACCGCGCCGCGAAAGCCCCCCGGCTGCCCGAGCGGGACGCGACCGACATCCCGTTCTACACGGTCGACCCGCCCGGCGCCCGCGATCTGGACCAGGCCCTCCACGTCGCCCGCCGGGGCGGCGGCGGCTTCCGTATCCACTACGCCATCGCCGACGTCGCCGCCTTCGTGCCCCCCGGCGGAGCCGTCGACGCCGAGGCCCACCAGCGCGTGACGACGCTCTACTTCCCCGACACCCGCGTGCCCCTGCACCCCGAGCAGCTCTCCGAGGGCGCCGCCAGCCTGCTGCCCGACCAGACGACCCCCGCGCTGCTCTGGGAGATCGACCTGGACTCCAGCGGCCAGGTCGCGGAGGCCACGGTCGCCCGCGCGCTGGTACGCAGCCGCGCGCGGCTCGACTACGGCGGCGTACAGCAGACGATCGACGAGGGCACCGCGGAGGAGCCGGTGGCGCTGCTGCGCGACGTCGGACTGCTGCGCGAGGAGGTGGAGCGCGAACGCGGCGGGATCTCGCTGGGCGTACCGGAGCAGGAGGTGGTGCGCCGCGACGGCCGCTACACCCTGGAGTACAGCGCCCCGCTGCCCGCGCACAGTTGGAACGCGCAGGTGTCCCTGCTCACCGGCATGGCCGCCGCGGACCTGATGCTCGCCTCCGGCACCGGCATCCTGCGTACGCTGCCGCCCGCGCGGCGCGGCGCCCTGACGTATCTGCACCGGGTCGCCCGCGCGCTGGACATCGACTGGCCCGAGGGCCTCGACTACCCCGAACTCCTCCGCTCCCTCAACCCGCAGATGGCCAACCACGCGGCGTTCCTCCAGGACTGCACCGCGCTGCTGCGCGGCGCCGGGTACACCGTCTTCGACGGCGAGCCGCCGGCGCGGCAGGACGCGGCGCACGCCGCGGTGGCCGACGAGTACGTGCACTGCACGGCGCCGCTGCGGCGGCTGGCCGACCGGTACGCCCTGGAGCTGTGCGTGGCGGCGGCGGCCGGCGAGCCGCCGCCGGAGTGGGTGCGCGAGGCGCTGGGCGGCCTCCCGGAGCTGATGGTGCGGGGCGCGCAGCGGGCGGGGCGGCTGGAGCGGGAGTGCGTGGACCTGGTGGAGGCGGCGCTCATGAGCGGGCGGATCGGGGAGGTCTTCGACGGGTACGTGGTGGAGGTGGACGAGCGCCGCCCGACGCGGGGGACGGTGCAGCTCTACGAGCCGGCGGTCATCGGCCGCGTGGATGCGGAGGAGTCGGCCGAGGCACCGGTGCCGTCGGGGAGCGGGGAGCCCGCGGAAGGCGGGGAACCGGCCGAGGGCGCGGAAGGGGCGGAACCCGCGGGCGGTGCGCCACCCGCCGACTCCGCGGAACCCGCCGACTCCACCGAGCCCCCGGAGCCCCCGGAACCCGCAGAGCCCGCCGGCGCCGCCGGGCCCCCCGTCCGTGCCTGGCCCGCCCCCGGCGAGCCGTTGCCGCTCGGCCACCGCGTACGGGTACGGCTCACGGCGGCGGAGCCCGGGGTGTCGCCCGTACGCTTCGCGCCCGCGCCCTGACCGGGCAGCGGCGCTCCACCGGGCTCCCCCTCCCCCGCCTCCGCGCGCGCCGCCCGCGCCGCGCGCAGGGCGTCGACCACCGGCTGCGGGTCGTCCGCGTAGAACTTCAGCACCCGCGCCTCCGCCGGCTTCCCCAGCGGCCGTACGAACGCCACCGGCTCCGTCAGTTCGACGGTCACCGACGTCTGCCCCCCGACCGCGAGGTGCGCCGTGCCGTCGTCGTCCAGCCGCAGCAGCCCGCCCCCGTCGGGGAAGCGGCGGTCCACCCGGGCGTTCGCGATCAGCTCGGCCGGTACGGGGATGTCCAGCAGGACCCCGTACCGTACGCGCAGCGAGCCGTCCGCGCCGACGACGTGCGGCCGGACCACGCACGCCGCCTGGAGCGCGAGGATGAAGTAGATGCCCCAGATGTCGAGGACCAGCACGACGGCGTGCACCACCGGCCAGGGGATGACGAGGGCGAGCGCCACGGTCTCGATGACCGAGACGAAGAGGAAGCCGTAGAACGTGAACGCCTGCCCGGAGGCGTACGGGACGGCGGTGTCACCGGGGCCGATCCCGTGCTTCGGGCGGCGGGCGAGCCAGCGCAGGGTGGCGGTGAAGAGCTTCACCTCGTGCACGGTCAGCTTGCGCACGGCGGCGGGGACGCTGTCCCGTACGGCCTCCAGACCCGCCGCGCGGGCCGCGAGGCCGGCGCCGCGGTGGCGGCGGTAGTCGGCGGCGAGCAGCGTGACCAGGGCCGCGGTGACCAGCAGGACGGCCACCTCGACGGCGAGCATCACCGGCTCCGGGATGCGGACGCCCGAGGCGAGGCAGAGCACGAGCACCAGCTCGCCGGGTACGAGCGAGGCCAGGGCCCAGCGGACCGTACGGCGCAGCGCGTTCACGACGCACGCTCCCCGCGCCGCCGCTCCGCGCGCCCGGCCCCGCCCGCCTCGCCGGCCCCGCTCGTCCGCTCTCCGAACAGGACCATCGCCCGGCGCAAAACCTCGGCCTGCGCCGGGGGGAAGTCCGCGAAGAACATCTCCGCGAAGGCTTCCCGGCCTTCGTCGCCGTCCTCGCCCGCGCGGGTACCGGCCTCGTCGGGCCCCGCGGCCATCAGCGCCAGCGCCTCGTCCGGCAGGGCCGCGAGGACGTCCCGCGCCAGCTCCTCGACGCGCGGGTCCGTGGCCTCGGCGTCGGCCAGCTCGTCGAGCCGGGCGTAGATGTCGTACGCGCGCGTCATCGCCTCCGGGTCGGCGCTGAGCGCGTGCAGGAGCGCGTCGAGCCAGCCCCGGTGGGCGTCGTCCGCGGTGGTGTCCAGGAGCGCGAGCAGCTCCCGCTCCTTCGCGGCGCTGGCCGGCTCCGGGACGCCGAGCCGGGCGGAGGTGCGGGACATGTCCGCGAACACCGCGGCCAGCTCCGGCGACACCGGGCCCTCGGCGGTCAGCCCGCCGCCCTCCGCGTACCGCAGCAGCTCGGCGAGGCGGGCGCGGCGCTGCCGGATGGCGGCCTCCTGCCGGGCGAGGTCGGCGTCCAGCTCCGCGAGGATCTCGTGCAGCTCCTTGCCGATGTCGTCGGCGAGCGCGTCGCGGACCTCGTCCAGGCTGAGGCCCAGCTCGGTCAGGCGGCGGACGCGGGCCAGCTCGACGGCGTCGCGCAGGGTGTAGACGCGGTAGCCGTTGGCCCGGCGGGCGGGCTCGGGCAGCAGCCCGATGCGGTGGTAATGCCGCACGGTACGGGTGGTGACCCCGGCGAGCGCGGCGAGCTCTCCGATTCGCATGACCTCAGTAGAAACGTTGACGTCGCGGCAAGGTCAAGCGACGGGCCGGGGCCACCGGGCCACTCAGGCGGTGCCGCCGGCCTCCCCCGCGTCCGCCGTGGTCACCGCGTCCGGCCCGGTCACCGCGTCCGCCGCAGCGCACAGGTCGTCCCACAGCGCCCGTACGTGCCGCTCCTCGGTCTCCAGCCCGCCGACCGCGACCCGCAGCAGATAGCGGCCGTCGACCACCGTGTGGGTGACGTACGACCGCCCGCCCGCGTTGATCCGCTCCAGCACCGCCTTCGTCGCGGCGTTGTCGGCGTCGGTGCCGCGGCCGGTGACGGCGTACAGGCAGACCAGCGCCAGGCTCCGCGGCACCCCCAGCGCGAAGCGCGGGTCGGCCGCCGCCCACGACTCCAGCTCCGCGGCCAGCCCGACGTGCCGGCGCACGTGGTCCCGGATGCCGGCGAGGCCGAAGCGGCGCAGCACCGTCCACAGCTTCAGCGCGCGGAAGCGGCGGCCGAGGGGCAGGTGCCAGTCGCGGTAGTCGACGACGGCGCCGGACTCGCTGGCCGCGTTGCGCAGGTACTCCGGCAGCACGGTCAGGGCGCCGACGAGGGTGGCGGTGTCGCGGGTCCAGAAGAGATTGCAGTCGAAGGCGGTGAGCAGCCACTTGTGCCCGTCGGTGCTGTACGAATCGGCCAGCCCGGCGCCGTCGAAGAGCCCGCGGTGCTCGGGGCAGAAGGCGGCGGCGCCGGCCCACGCGGCGTCGACATGCAGCCAGATGCCGTACTCGGCGCAGACCGCGGCGATCTCGCGCACCGGGTCGACGGCGCCGGTGCCGGTGGTGCCGATCGTGGCGCACACCATCACCGGGCGGCGGCCGGCCGCCAGGTCCTCGCGCACGGCGGCGGCCAGCGCGTCGGGCGCCATCGTCTGGCCGCCGTCGCCGCCGGGCGGCACGATCCGTACGGCATCCGCGCCCAGGCCCGCGGCGATCGCGGCCTTCTCCAGCGAGGAGTGGGTGTGCGCCGAGACGTACAGCACCTCGCGCCCGTCCCGGCCCGCCGTCCGCCAGGCGCCGCCGGAGCTGCGGTGCAGTGCGGCGAGCAGCGCGACCAGCGAGGACGAGGACGCCGAGTCCTGGATGACGCCGCCGCCACCGCCGGCGAAGGTGAACTCGGCGGGCAGTCCGGTGGCGTCGGCGAGCTGGTCGAGCAGGTGCTGCTCCAGCTCCGTACAGGCCGGGGACGTCGACCAGAGCATGCCCTGGGTGCCGAGGCCGGTGGAGAGCATGTCGCCGAGGAGGGAGGCGAGGGAGGCGTTCGCGGGGAAGTACGCGAAGAAGCCGGGGTGCTGCCAGTGCGTGGAGCCGGGCACCACGACGCGGTCCATGTCCGCCAGCACCTCGGTCAGCGGCTCGCCCTCCTCCGACAGCTTCGCCGGCAGTTGCCGGCGCACCCAGCCGGGCTCGACGCCGGGGAGCACCGGCAGGTCGCCGACCCGGGCGCGGTAGTCGGCGATCCAGTCGACGTAGGCGTGGCCGAGCTCGCGGAACTCTTCTGGGGACAGATCTCGCTGCGACATCCGCGCATCGTAGGCAGCCGCGGAATCCCGCTGGCAAGGGGCGTACGGCATCGCGCACAATGCGACGCATGAGGGGCGAGGGGGGCGGGCGGAGCGCCGAGGAGTACGCGCGCTGGACGCGGACGCCGCTCGGCGCGGGCCAGTCCCTGTACCTGATGACGGCGTGCTTCACCGCCCACCGGTACGCGCCGCACGCCCACCACGAGTTCGCCGTCGGGGTGTGCACGGACGGCGCCGAGGTCATCGACTACCGCGGCGAGCGGATCAGGGCCAGGCCCGGCAGCATCGTCGTCCTCGGCCCGGGCGAGGCCCACACCGGCGGCCCGGCGGACGACGAGGGGTACGCGTACCGCGCGTTCTACCCCTCCATGGCGCTGCTGACCGACGGCGCGTGCACCGAGGCGCACTTCGCCGAGCCGGTGATCGACGACCCGGCCCTGGCCGCCGCGCTGCGCGCCGCGCACGTCGCGGTCGACCGCGGCGCGGAGCCGCTGGAGGCGGAGTCGCGGCTGCCGTGGCTGCTCGCGGCGCTGGCCCGCCGGCACGGCCGCGCCCGCCCGGCGGCCACGGCGCCGCTGGGGAGCGGCGTGGCCCGTGCGGTACGGGACCGGCTGGCGGACGAGCTGACGGACCCGCCGTCGCTGGCGGCGATCGGCTGCGACCTGGGGCTGTCCCGGTACCAGGTGCTGCGGGCGTTCCGGGACACCATGGGCATGCCCCCGTACGCCTGGCTGGCGCAGTACCGGGTGGAGCGGGCGCGCGGCCTTCTGGAGGCGGGGCACCGGCCGGCGGAGGTGGCGGGTCTGGTGGGGTTCGCGGACCAGGCGCATCTGACGCGGTGGTTCCGGCGGGTGCTGGGGGCGACGCCGGCGGCGTACAGCAGGAGCGTACGGACGTAGGGCCGTCCCGCAACGGCATTCAAGACAGCGGTGCTTCCGCCCCGGAGGCTGGACGGCATGACTGCACGCGGCTGGGCCCTGTTCCTCCTCATGGGCGTGATCTGGGGAGTCCCGTATCTGATGATCAAGGTGGCGGTGGACGCGGTGTCGCCGTCGGGGGTCGTCTTCGTACGGTGCGCGCTGGGCGCGCTCGTCCTGCTGCCGCTCGCGCTGCGCGGCGGGGGGCTGGTCCGTACCGTACGGACGCACTGGGCGCCGATGCTGGCGTTCGCCTGCATCGAGATCATCGGCCCGTGGTGGACCCTGACCGACGCCGAACGCCAACTGTCCAGCGCCATGGCCGGCCTGCTGATCGCCGCGGTGCCGACGATCGGCGTGATCCTGGCCCGGCTCCTCGGCGACGAGGAGCGCCTGGGCCGCCGCCGCTGGCTGGGCCTCGGTCTCGGCCTGGCGGGCGTCGCGGTGCTGGCGGCGCCGGAGTTGAGCGGCGGCTCGGCGTGGGCGATCACGGAGGTCATGCTCACCGCCCTCGGCTACGCCACCGCCCCGCTGATCATCGCCCGCCGGCTGAAGGACGTACCGACGCTGCAGCTCATCGCGCCCTGCCTGCTGCTGGCCGCGATCGTCTACGCCCCCGCGGGCATCGCCACCTGGCCGGACACGACGCCGTCGGGCAAGGTGCTGGCGTCGCTCGTGGGCCTGGGGGTGCTGTGCACGGCGCTGGCGTTCGTGGTCTTCCTGGAGCTGATCCGCGAGGTGGGCCCGACGCGCGCGGTGGTCTTCACGTACGTCAACCCGGCGGTGGCGGTCGCGGCGGGCGTCGCGTTCCTGGACGAACCGCTGACGGGCTCCATCGCCGCGGCCTTCGTCCTGATCCTGGCGGGTTCCTTCCTGGCCACCGCGGCGGGCGGGGGCGGACGCTCTGCCCCGGGCGCGGACCCGGGCGGCGGCGAGGAG
Source organism: Streptomyces sp. CMB-StM0423 (assembly GCF_002847285.1). Taxonomy (NCBI): domain Bacteria; kingdom Bacillati; phylum Actinomycetota; class Actinomycetes; order Kitasatosporales; family Streptomycetaceae; genus Streptomyces; species Streptomyces sp. CMB-StM0423. Next base: position 6,187,617 of record NZ_CP025407.1, on the reverse strand, counting down.
ACCGTAGCTGCGACTAACATGGGCCTTACGGCGGACGAGCCGGCCGGGCGGTCGCGTCGGTCCCACCCAGGGATCGCCGAGGAACGTCCGGGCTCCACAGGGCAGGGTGGTGGGTAACGCCCACCCGGGGTGACCCGCGGGACAGTGCCACAGAAAACAGACCGCCGGGGGCGTACAGCTCCCGGTAAGGGTGAAACGGCGGTGTAAGAGACCACCAGCGCCCGGGGTGACCCGGGCGGCTAGGTAAACCCCACCCGGAGCAAGGTCAAGAGGGGCCGCGGAAGCGACCCTGCGCGGACGACCGAGGGCGGCCCGCCCGAGTCCGCGGGTAGACCGCACGAGGCCGGTGGCAACACCGGCCCTAGATGGATGACCGCCTCCCCGGCGGCCGCAAGGCCCCCGGGAGACAGAACCCGGCGTACAGGCCGACTCGTCCGCCCTCACGGCCCTGACCTGGGTGTTTACCTGGGTCAGGGCCGTTTTCCACGCCACGATGCGTCCCGTCTCCACCTGCGGTTTCCCGGGAGTTCCCGCGCGTTGGTGTAATGGATGTGTAACGCGATCTTGGTGTCGGGGCAGAGGTGGAACGAGCGGGGCAGCGTGCGCGAACCCGACCTCCGAACTATTGCCGCAGCCACGGACCTCGTGGTGAAGTCCCCCTTCAACGCCTCATACCCGCTACGTTTACGGCGTTTACAGCCCGGTCGGCGCCCGGCTGAGGGACCTGGCCCGGGCGGCCGGGGCCTGGTGGCAGGTCGCGGCACGGGCGCCGAGCCCGCCGTCATGCCGTGTGGCGGCATCCGGTGAGGAGCAGGTCGACCATGCGCTTGGCGTCGGCCTGATCGTAGTCGGGGCCGGTGATGCAGAGGTTTCCGACGGCGCGCATGAGCGTGTAGGCGGTGACACCGGGGCGAAGTCCGCCGCCGTCGGCGCAGGCGTCCAGCAGCGTCGCGCAGGCCGGGACCAGGGTGTCGAGCATGAGGGCGTGGAGGTTCTCCAGCCCCGGGTCTCCGGACCCCAGCGCCGCCCCGAGGCCGTGCTTGGTCACGAGGAACTCCACGAAGGCGTCCGTCCACAGGGTCAGCGCGGTGAACGGCGAGGCGGATTCCTCAAGGAGCCGGGGCGCGAGAGCGGCGCAGGCGTCGATCTGGTGCCGATAGACGGCGGTGACGAGGTCCGCGCGGCTCGGGAAGTTCCGGTAGACCGTGCCGACACCGACACCGGCGCGTTCGGCGATGTCGCGGACGGGCGCCTGGACGCCCTGCTCGACGAAGACCGCCGCGGCAGCCTCCAGCACGCCGCCGCGGGTGCGCCGTGCCTGTGCTTGGCGGATCCCGACCGACTCCGGCACGGATGGCTCCCTTTGCTCGCGGAACAATGTTCCGCTAAATTGGCGGAACGTCGCTCCGTCAAAGTATGGCAGAGCCGCTCCGCAGAGAAAGCACAGGTCTCCCATGTCTTCCCGCCCTCTCGGCCACCAGATCGTCTCGGTCAAGCCCATCCCCGTTCCCGCACTTGGCCGCGGCATCGACCTGCAGGTGAAGGTCACCGCCCCCCGGTCGGGGCAGAACCTGCCCGTGATCGTCTTCTCCCACGGCAACGCGTGGTCCCTGGACGGGTACGGGCCCCTCGTCGACCGGTGGGCCGCCGCCGGATTCGTCGTGGTGCAGCCCACCCACCTGGACTCCCGCCGCAACGCCATCGGCTGGGACGACCCGCGCTTCGGCACCATCTGGCGCGTGCGGATAGCCGATCTCCACGCGATCCTCGACGACCTTGGGAACATCCTGGCCCAGGCCGGCCTGGAGACCCGCGTCGACCGTGAGCGCATCGCCGTGGTCGGCCACTCCTGGGGCGCCCAGACCGCGGGCGCCATCCTCGGTGCCCGCGTACTCGACGCCGACGGCGTTCCCGGCGAGGACTTCTCCCACTCCGCGGTGTCGGCCGGCGCGCTGATCGCCGCGACCGGAACCGGCGACACCCTCACCCCGTTCGCCGCCGAGAACCTCCCGTTCATGAAGCCGGACTTCTCCACCATGGCCACCCCGGCCCTGGTCGTCGCGGGCGGAAAGGACCAGTCGCAGCTCTCCACCCGGGGGCCGGAGTGGTTCACCGACGCCTACCACCTCAGCCCGGCCCCCAAGAGCCTGCTCACCGTCGCCGAGGCCGAGCACACCATGGGCGGCATCGCCGGCGAAAGGGTCGCCGAGACCACCGACGAGGACCCCGCCCGCGTCGCCCTCCTCGCCGACGCGGTCTCCGCCTACCTTCGCGCGGCACTCGGCCTCGACGACGCCGAGTGGACCGCCCTCGGCAGCACCGCCGAGGACGGCGACGGTACGTGGAGCATCGCCGGCAAGTAAGCCCGGCCCTACAGTCGGAGGACACCCGGCGCCGACTGGTCGGGTAGCAGAACGCCCCGGACCGGCCGGCGAGGGGGCGGCGGTCCTCGGAGCCGACCCCTCGCCTCTGAACGCCCCGCCGTCACCGAAGGCGAGGTGGGCGAAGCGTCCGCCGATGTACTGGTGGGTCGGCCGCCCGGGTCCGACCGGATTGCACACGGGGCCTCGTTCAGCGTGGAGCGATCCCGGTGTCCGTGGCACGGAGAGCCTCGTCGAGGAGGCCCGCGCCGGGGCCTGCGAGCCAGCGGTCGAAGCGCAGCAGGAAGGGGAACTCCGCGCGCAGCGCGTCGAGGTTCGCGTTTCCGGCCAGCCTGCCGTCGTCTACGAGTGCCGCCAGTTTGCCGAGGACCTCGTCCTGGGCCAGTAGCGTCGCCGGCAGGCGTGCGTAGCTGATCGTCTGGCCGGCGGCCCGGGTGAGATCCTCGGCCAGGGCATTGCCGGTGAGAGCGTCACCGGCGATCTCCATGGTGCGACCGGCGTAGCGATCGGGTGCGCCGAAGACCTCGGCGACGACGCGGCCGATGTCGCGTACGGCGATGAACTGCATGGCGTGGTCCGGACGCATCAGGAAGGACAGGTGTCCCCGGTCGAGGCCCGTGTCGGGGGTCACCAGGAGTTCCATGAACGTGGCCGGCCGAATGATGGTGCTGGCGGTGTTCAGATTCCGGACATGGGCCTCGATGCGGCTCTTGGTGTCGAGATGGTCCACGCCCGTGGCCGAACCCGCGGTGAGCGCCGAACTGTAGACGAGGTGGGCAACGCCGCAGCGCTCGGCGGTCTCGGCCACCGTCGCGCCGAAGCGGACCTCGTCCTCGTTGGTCACGTCGGCGCCGGCCTGGCCGGAGTTCGGCTGGACGCTGAAGACGCCGTGGGCGCCGGAGAAGGCGGCACGGAGCGACTCCGGATCGCCGAGGTCACCGCGTACGGTTTCCACGCCGGCGGCGGAGAGGGACCGGGCCCGGTCGCCGGACGGGTCCCTCACGACCGCGCGCACCCCCCAGCCGCCGGCCCGCAGCGCCGCGGCGACCGATCCTCCCTGCTGCCCCGTGGCACCCAGGACGACGACGGTTTTGCCACTGCGGGTCATGCCGCACACGCCGCGCGCTCGTCGATCACGACCGTGTTCCTGATGGACATCGCTGATTCTCCCTGAGGTCTGGCGACGCGGGTCGGAGGCGTGCTGGTCACAGGCGTGCTCCGGAGCTCGGATGGGCTGGTTCGTACCGCTGCGGGCTACGCTAGAACCTGACTCCGATGTCAGGTGCAAGCGGGACGTGGAGCCGGGTCGGGAGGTCGGGATGCGGATCGGAGAGGTCGCCGCGAAGGCGGGCGTAAGCGTCAGGGCGCTGCGCTACTACGAGCAGCAGGACCTGCTCCACTCCTCCCGGAGCCCAGGTGGCCAGCGCCGGTATCCGGCCGGTGCCGTCGAACGGGTCAGGCTGATCCAGCAGTTCTACGCCATGGGGTTGCCCAGCAGAACCATTCGCGAGGTGCTGCCGTTCGCCGACTCCGGTGGGGCGTCACCGGAACTGCTGGAGTTGCTCACGGGCGAACGCGACCGCCTCGACCGGCAGATGACGGACCTGCGGGACGTGCGCAGGCGGCTGCACGACTGCATCACCGAGGCGCGCGATCACGGGGGACCCGGAAGTCCCTCCTGAAGCAGGGGGGCGGCGGTCCGGGCCGGCAACTGATACGTCGCAGGCACCGAGGGCGTGTCCGCGAAGTGACCGCTTCCCCTGCCGGCTCAGGAGAAGCGGTCAACGGCCGTGAGAGAGCTCCGGTCGACGACTCCCCACAGCCGCGAACGCCGGTCGCCGGGGTCGCCCGCCGGGACCGTGGCCACACGGCTTCGCCGGTTTGGACGCCTACAGGTGGTTGACGTAGAAGTCGGTGAGCCGTTCGACGGCAGCGTCGACGTAAGCGGGCTCGTCGTACATCTCGTAGTGGCCGGCACCCTCGATCACCATGAGGTCGACCGGATTGGGGGCCGTCTTCCACAACTGCATCCCCGCCTCGTAGGAGCCGGTGTTGCCGACGCGTCCGGCGAGGATGACCTGCAGTGGCTGGGTCATGAGCTGGTCGACCAGGTGGAACGCGTCGTAGCCCAGCAGGAGGGAGTCGCCGCGCGACAGGCGGCGGTTCGTGGAGTGCTCGTTACCGCCCCGCTCGGTGCGGTAGTAGGTGATGGCCTGGGTGGTGTCGATGTCGGTCAGGCCGGATGCCGCGGCGTCCTCCAGAGTGTCGGGCAGCCAGTTCACCCGGGCCGTCTCGCCGGAGCGGGCCTCTTCGATGCGCGCGTCGGCGAGGGCGTCGAGTGCGGCGGCCGGGCCGTGGGACTGGAAGCTGCGGAACGACGTGCCCATGTTGCCGGGGACCACCGTGCCGACCGCTTTGATGCGGTGGTCCGTGCGGGCGGTGTGCACGGCGTAGCCGCCGCCGGCGCAGATGCCGAGGACGCCGATGCGCTGTGGGTCGACACCGGGGATCGTGGTGAGCGCGTCGATGGCGTAGGAGATGTCCTCACCGCGGCGGTAGGGGTCTTCGAGGTCGCGGGGCTCGCCTCCGCTCTGCCCCTGGTGAGCGGGATCGAAGACAAGAGCCGCGATGCCGCGGGCGGCGAGGCGGGACGCGTAGTTCGCACCGATCTGCTCCTTCACGCTGCTGCCGGGCGTGGAGACCACCACGGCGCGCGGGGACACGGCGCTGTCGGGCAGGTGAAGGCCGGCCGCGAGCTCGATCGGTCCACGGGGGATCGTGAGGTGCTGAAGCATGGTGAGCGCCCTTCGTGAGATCATTGTTCCACGGTTGCACCAGTACAAAAACTACACTGATACGACTTGGAACTAATACAGAACGGTACCACTCATGGAGGGAGCCGCATGGCGGTCGACGGTGCGAAGCTGTGGACGCTGAATCAGCGGCTGCTGAGTGCCGTGATGGATGCCTGCACGGAGGAGCTGGCCGATCTCGGGCTGGAGACGAAGGAGTTCTTCGTCCTGGCGGAGGTGGCCGCGTCACCGTACCCGGCAGAGATCGCGGCGGCACTGCTGCTGCCCAAGGCGAGCGTGACTGTCTATGTCCGCAACCTCGTCGCCAAGGGGTTCATCCGGCGCGAGATCGACGACGCGGACCTGCGGCGTCACCGTCTCGTACCGACCTCCGCGGGCACAAGGGCGCGAGACCGAGCACTCGCAGCTCTGGCGGCGGAGTACGACCGGAGGCTGGCGAGGATCACCCCGCAGGACCGCACCGAGCTGCAGCGCATCCTCCAGGAGATGCTCTCGACAGGGTGATGCGGCAAGGCGGTCCAAAGTGCCCCTCGACTGGATCGACCTACGAGGCGAGGCGCCGGGAGCAAGCACGACGCGGCCTTGCGGTTGTTCGCCCGGCGGTTCGATGTTCCGGGCTTCTGGCCCTGAGTCAGTGGCCACGGCCACGGAGATGTCGACGGTGTGGAAGGTGTGACTGTCCCCGGCGTACAGGCCGACTCGTCCGCCTCCTGTACCGCCGACCTGCGATCACTCTCCGAAAACAAAGATCAAAAGGCCCCGGGGGGACAATCTGGGGACTTTCGGCCTTGGGTCCCGGTGGCCGCCCTCGCCGTCGGAAACTCCGGTGATGAGTGCCGACGTGCTCGACTACTCTCGGCCCGGGCCCGTCACGGGACTGGAGCTGGGGGGCGGTATGGAGTCGTGGGAATTGCGTCGCGCGATCGAGGCAGGACGGGCGACCGCCGTGGCGCTGGGTCTTCACGCTGACGATGCCGTCGTCATCAACAACTCGGACCGCGTGGTGCTGCGCCTGGCCCCGTGCGATGTGCTGGCCCGGGTCGCGCCCTCGGAGCACCTGGCTGATTCCCGGTTCGAAGTAGAGGTCGCCTGCCGTCTCGCGGACGTCGACGCTCCGGTGGCGGAAGTCGAGCCTCGGGTCGACCCGCGGGTGTATGTGCATGGCGACTTCGCGGTCTCGCTCTGGAGCTACTACGAACCGGTGGAAGCAGAGATCGCACCGGCCGATTACGCAGACGCGCTCATGCGACACCATGTCGCCCTGCGCCAGATCGATCTGGACGCACCGCATGTCACCGATCGAGTCGCCGGGGCGCTGCGAGAGGTGAACGACCAGGAGCGCTCCCCCGAACTGCCCGATGCCGACCGGGAGTTTCTCAGCCGCACACTCAGTAGCCTGAGCGCCGCGATCAGCGCCGAGAGTTCCGGCGACCGGCTCCTGCACGGCGAGCCGCACCCGGGCAACCTCCTCAACACGAAGAGGGGCCCGCTTTTCGTCGACCTCGCCACGTGCTGCCGCGGACCGGTCGAGTTCGACCTTGCCCACGCGCCGGAAGCCGTGGGAATGCACTACGCGGGAGCCGATCCCGCCCTGATCCACCAGTGCCGCGCCCTGGGCTGGGCGATGTTCTCAGCCTGGCGATGGCGCCAAGCCGACCACATGCCCGACCGGGCCCACTGGCGGGCGGAAGGTCTCAACCGGGTTCGTACCGCACTCGATCGCCACGGGCCCGGCTGAAACCAGGTACGGATGACTCAGCGAAAGCCGGACGCCGCTCCCCGAGGACCGCACCCCCGTAGACACGGGTGAGCAGACCGTCCTTCTCCAGCTTGACGAGATCGCGGCGGACGGTCGCTACGCTCGCGCCAGTTGCCCCGAGAGGTCAGCCAGGGTGGCGTACCCGCCGGACTCCAGCACCCGCAGGATGCGTTGATGTCGTTGGCCGGCCAGCACGCAGAGAGATGCTACCGGTCCATCCGGCACACAGCCTCACGCCCGGCAAGGAACCGGCGTGCCTGCGGGACGCGTACGGCGACTTCCGCAGCAGCGCGCCCATCGGCGAGCCGACCGCTTCCCTCAAGGCGGCGGGACTCCAACTCACCGAGGTGGCGAGCTATTCCGACAAGGAATTCAGCCGGCTCACCTCACCGAGCGGGCGGGTCGCGGTGTACGTCCCCACCGATCCGCAGCCCGATTCGGACCACCGCATCCCCCGGGGAGGGATCTGGTCGATCACGGTGGCGCCCGCGGAGGCACGAGCGGTCGTCGGCGGTGAATAGTGACAAGTCGACCCGGACAGAAGCCATTGGTCTACACCTTGTCTTGGTGTAGACCAAGGTGATTGACTGCGCCCCGTCAAGCTCCAACGCCGGCGTTCGCGCCGGTGACCCCCCACCAGGAGAGTGATGAGGTGCTGAGGAAACTCGGAACGAAGGTCAAAGCCCTGCTCGCGATCGGGACGCTGGCCGCGGCGCTCGCCGTCGTGGTGCCCGTGACCGCGTCGGCCGGCGAAGGCGGCGCGGCAGGCAACGGAGGCGCGGACAAGGCGGTGGCTGCGGAGTTCATTGTCAGCGAGGCGCAGTTCGAGCAGATGTTCCCGGGGCGGAACGCCTTCTATACGTACCAGGGGCTGACCGACGCGCTCAGCGCGTACCCCGCGTTCGCCAACACCGGCGACGAGACCACCAAGAAGCGGGAGGCCGCCGCCTTCCTTGCGAACGTCAGCCACGAGACCGGCGGGCTCGTGCACGTCGTCGAGCAGAACCAGGACAACTACCCGCACTACTGCGACGCGTCGCAGCCCTACGGGTGTCCCGCCGGGCAGGCCGCGTACTACGGGCGCGGGCCCATCCAGCTCAGTTGGAACTTCAACTACAAGGCCGCCGGCGACGCCCTCGGCATCGACCTGCTGAACGACCCCTGGCAGGTGGAGCGGAACGCCGCCGTCGCGTGGAAGACCGGCATCTGGTACTGGATGACGCAGTCCGGGCCCGGGTCGATGCCCGCGCACGACGCGATCGTCGGCGGGCACGGGTTCGGCGAGACCATCCGGGCCATCAACGGGTCGCTGGAGTGCAACGGCGGCAACCCCGGGCAGGTGCAGAGCCGGATCGACAAGTACACGCAGTTCGTGCAGATCCTCGGCACGACCCCCGGCGACAACCTGAGCTGCTGATCCGGCCAGGCCGGACCGGCCCGGTCTGATTGATCCCGGCCGGGTGCGCGGCCCGGTCCCGCCCTTCCCGGGTGGGTCGCGCGCCCGGCCGTTCCCCCCACGTAACCACCCCCCACCCGGAGGCAGTTGTGGCACGCGCACGTACACACAAGTTCCGGAAGACACGCAAACGCCTCGTCGGCACCCTCGCCGCCGCGTCGCTCACCGCCGGCGCACTCGCCGCCGCGGTCGTCACCGAGGCCGCCGCCGACCCCGAGCCGGTCACCCACGGCGCCGCCGCGGTGCCCGCGCACGCCGTCACCGGCTACTGGCAGAACTTCGACAACGGCGCCACCGTGCAGACCCTCGCCGACGTCCCCGAGGCGTACGACATCATCGCCGTCGCCTTCGCCGACGCGACCGGCTCGCCGGGCCAGGTCGACTTCACCGTCGATCCCGCGCTCGACTACACCGAGGACGCCTTCAAGGCGGACATCGCCGCGAAGCAGAAGAGCGGTAAGTCGGTCGTGATCTCCGTCGGCGGCGAGCGCGGCGCGGTCTCGGTCAACGACCCGGCTTCCGCCGGGGCGTTCGCCACGAGCATCCTCGGGCTCATGGAGGAGTACGGCTTCGACGGCGTCGACATCGACCTGGAGAACGGGCTCAACTCCACGTACATGACGCAGGCCCTGGAGGCGATCCACGCGGGCGCCGGCGACAGCCTGGTGGTGACGATGGCGCCGCAGACCATCGACATGCAGTCGCCGGACAACGAGTACTTCAAGACGGCGCTGAACATCAAGGACTTCCTCACCGTCGTCAACATGCAGTACTACAACAGCGGTTCCATGCTGGGCTGCGACGGAAAGGTCTACTCCCAGGGCACGGTCGACTTCCTCACCGGCCTGGCCTGCATCCAGCTCGAGAACGGCCTCGCCCCCTCGCAGGTCGGCCTCGGCCTTCCCGCCTCGCCGCGGGCGGCGGGCGGCGGGTACGTGGATCCGGGCGTGGTGACCGACGCGCTCGACTGCCTGACTCAGGGCACCGGCTGCGGCTCCTTCAAGCCGGAGAAGACGTACCCCGGGCTGCGCGGCGCGATGACCTGGTCCACCAACTGGGACGCCAGCAACGGCAACGCCTGGTCGGACAAGGTCGGGCCGCACGTCGACCAACTGCCGTAGCTGTACGGACAGCAGACAGCGGGGCCGGCCGGGACTTCCCGTCCCGGCCGGCCCCGCCCCCGTATTGCCGGCCGTCGGCCCTTCCCGCTCCGGGCCGCCGGCCGTTCCCCGTGACGGGCGGCCCTCAGTCCTTTCCGCTACGGGCCGGTGTGCCGTTCTCCGCCCCCGGCCAGCCGTTGATCACGAACTGCGACCCCGGCTCGATGACCACGTCGCCGTCCGCAGAGCCGGTGATGGTGACGTTCGTGAGGTTCGCGCTGCCGCGGGCGCCGCCCATCGCGAGGATGCCGGCGCCGTTGTTGGACTTCTCGATCGACACGTTCGAGATGTTCACGTTCGGCATCTCGCCGCCGCCCGTCTTGAACTGGATCCCGTCGTACGTCGAGTCGTGGATGTCCGTGTCCTTGATCGTCACGCCCGGGATCGGCTGGCCCGCGGGGAAGAGCGTGATCGCGCCGAACTCCTGCGCCTCGCCCCAGAACGCGCCGCCGCAGCGGTACAGCGAGTTGCCCGAGATCACCGTCTCGCCGGTGAACGGCACCGGGTCGTGGTCGGTGGCGAGCATGATGCCCGGGTAGTTCGCCGTGTCGGTGATCAGGTTGTTCTCGACGGTGTTGCCGTAGCCGCCGTAGATCGCGACCCCGTTCGCGCGCCAGGGCAACTGGATGGTGTTGTTGCGGAAGTGGTTGTCGTGGCCGATGTCGACGGCCTGGTCCTTCACGTACTTGCTGGCCCAGACCGCGAGCGAGTCGTCACCCGTGGTGCGGAACGACGAGTTGACGACCTCGGAGTTGCGGGTGCCGTTGGTGAAGTTGATGCCGTCGGCGTACGTGTTGCGTATCCGCATCCCGCTGAACTTCAGCCCGTCGGCGGGGCCCCACAGCTCCGGCTTGTTGGAGTAGTCGCGGCCGACCCAGACCCCGACGTTGGCATGCTCGATCCACACGTTGGAGATCTCCGTGCCGACGCCGAACCGGCCGTTGAGGCCCACGCCGCCCTCGTGGCCGCCGTCGCCGCCGCGGATGGTGCCGGAGCCGAAGATGGCGAGGTCGGTGATCTTGGTGTTCTTGTCGATGTCGAACCCGAAGTTGCCCTCGTGCGGGTGGTTGATGCCGCCGGCCTCGTGCGGCGGGGTCAGCGTAGAGAACTGCGAGTGCCACATGCCGGCGCCGCGGATGTCGACGTTGCTGATGCCGACCTGGTTGTACTGGCCGCCCTCGGGGTCGTCGGTCAGGATCTTCTGCTCCTGCCGCCACTGGCCCGGCGGGATCCAGACGCACTCGATCTCGCCGTTCTGGTCGGCGGTGACGGCCGCCTGCAGCGCCTGGGTGTCGTCGTTGCCGTCGTCGGGCACGGCGCCGTACTCGGTGATCGACGTGCACGCGGCCGGCTTTTCCTTCGGCGGCGCGACCTGCTCCAGGTCGATCAGGTCGATGACGTAGAACGCGGCGTCGTCACCGGCGTCGCGCTGGAGGCGGAAGGTGGTGCCGGCCGGGTAGCTGTCGTCGAGCAGGGCGTGGGACTCGTCGAAGAGCCGGCGGGCGTCGGTCTGCGGGTTGTTGGTCAGGCCCTCGGGGTCGTCGGTGTTGCCGTACAGCCAACTGTGCTTGGACGACAGGTCCAGCTTCTGCACGAACTCGCCGTCGGCGTACAGGCCGATGGTCGCCTCCGCGCCACCGCCGCCCGGGGCGTCGGGGATGGAGTTGCGGACGACGATGGAGTTGGTCGGGGAGGTCGAGGTGAACTCGACGTACTGACCGGTGTTCTCCAGCCGCACCGACCGGCGGCCCGAGGACTCGGACGCGAAGTTCGTGTGCCCGAAGGTGCGCTTCGCGTCGGCCTCCAGCAGGGTGCCGTCGTACGTGCCGGCCTCGGCCTCGTACTCGACGTAGGGCAGCTCCGCGCCGGCCGCGGCCGCTTTGCCGGGGGCGGCGCTGCCTGCGGCGGCGGTGCCGTCACCCTCGGGGGCGACGCCGGCCATGGCCTGGCCGGAGAGGGGCAGGACCCCGATCGCGACGAGGCCGAGCGCCGGTATCCCGACGGCCACGCGCCGTCTGAGGTGCTTCCACTTCATGGTGTCCTCTGTTCTGTGGGGGGCTGACAGAGTGCGCATGCCGTTCTCTTGCAAGAAATCAACGCAAGTTTGCGTAACAGAGTCGATGTCTTGCTGATTGGCAGTCAGAGTTTTGAGGCACCCCGCGGGTTTGTCAATGGTCCGCGCACGGCGCCTTGTCCGGGCCGCCCGCGCCGCGCGGGTAGGCTGCCGGAGGGCGGAGGGGGAACCGGAAACGTCACCGCGGGAGGATTCGTGCTCGTACTGCTGCCACCGTCCGAGGGCAAGGCCGAGGGCAGGCGCGGAGCCCCGCTGAAGCTCGACTCGCTCTCCCTGCCCGGCCTCACCGCCGCCCGCGAGGCCGTCCTCGACGAGCTGGTCGGACTCTGCGCCGCCGACGAGGAGAAGGCCGCCGACGTGCTGGGCCTCACCGAAGGGCTGCGCGGCGAGGTGGCGCGCAACGCCCGGCTGCGGACCGCGCCCACCCGCCCCGCCGGGCAGATCTACACCGGCGTGCTCTACGACGCGCTCGGCCTCGCCACGCTCGACGCCGCGGCGAAGCGGCGCGCGTCGGCGTCGCTGCTGGTCTTCTCCGGCCTGTGGGGCGCGGTGCGGATCGGCGACCGCATCCCGGCGTACCGCTGCTCCATGGGCGTACGGCTGCCGGCCGCGGGCGCGCTCGGCGCGTACTGGCGCGGGCCGCTGGACGCCGCCCTGCCGGCGGCGGCGGGCCGCGGGCTCGTCCTCGACCTGCGCTCGTCGGCGTACGCGACGGCCTGGCGGCCCCGCGGCGAACTGGCCGCGCGCACGGCGGCGGTGCGGGTGCTGCACGCGACGGTGGTGGACGGGGTGGAGAAGCGGTCGGTGGTCAGCCACTTCAACAAGGCGACGAAGGGCCGGCTGCTCCGCGACCTCCTGACCTCGGGCGCGAACCCCCGCACCCCGGCGGCGCTGCTGACGGCGCTGCGCGAGCTGGGGTACCGGGTGGAGGGTGAGCCGCCGCGGCGGGCGGGGCAGCCGTGGGAGCTGGACGTGGTGGTGACGGAGCTGTAGGACGTCATGCCCTCTCCCGCACTCCCACCCAGGGTAGGCCGGCCCTCTGACAGAGAGGGGCGGCGACCACCGGGCAGAGCACCCATGTTGCACGGTACGCAACGAGCGTTGCACCTGCGTGGTCGCGGAGGCACGATGACGGCGTGACCACTGACTCCGCCTCCGCGTCCGCGTCCGTCCCGTCCTCCGTGCTGGGCCTCGCGCCCGTCATCCCGGTCGTCGTCCTCGACGACGCCGCCGACGCCGTGCCGCTGGCGCGGGCGCTGGTGGCCGGAGGGCTGCCCGCGGTCGAGGTGACGCTGCGCACGCCGGCGGCGCTCGACGCGATCCGGGCCATCGCCGCCGAGGTGCCGGACGCGGTGGTCGGCGCCGGCACGGTACTGGACGCGGCGGCGGTGGACGCCTCCGCCGCCGCGGGTGCCCGGTTCCTCGTCAGCCCCGGCTCGACGGACGGGCTGCTGTCGGCGATGGCCGCGTCGGGCCTGGCGTACCTGCCGGGGGTGTCGACGGTGTCGGAGGCGATGGGCCTGCTGGAGCGGGGGGTGACGGAGATGAAGTTCTTCCCGGCAGAGGCGTCGGGCGGCATCGCGTACCTGAAGTCCCTCGCCTCCCCGCTGCCCCGCGCCCGGTTCTGCCCGACGGGCGGCGTCACGGCGGAGTCGGCGCCGCGGTATCTGACGCTGCCTAACGTCGGCTGCGTGGGCGGCACATGGATGCTGCCGAAGGCGGCCCTGGCGGCGAAGGACTGGGCGACGGTGGAGAAGCTGGCAGCGGAGGCCGCGGCGCTCGGCAGGGGTTGAGCAGCTCTTCACACAGCGGGGTGCAGTGGGGGTCCGAATCCGCCGGGTGCCCGTCGGGGATCGGCGCCGGCTCGATACCGGTGGCAGCGCGGCCGGACCATCCCGGCGCGCCATGCCAGGCGGGGTGTCGGCGATACTGTGGGCGTGGAGTACGTGTCCAGAGTGCCGCGACCGCCGCTGGACGGGCTGATCGATGACCTTTACCACCTGGAGGGTGTGCCGCCGTACGCCCGGCTGACGCTGCCGCCGATGCCGGCGGCGTTGCTCATCGTCAACCTCGGGGCGCCGTTCCGCACGGCGCGCATCTGGTCGGTGTCGCTGAAGTAGTCGTAGAGGAGCCGGGCCAGGGCCTCGGGCTCGCGCGGCTCGCCGGCCGAGACGCGGCGGGCGGAGGCGACGAACTCCTCGACATGTACATCCGTACTAGTAGGCGGGCAGCGCGGAGCACGGTCGGTGACCACCGCCCGTGGGATCAGCGAAAAGGATGTCTCAGCGCAGGTGCGACGTGTCGTTCAGCAGACGTACGCTCGCGTGCCCGTCCGCGTAGTACGCGACCTCGGACACCCCCGCCGGCGACAGCTCCATCCGGTACAGCGACTCCGGGGGCGCCCCCAGCGCCAGCCGGACCAGCGTCTTGATCGGCGTCACGTGCGTCACGAGCAGCACCGTGCGGCCCGCGTACCGCGCGAGGAGCTTGTCGCGCGCGACCGCGACGCGGCGGCTGACCTCGGCGAAGGACTCCCCGCCGCCGCTCGGCGCGGCCTTCGTGGAGCGCAGCCACTCGGCGAGGTCTTCGGGGTGGCGCTCCCGCACCTCCGCGAACGTCAGCCCCTCCCAGGCGCCGAAGTCCGTCTCCCGCAGCCCGTCCTCGACCCGGATGTCCAGCCCGAGCCGCCCGGCCGCCGCCGCCGCGGTCTCGCGGCAGCGGCGCAGCGGAGAGCTGACCACGGCCTGGACGGTGCCGCGGGCGGCGAGGAGCCCGGCGGCGGCCGCGGCCTGGCCGCGGCCGGTGGCGGAGAGTTCGGGGTCGCTGCCGCCGGTGCCGGAGAACCGTTTCTGGGGGGTGAGGGCGGTCTCGCCGTGGCGGAGCAGGAGGAACGTGGTGGGTGCCCCGAGATCGGTGCCCCAACCCACCGCCGGGGTCGCGGACTTGCCGGTCCCCTCGGCCCGTACGCCGCCCTCGGCCCGGACAGCACCTTCGCCCCGTACGCCGCCCTCGCGCCGCGCGCCGGAGCCCTCCCGCGTCCCGGCACCGCCGGTCCCCGCGGCCGGCTCCGCCCGCGACGCCTCCGCGCGCCACTGCTCGCCGCGCCTGCCCGCGTCCATCGCCTCGTTCGCGAGCCGGTCGGCGTACTTGTTCTTCTCCCGCGGAATCCACTCGTACGACACCCGCCCCGGCGGGAAGACCTCCCGCGCCTCGGCGGCCAGTTCACGCATCCCGGGGTGCTTGATCTTCCAGCGCCCCGACATCTGCTCGACGACGAGCTTGGAGTCCATCCGCACCCGGACCTCCGCGTCCGGGTCGAGCCCGCGCACCGCCCGCAGCCCGGCGATCAGCCCGCGGTACTCGGCGACGTTGTTGCTCGCCACCCCGACGTACGCCGCGTCCTCCGCCAGCACCGCGCCGTCCGCGTCGCGCACCACGGCGCCGTACCCCGCGGGCCCCGGGTTCCCCCGCGAGCCGCCGTCCGCCTCGACGGTGAACGCGCGCCGGGCCGGGCCGGGCATCAGAGGCCGGATTCGGGTGTACGGACCAGGATCCGGCGGCAGTTCTCGCACCGTGCGACGGTGTCGGGGGCCGCGGCCCGTACCTCGTTGATCTCCGTGATGTTCAACTCCAGCCGGCAGCCCTCGCAGCGCCGCTGGTACAGCCGGGCCGCGCCGACGCCGCCCTGCTGCTCGCGCAGCTTGTCGTACAGCTTCAGCAGGTCCGCGGGGATCTCGCCGGCGGCGGCCGCGCGCTCCTTGGTGACCGTGCCGGCCTCGGCGTCGATCTCGCCGAGCGCCGCTTCGCGCCGCGCCGTGGCGTCCGTGATCTTGGCGTGAACCGACTCGACCCGGCCGGTCAGCTCCGCCACCCGCTCCTGCACGGTCTCGCGGCGCTCCATGACCTCCAGGACGACGTCCTCCAGGTCGCTCTGCCGGCGGGCCAGCGAGGCGATCTCGCGCTGCAGGTTCTCCAGGTCCTTGGGCGAGGTCACCGCGCCGGAGTCCAGCCGCTGCTGGTCGCGCGCGGCGCGCTGGCGCACCTGGTCGACGTCCTTCTCGGCCTTGGCCTGCTCCCGCTCGGTGTCGCTTTCCTCGGTCTGCGCGGCGACGAGGAGGTCGCGGTGCTGCGCGAGGTCGGCCTCCAGGCCGGCGACCTCCTCGTGTTCCGGGAGGGTACGGCGGCGGTGCTGGAGCTGGGTGAGGCGGACGTCGAGGGCCTGGACGTCCAGCAGGCGGATCTGGTCGGCGGGCGCGGCGTTCAAGCTGGCAGCTCCGGGCTCGTAGGGGCAAGGCTGGCGTGGGGCGCGGGGGATCCCGCGGTGCCCGCGGACGGGGCGGCCGATGCGGCCGGTGCGGGCGCGTGCGTGGTCCAGGGGTCGGTCACGATACGCGACACCCGCGTACGCAGACCCCATGCGTTCCGGTCCGAGATCGCGTCCAACTGCGCGGCGGCCTGCTCGCACCAGGGCCACTCGCTGGCCCAGTGGCCCGCGTCGATCAGGTACGGGCGGCCGCCGGCGGCGAGCGCGGCGTGCTGCTGCGCCTCGGAGACCGGGTGGTGGCGCAGGTCGGCGGTGACGTAGACGTCGACGCCCGCGGCACGCACCGCGTCGAAGAGCCCGTCACCCGAGCCGCCGCAGACGGCGGCCGTACGGACCTCGCCGTCCGGGTCGCCGGCGACGCGCAGTCCGGTGGCGGTACGGGGCAGGGCCGCGGCGGCGCGGTCGGCGAACTCCCGCAGCGGCACCGGGGCGTCCAGCTCGCCGAGGCGGCCGAGGCCGCGGCGGCCCGCGGGGTCGTCGGCGTCGGGCACGAGGGGCCCGGTGACGCGCAGGCCGAGGGCGCCGGCGAGGGCGTCGGAGACGCCGGGGTCGGCGCGGTCGGCGTTGGTGTGGGCGACGTGCAGCGCGACGTCGTTCTTGATGAGCGTGTGCACGACGCGGCCCTTGAACGTGCCGGCCGAGACGGTCGACGTACCGCGCAGGTAGAGGGGGTGGTGCGTGACGAGCAGGTCGGCGCTCCACTCGACGGCCTCGTCGACGACCTCGCGCACCGGGTCGACGGCGAACAGCACGCGCTCCACGCGGGCGTCCGGGTCGCCGCACACCGTACCGACCGCGTCCCACGGCTCGGCGCGGCCGGCGGGCCAGAGGGCTTCGAGCGCGGCGACGACGTCGGCAAGTGCAGGCACGGGGCAAGGCTACCTCCGCCGGCCGGGCCCCAGTGCGGCGCCCACCGGCAAGCACAGGGGGCGGCGCGGCGAAGCGGAACGGCGGATCCGCCACCCTTATGTGTGAAGTGACCGGCGCCGCGCCGATTGCCGTGACGTGCGAAAACTACCTTCGCGTGCGGAGGTGAGGGAACCGGATGAGGCCCATTGCAGAATCGATTCCTTCAGGGACGACGGGGACGGCGGGCGTGCCCGCCCCGGCGACCGCGGCGGCGGATGCGGCGGCGGACGCGGCGCGGGCGCCGGATGCGGTACCGGGTCCGGACGCGGCGCCCGCGGGTACGGAGACGGGGGCGCCGGCCGCCGAGGCACCGGCGGACCCGGGACCACCGACGCCTGCGGGAGCACCAACTCCTGTGGCAGCGTCCGCCGTTGGGGGGGAACCCGGAGCCGCGGGCCCGGCACCCCGGCCCGGGACGGGGCCCGCCGCGGACGCCGGGGTCGCCGCCCCGGGCGGGACGGGAAAGGCCGCCGCCGCGATGGTCGCGGTCACCGCGACGACGCCCCCGGGCCCCCCGGGACGCCACGCCGCCCCGCCCACCGCCGCTTCCCCGGCCGCCGCCCCCGGCCGTCCCGTCGGCCGGGCCGGATTCACCCTCACCGCTGACGGCACGTACGGCGCCTGCCTCGCCACCGACGCCGACGGCAACTGGTTCCCCGAACGGTGGACCCTGCACGGCCCCGAGGCGTACACCGTCCCCCTCCCGTGCGCGCAGCCGGAGGAGCCGGGGACCACGGTCCTGCCGCTGGCCGACGGCCGCGTGCTGATCCGCCGGCTCGTCGGCGGCACCGACCACACCTTCTCCCTGCTGCACCCCTCCGGGCCCGACACCACCGAGCAGACCCTCGGCTCGGTGACCGCGCCCCGGCTCGCGCTCGTGCCGCCCGCACCGGAGAGCGCCGAGGTGTACGCGCTGGCGCCCCCGGAGCCCGGCGGCGAGACCACCGCCGTGTGGCGGGTGTACGGGGGCGGGTTCGCCGGCGCCGGCACGGCGCACCCGGAGCGGGTCGGCGAACTACCGGGCCGGTGCGCGGGCCGCGGCTGGCTGGACCGTACGGGCCGGGCGCTGGCCGTCGACCAGGAACTGGACGGCCGGACGAAGGCCGTGACCGTCGGGCTGCACGACGGCGTGGAGGTCAGCCCGCTGCTGCAGCTCACCGCGGAGAGCAACGACCGGCTGCTGCTCGCCGACCCCGACAGCGGGCTGCTGCTCCTGTGCTCCGACGCCCCCGGCCGCGACCGGCTGGGGTGGGGGGTGCTGGGCAGCGGGCGCCCGGTGCGGTTCCCGGACGCGCTGTGCCCGCGGGACACGGCGGTGACGCCGTTCGCGATGCAACCGGGGCAGGTGCTGACGCCGGAGCAGTGCGGGGTGGCGCTGCGGCTGGAAGGACCGGGCGGCTGCCGGCTCGGGGTGTGGCGGCCGGCGGCGCGGCGGCTGGTCCAACTGCCGCCGCTGCCGGGGTGGATCACCGGCAGCGGGCTGTGGACGCAGTGGGGCGAGCTGCGGCTGCCGTACGCGACCCCGGCCCACCCCTGCGGGCTGGCCCGTCTGGCGGTCCCCGACCCGTCGGCGGCCGAGTTGCTGAACGCACCGCCCTTGAGCGACCCGCCCCCCGACTCCGTACCGGACGAGACCGCCGAGCCGCCCCCCGAGGAGGACACCCCCACCCGCCCCGTCCCCCTCCGCCACGCCAAGCTCTGAAGTCCCTGCCCCGCCCCGGCGGCGCACCGCCGGGGCGGGGGCCGGTCAGTCGTGCTCGATGAGTGCGTCCGCGAGTACGGGGGACTCGTCCCGCTCCACGGCGCTCGCGGTCAGCCGGATCCGGCCGCCGCCCTCCGGCCACAGCCGGATCCGCAGCGTCTCCCCCGGGTACACCACCCCCGCGAAGCGCGTCGCGTATGACCGCACCCGCCCGGGGTCGCCGGCCAGGACCGTGTCCACCGCCGCCTTCAGCGCCATGCCGTACGAGCACAGCCCGTGCAGGATCGGCCGGTCGAAGCCGGCGAGGGCGGCGAACTCCGGGTCGGCGTGCAGCGGGTTCCAGTCGCCGGACAGGCGGTAGAGCAGCGCCTGGTCCTCGCGGATGCCGCGGTCGACGACGTGCGCCGGCGGGCCCTCGGGGTCGGGCAGGCGCGGCGACGGGCCGCGGTCGCCGCCGAAGCCGCCTTCGCCGCGGACGTAGAGCTGGGTGTCGGAGGTCCACAGCGGGCCGTCCGCGTCGGCCGCCTCGGTGCGCAGCACCAGCACGGCGGCCTTGCCCTTGTCGTACACGGCGGCGATGCGCGAGGTGCGGGTCGCCTCGCCTGCGGGCGGCAGCGGGCGGTGCAGTCCGATGCGCTGGGCACCGTGGAGTACGGCGGTGAGGTCGACGTCGATGCCGGGGGCGTCGAGCCCCGCGCCCTCGCCGGCCACGCCGCCGTCGCCGGCGACGGTGACGAAGCCGGGCAGCACGCGCAGCCGGTCCTCCAGGACGTAGCGCAGCTCGGCCGGGTCGGTGGCGGGTCGTCCCGCGCCGATGCCGAGGTGGTAGAGGAGAACGTCCTTGCGGGTCCAGGCGATCCTGGTCTCGCGGGGTGCGCCGGCGAGGGCCCGGGCGGCGTCGATGGGCATGGTGGCGCTGGCTCCTTGGCCGACCGCGGGCGCGCCCGCGGCCCGAGGTGTCGAAGTCGAAAGGGGCCGCGGGCCCGGCGCAGCCGTGGGGACGGGGGTGCGTGGTACGTGGACACTGCGGCCGAGAGCACGGGAAGACCCCGGCGTGCCGTCCGCACCAGTCGGCACGCCGGGGTCGCTCTCGGGGCGCGGCCGGAACGTGCAACAAGAACACGTTCTCGCCGCCGGATATATGTATAACGCAGTCCCCCGCGGTTGGGAAGACCGTAAAGCCCCTTTACTCATACTCCGTCAGCATTCGAGCACGCGGGCAGTCGGCGACGCATACGCGCGATCCCGGGCCGCCGTTCAGGGGACAGCCCCGGCAAGGCTTCTTGTATGCCTTATCCCGCTCCTGTGCATTCGACACATGCGCGGATATAAAACGACTAGTACTACCGCTACGACGCTGGTGGTCAGCGCCGCCCTGCTCGCCGCCGCCACCGCCTGTGCCCACGGGCCCGCCGGCACCACGTCCGACGACGGCAAGGCCCCCGGCAAGGAGGCGCGGGCGCCCTTCACCCTCGTCGCCACGGGCGACATCCTCCCGCACGACTCGGTGATCCAGCAGGCGAACCGCGACGCGGGCGGCAAAGGCCACGACTTCCGCCCGATGCTCGACGGCGTGAAGCCCGTCATCTCCGCCGCCGACCTGGCGATCTGCCACATGGAGACCGTCTACGGACCGGCCGGCGGCCCGTACACCGGCTACCCCGTCTTCGTCTCCCCGCCGCAACTCGCCGCCGCGGCCAGGGACACCGGCTACGACTCCTGCTCCACCGCCTCCAACCACACCCTCGACGCCGGCTCCCAGGGCATCGGCCGCACCCTCGACGCCCTCGACGCCGCCGGCGTCGCCCACACCGGCTCCGCCCGCACCCCCGCCGAGGCGCAGCGGCCCGCGCTGCTGGAGGCGGGGGGCGCGACGGTGGCCCAACTCGCCTACACGTACGGCACGAACGGCACCGAGCCGCCGCAGGACCAGCCGTGGGCGGTCAACGTCACCGACCCCGAGCGGATCGTCTCGGACGCGCGCCGGGCCCGCCGGGCGGGCGCCGACATCGTCGTGGTCAGCCTGCACTGGGGCACCGAGTGGCAGGACGCGCCGGACGCCACGCAGCGGCAGCTCGCCCGCGAGCTGACCGGCTCGCGCTCGGCCGGGGCGCCGGACGTCGATCTGATCCTCGGCACGCACGCGCACGTGCCGCAGGCGTACGAGAAGGTCAACGGCACCTGGGTGGTCTACGGCATGGGCGACCAGATCGCCGGCCGCATGATCAACAACGCCGGCGCCCGCGACCCGCGCGGCAACCAGGGCACCATCGCCCGCTTCACCTTCTCCCCGCCCGCGCCGGACAGCGCGCGCTGGCGGGTGACCAAGGCGGAGTACCTGCCGCAGTTCATGGACCACGACCGCGCGGGCCCGCCGCGGGTCGTCGACCTCGACGCCGAACTCGCCGACGGCGACGCCCCGGAGCGCTACCAGCGCGTACGCGACCGCATCAGCGACGTCGTCCTCAGCCGCGGCGCGGGCGCGGACGGGCTGACCACACCCCGCTGACCCCCTGGCAGCTCACCCGGAGCCGCACCCGGCGGCACGCCCCGTATCAGCAGCCGGCAACCCCGCCCGGCAGCGCCACCCGCACACCCCCCGCCCCGCTCACGCCTTCGCCGGCCCCGGCACGGCGGCCGGGCGGGGCAGGGCTATGAGCATCAGCGCCGCGCAGCCCAGCAGGATCCCGACCCCCGTCTGGAACGCCAGCGAGTACCCAGAAGCCAGCGCATCGGGCCCGGACCCGCCGCCGATGCGCGTGGCGGCCACCGTCGACAGCACCGCGAGACCCAGCGAACCGCCCATCGTCCGCGACGTGTTCATCACCCCCGACACCACGCCCGCGTCGCCCGCGGGCGCCCCCGAGGTCGCCAGGTGGGCCAGCGGCGTGGCCATGAAGCCCACCCCGGCCATCATCAGGATCCCGGGCCCGGCGATGTCCGTGACGTACGTGCCGCCCGCGTCCGCCGTGCTCTGCCACAGATAGCCGCCGGCCGCCATCAGCACGCCCGCGATCGCCAGCGCCTTCGCGCCCGTACGGGCCAGCACCCGCGGCGCCAGCTTCGACGCGGCCACGATCGTCAGCGAGTGCGGCACGAAGGCGAAGCCGGCCTCGAGCGGCGTGTAGCCGAGGACGTTCTGCATGTAGAGCGACAGGAAGTACCAGGACGAGAACATCGCCGCGCCGGTCACGAACATCGCCGTGTTGGCCGCCGACACCGACCGCAGCCGGAACAGCCCCAGCGGCATCAGCGGCGCCCGCGTCCTGGCCTCCACCAGCAGGAACGTCCCGACCAGCGCCAGCCCGCCGCAGAGCGGCAGCAGCACCGCGGCCGCCGTCCACCCGTGGCTCTCGGTCTGCACGATCCCGTACGACACGGCGCCGATCCCGGCGGTGACCAGGACCGCGCCCGGGATGTCGAGCCGCCGCCGCGGCCCGCCGCGGCTCTCCGCCAGCCACAGGGCCGCGCAGGTGAGGACCGCGGCGCCGACCGGCACGTTGATCAGCAGCACCCAGCGCCACGACAGCGCGTCCGTCAGCACCCCGCCGACGAGCGAGCCGGCCGCCCCGCCGCCCGCGCCGGCCGCCGTCCACGTCCCGATCGCGCGCACCCGCACCGGGCCCTCGGGCACGGACGAGGTGAGCAGCGTGAGCGTCGAGGGCGCCAGCACCGCGGCGCCGACGCCCTGCACGGCCCGCGCGACGAGCAGTTGCCACGGCTCCTGCGCGAGGCCCCCGGCGAGGCTGGCGGCGGTGAAGACCGCGAGGCCGACGAGGAAGACGCGCTTGCGGCCGAAGATGT
Source organism: Streptomyces sp. CMB-StM0423 (assembly GCF_002847285.1). Taxonomy (NCBI): domain Bacteria; kingdom Bacillati; phylum Actinomycetota; class Actinomycetes; order Kitasatosporales; family Streptomycetaceae; genus Streptomyces; species Streptomyces sp. CMB-StM0423. The sequence continues at coordinate 6,165,235 of NZ_CP025407.1, read as the reverse complement.
CCCCGGCCCGGCCGCCGAGCAGCATGAGACCGGCGAAGGCCAGCGTGTACAGGTTCACCACCCACTGGAGCCCCGACGCGCTCATCCCGAGGTCCTCGCGCATGGACGGCAGCGCGACATTGACGACGGAGACGTCGAGCACGACGAGGAACTGGCCCGCGCACGCCGTGAGCACGACGGCCCACAGCGGTGCGGCGGCACGGCGCCCGGCGGCCTCGGGCAGCCGGGTACCGGGTGGTGACTGGCGCATCCCGCCATATTCGCACCAGCCTCCGACACCGCGCACGGGCATATCGGTGTACGGACCATGCGACCGGGGTCCTACGCCCATGCGGCAGGATTCGGGCGGGTACGCGGCACCGGTGGCGCCGCGCAGGACACGTCGCCCACCGACCGAGGAAAGGCACCGCCGATGGAGCTGCCCCCGCCCGCCCCCGCTCTGCAGTCCCCGCCCGCCCCCGCCCTGCTGGCCGCGTTCGAGGCCGCCCCCGGCTTCATGCCCCGTGACGAGGGCCTGGTGCTCCACGCCGCCGCCGCCGAGGCCGCCGGCCTCGGGCTCCCCCTGCTGGAGGTCGGCACATACTGCGGCCGCTCCACGATCCTGCTCGCCGACGCCGCCCGCGGGGCCGCCCGCCCCGGCGTCGTCGCCGTCACCGTCGACCACCACCGCGGCAGCGAGGAGCAGCAGCCCGGCTGGGAGTACCACGACCCCGCGCTCGTCGACACCGCGACGGGTCTGACGGACACGCTGCCGACGTTCCGCCGCACGCTGTACGCAGCCGGCCTCGAAGACCACGTCGTCGCGGTCGTCGGCCGGTCGCCGCGGGTCGCCGCGCTCTGGAACCGGCCGCTGGGGCTGGTCTTCGTCGACGGCGGCCACACCGACGAGCACGCCACCGCCGACTACGAGGGCTGGGCCCCGCACATCGCGCCGGGCGGGCTGCTGGCCGTGCACGACGTGTTCGCCGACCCGGCCGAGGGCGGCCAGGCACCGTACCGTATCTACCGGCGCGCGCTGGACTCCGGGGCGTTCACGGAGACCGCCGCCCACCGGAGCCTCAGGGTCCTGCGCCGTACCGGCACCGGAATTTGACCGTCGGATTCTTCTGCTACGGTCGCACGGATGTCCAGCCAGAACCGGCGACCCATCCGCGCCTATCTTCTGCTTGCACCCGTGGCACCGCTGGCCTTCGCCGGCGTACTGGTGTGGCAGTCGGTGGACGGCGACGGTTCCGCTGCGAACGGGCGGGAACCCGGCGGGGCTCCGTCGGCGTCCTCCTCCCCGACCCGGCCCACCGCCGAGGATCCCGAGGATTCGAACAACTCGAAGAATGCGAAGGATGCGAAGGACCCGGAGGTGGGCGAGAAGCCGCTGGCCGGAAAGGTGATCGTGCTGGACCCCGGGCACAACCCGAACAACCGCGAGCACGCTGCCGAAATCAACCGCCAAGTCGACATAGGCGCCGTGCGCAAGGAGTGCGACACCACCGGCACCGCCACCAACGGCGGTTATGCCGAGGCCGACTTCACCCTGGACGTGGCCAGGCGCGCCCGCACCCTGCTGCGCGCGCAAGGCGCGGAGGTGCGGCTCACGCAGGACGGCAAGCGGGAGTTCGGGCCGTGCATCGACGAGCGCGCCGAGGCCGGCAACAAGGCCGGGGCCGACGCGGTCGTCTCGATCCACGCCGACGGCGGCGGGCCGGGTTCGCGCGGGTTCCACGTGATCCTGCCGGGCGAGGTGCACGAGGGAAAGGCGGACACCACCGCCATCGTGAAGCCCTCGCGGAAGCTGGGCAAAGAGTTGAAGTCACACTTCGCGGAGGAAACCGGAAGTAAGCCCTCCAATTACGTGGGCAACGACACAGGTTTCACGGTACGCACCGATCTGGGCGGACTGAACCTCTCGACTGTGCCCAAAGTCTTCATCGAATGCGGCAACATGCGGGACGCTAAGGACGCCGACCGGCTGACGGACGCCGCATGGCGGCAGCGGGCGGCGCACGGAATCACGAACGGCATCGGGGCTTTCCTGGCAGGGTAGGCGCAAGCCGTCGACAGACCAGGAAATGCACACCGGGGGAACAAGGGGGACTCGTGGCCAGGGGGCCCGATGTGGCCAAACTGCGGACCCGTACGATGGGGCCTCATTTCACGCTCCGCAGCGTGGGGATCTGCACCAGCAACAGCGACAACGACCAATACGTAAGGGACATTTCGTGAACATCCGCTCACTCACTCGGGGCGACGGCGTAGTGATCGGAGCAGCGCTGCTGCTGATTATCGCCTCGTTCCTCGACAGCATCTCGGTGGACTGCCCCACGGGCGCCGACTGCGGGAGCCTGGAGGTGCCCAACGGCTGGGACTCCGACCAGTTCCCGCTGCTGCCCGCGGTCTTCCTGACCGGCATCATCGCCGCGGCGCTCATCGCCGTCGGCCGGATGCGCGGCGACGACAAGCAGCTCGCCGGGCTCACGCTGAACCAGTGGGGCACCGCGCTGGCGGCCGCCGCCCTCTTCAGCTCGCTGTTCACCCTCTTCGGCGGCGCGCGCAGCATGGCCAACGACGCCACCGGTGAAGACGTGTTCGGCATGGGCATCGGCCTGATCCTCGCGCTCATCGCGAACCTCGCGCTGACCGCGGGCGCGGTCCTCAGCCACACCCTCCCGGCGTTCAAGGCGAACCTGCTCAGCAGCCCGGGCGCCCCGGCGCCCGCCGCCCCGTACGGCGGCGGCCAGCCGCAGCCCGGTTACGGCTACCCCGGCGGCGGCCAGCCCGGCCCCGGTGGCCCGCAGCCCGGCGGCCCGCAGGGCGGCGCCCCGTTCGGCGGCGGTCAGCAGGCTCCGTTCGGCGGCGGTCCCGGCGCGGGTGGCCCGCAGCCGGGCGGCCCGCAGGCCGGTGCCCCGGCCGGTGCCCGGCCGCCGCAGGCGCAGGCCGCGCCGCAGCCGGCGGCCGGCGGCTCGTTCGCGCCGTTCTGGTTCGCGGTGCCGGCGGCCCGGCCGCTGTTCGCCGAGGACGGCTCGTCGGCGCAGATCGCCGAGCTGACCCCGGGCATCTGGTACCTGGCGGTGGACCAGCGCGGTGCCGCGCTGGTCGCGCAGACCCAGGACGGCCGCCGCGGCGTGCTGCAGGACACCACGGGTATCCAGCGCGGCGCCTGACGCCCGCGCCTGGCACCTCATCCGACGGCCCCCGCCCGACACTTCGGGCGGGGGCCGTCGCATGCGCGCGTACGCCCCGGCCCGTACGGTACGTCCCGGCCCGTACGGGTGCGCCCCCGCGCTCACCCCCAGGCCGTCGCCGCCAGCCACGTGTCCAGCACCCCCGCCTCGCCCAGCACCTCCACCCGGCCGCTGTCCGGCGGCAGCCGCCGGTAGAACACCCGCAGCACGTCCGCCAGCGGCCCGCGCAGCGCCACCGCCGCCTTCGCGTGCTCCCGGCGCCAGCGGAACCCGTCGGGCCCCAGCTCGACGAGCCACTCCGCGGCTGCCTCCGGGGGCGTGTCGGTGGCGTGCAAGTGAATGCCGGAGCCCGCGAGTTCCGGGGCGTACAGCGGCTCCAGGTCCGGGTCGCCGCCGCGCTGCGCGAACTCCAGGATCTCCAGCCACTCGTCGATCGCGTCGGCCGCCACGTCCGCGTCGACCGCGAACCCCACCCCCGCCGCCCCGTCCGCGTCCGCCCGGTGCACCACCGTCTCGTGCGCCATCCGCCGCGCCCAGAATGCGGCGCGCTGTTCCTCCGCCCAGCTCCACACCCCGGCGTCCGCACCCGCCGCGCGCAGCTCCGCGGCGAGCAGGTCCGCGCCCTCGGCCAGCCAGCCGTCGAGCGCGGCGGCGGTGCGCGGCTCGGGTCCCGTGTAGCCGGGCACCGTCTCCTCGGCCAGTTCTTCCGTGGCGCGGGTCCTGACGAGTTCGGCCGCCCAGCGGTGCGAGCCGCCGACGTGCACGGCGAGTTCGCCCAGGTCCCAGTCGGGGCAGGTGGGTACGCGGGTGGCGAGGTCGGCGCCGCGGACGGTGCGGCGCAGCAGGTCGGTCTGCACACCGACTTCGGCGCAGTAGCGCTCGTACGGAAGTCTCATACCAGCGCACTCTACGGGCGCGCCCAGGCCGGACCCGCGCCCCGCCACCTGCGCCTCCGTGGACATCGGCCGCGCCTCTACGGGCGCCGGCCGTGCCCCCGCACGTACGAGCCGTCTAGCCGCGCTGCCGCGGGCCGTCGCCCTGCGCGTCGACCAGCCGGCAGACCGTCTCGATGTCGGTCCGCACCTGCGCGCTCGACGCGCGCCCCGACAGCCAGGTGATGAGCGCCGCGTGCCACGTGTGCTCGATCACCCGCGCCACCGACAACTGCTCCGGCGAGGGACGGCCCTCGGCGCCCATCGCGTCCAGGATGATCGCCGACGTCAGCCGGGAGGCGACCTCGACCTCCGGGCTCACCGACCGGTCGGCGAAGATCAGCGCGCGCACCATCGCGTCCGCGAGCTGCGGCTCGCGCTGGAGCGCGCGGAAGGCGCGCAGCAGCGTCTGCGCCACCCGGGCGCCGGGCTCGGCGGCGGTCGGCGGGCGCTTGCGCAGCGTCTCGTGCAACTGCCGCAACTGGTCCTGGAGGGTGGCGACGAGCAGGTGGACCTTGGACGGGAAGTACCGGTACAGCGTGCCGAGCGCGACGCCCGCCTGCTCCGCGACCTCGCGCATCTGCACCGCGTCGAACCCGCCGCGGCCGGCCAGCTCCGCGGTGGCCTGGAGGATGCGGCGGCGGCGCGCCTCCTGCCGCTCGGTGAGCTGCGCCGTGCCCGCCCTCGATGTTGTCGTCATGTGTCCCGATCTGTGCCGTGCTCCCCCGACGGCAGATCCGGCGGGCAGGTCTCGCTACCAACCGGTAGATTCGATGCCGCCGAACGTCTGCCTGAAACTTGTTCTAGATTAGCGCGAGCGGTTACGCTCCGGCGAAACTGCAGTGAGAAGGGGGCCGTACGTGACCGCCGAGGTGCCACTGCGCATCGCCCTGCTCAGCTACAAGGGCAACCCCTACTGCGGCGGACAGGGCGTCTACGTCCGCCACCTCTCCCGCGAGCTGGCCCGCCTCGGCCACCGGGTCGAGGTGATCGGCGCCCAGCCCTACCCCGTGCTCGACCCCGGCGTCACCCTGACGGAGCTGCCCAGCCTCGACCTCTACCGGCAGCCCGACCCGTTCCGTACCCCCGCGCGCGGCGAGTACCGCGACTGGATCGACCTGCTCGAAGTCGGCACGATGTGGACCGGCGGCTTCCCCGAGCCGCTGACCTTCAGCCTCCGCGCCCGCCGCCATCTGGCCGCCCGCCGCGGCGACTTCGACGTCGTCCACGACAACCAGACCCTCGGCTACGGCCTCCTCGGCGGCACCCGCGCCCTCGGCGCCCCGCTCGTGACCACCGTGCACCACCCGATCACCGTCGACCGGGACCTGGAGCTGGCCGCCGCGCCCGACTGGCGGCGGCGCTACTCGGTGCGCCGCTGGTACGGGTTCACGCGGATGCAGCGCCGCGTCGCCCGCCGGCTGCCCGCGGTGCTGACGGTCTCCGGCTCGTCGCGTACGCAGATCACCGCCCAGCTCGGGGTGCGCCCCGAGCGGGTGCACGTGGTGCCGATCGGCGCGGACACCGAGCTGTTCACGCCCGACCCTGCGGTGCCGCGGGTGCCGGGCCGGATCGTCACGACGGCGAGCGCGGACGTGCCGCTGAAGGGTCTCGTGCACCTCGTCGAGGCGCTGGCGAAGGTCCGTACGGAGCAGCCGGACGCGCACGTGGTCGTGGTCGGCAAGCGGGCGGAGGACGGGCCGGTCGCGCAGGCCGTCGAGCGCTTCGGGCTCGGCGGGGCGATCAGGTTCGTCACCGGCATCAGCGACGAGGAGCTGGTCGGCCTGCTGCGCAGCGCGCAGGTCGCGTGCGTGCCTTCGCTGTACGAGGGCTTCTCGCTGCCGGCCGCCGAGGCGATGGCGACGGGCACGCCCCTGGTCGCCACGACGGGCGGGGCGATCCCGGAGGTGGCGGGCCCGGACAACGGGACGAGCCTGGCGGTTCCCCCGGGAGACGCCGGCGCCCTGGCCACCGCCCTCACCCGCCTGCTCGCAGACGCCCCGCTGCGGGCCCGCCTGGGCACGGCGGGCCGCGAACGGGTGCTGGCCCGCTTCACGTGGACCCAGGCGGCGAAGCAGACCGCGGAACGCTACCGGGAAACGATCGCGGCGTACCCGGCGACGGCCGCCCGCGCCATCGCGCATTCCTCTCCCCCGCCCCACCCCGCCCCCGTACGCCTCCCGCCCACCCCTCCGGAGGAGATTTGCTGACCGTCGACTTCACCCGCTTTCCTCTCGCCCCCGGCGACCGCGTGCTCGACCTCGGCTGCGGCGCCGGGCGGCACGCCTTCGAGTGCTACCGGCGCGGCGCCCGCGTCGTCGCCCTCGACCGCGACGGCGCCGAGATCCGCGAAGTCGCCCGCTGGTTCGCGGCGATGAAGGAGGCGGGCGAGGCCCCGGCGGGTGCCACCGCCACCGCCGTCGAGGGCGACGCCCTCGCGCTGCCGTTCCCCGACGACAGCTTCGACGTCGTCATCGTCTCCGAGGTGATGGAGCACATCCACGACGACAAGGGCGTGCTCGCCGAGATGGTGCGCGTGCTGCGCCCCGGCGGCCGGATCGCGGTCACGGTCCCGCGCTACGGGCCGGAGAAGGTCTGCTGGGCGCTCTCGGACGCGTACCACGAGGTCGAGGGCGGCCACATCCGCATCTACAAGGCGGACGAACTGGTCGGCAGGATCCGCGAGTCGGGCCTCAAGCCCTACGGCCTGCACCACGCGCACGCGCTGCACTCGCCGTACTGGTGGATCAAGTGCGCCGTCGGCGTCGACAACGACAAGTCGCCCGCCGTCCGCGCGTACCACAAGCTGCTGGTCTGGGACATCATGAAGAAGCCGCTCGCGACCCGCCTCGCCGAGCGGCTGCTCGATCCGGTCATGGGCAAGAGCGTCGTCGTCTACGCGACCAAGCCCCACGAGGGCGGCCGGTGACCGGTTCCGAGCGCACCGAGCACCTGGTCCTGCCCGGCGTGCTGGACGCCGCCGAGGTGGCGCAGACCGTCGCCGGGATCGCCGCGGTGCAGCGGGACGACGGGGCGATCCCGTGGTTCCGCGGGCACCACCTCGACCCGTGGGACCACACCGAGGCGGCGATGGCCCTGGACGCCGCGGGCGAGCACGCGCGCGCGGAGGCGGCGTACGAGTGGCTGCGCGGGCACCAGCTCGCGGACGGCTCCTGGTACGCGGCCTACGCGGACGGGGACGCGGCCCGGCCGACCGACCGCGGCCGGGAGACCAACTTCTGCGCGTACCCCGCGGTCGGCGTCTGGCACCACTATCTGGCCACCGGGGACGAGGCGTTCCTGCGCCGGATGTGGCCGGTGGTGCAGGGGGCGGTGGGGTTCGTGCTGGGGCTCCAGCAGCCGGGCGGCCAGGTGGGCTGGAAGCGGGCGCCGGCGGACGGCGAGGTGCTCACCGACGCCCTGCTGACCGGCTCCTCCTCCGTGCACCACGCGCTGCGCTGCGCGCTGGCCGCCGCCGAGCGGCTCGGCGAGCAGCAGCCCGGCTGGGAGCTGGCACTCGGCCGGCTCGGGCACGCGATCCGGCGGCACCCGGAGCGGTTCCTCGACAAGGACCGCTTCTCGATGGACTGGTACTACCCGGTGCTCGGCGGCGCGGTCACCGGCCCCGCGGCCGCCGCGCGCATCGAGCGCGAGTGGGACCGCTTCGTCGTCCCCGGGCTCGGCGTGCGCTGCGTCAGCGACCGGCCGTGGGTGACCGGCGGCGAGAGCGCGGAGCTGGTGCTCGCGCTGTGGGCGGCGGGCGACGGCGACCGCGCGCTGGAGGTGCTGCGCTGGCTGAAGCACCTGCGGGCGGAGGACGGCATGTACTGGACGGGGTACGTCTTCGAGGACGACGCGATCTGGCCCGCGGAGCGCACGTCGTGGACGGCGGGGGCGCTGCTGCTCGCGCTGGCGGCGGTCGGCGGCGAGGAGGCGACGGGCGCGGTGTTCGGCGGGTCGGGCCTGCCGCGGGGGCTGGATCCGGACTGCTGCTGAAGGGTACGGGCGGCGCGGTCCGGGCCCGAACTCCGGTCCGTACGAGCCCCGAAGGCCCCCGTCCGTACGGGACCCCCACCGCAACCGCCCTCGTCAGCCGCCCCCGGCCGGGACCGGCGCTGACCTCCGCGGGTACGGGGCGGTAAGGTGAGCGGCGACAACTTCAACCGTGCCCCGCAGGGGAAGCCGGTGCGAACCCGGCGCTGACCCGCAACCGTGAGTGCGGCCGCCATGGCCGTGCGAGCCGGAGCACCCGCGGGGCGCGGCAGGCTCAAAGGGGCCCCGCCCGGTACCGATGCCGGCCCGGGCCCCGTCCGTCGCGGTATGCGGAGCTGAGCCCGGCACCCCCGGCGCGCGCCGAGCGCGGACGGGCGGCCGCGGCCGGCTGTGCCGGCCGCCCCGTCCCGAAAGGCCCCCGCCCCGCATGGCTCCGATAGGCCGGACCGCCACCGCCCGCGGCACGCGCGCCGCACTCGCCGCCGCAGTGCTGCTGCCCCTGACCGTCGCCGGCCCGGCGACGGCGGCCTCGGCCGCCACCGCGCCGCAGGCGGCACCGCAGGTCGCCGCGCAGGGCATACCCGCGCAGGCCGTACCCGCACAGAAGAAGCTGCCCGAGGGCCTCTACGGCACCGCGGACCCCGAGTTCGACGGCGTCTGGCGGCAGTCCCTGGCCCTCCTCGCCCAGCGCTCGCAGCAGTTGCGCCCGGCGCCGGCCGCGGTCGCCTTCCTCACCGGGCAGCAGTGCGCGGACGGCGGCTTCGCCGCGTACCGCGCGGATGTCGCCAAGCCCTGCGACGAGGCGGCCGAGGACACCAACGCCACGGCCGCCGCGGTGCAGGCGCTGAGCGCGCTGGGCAAGGAGCGCAAGGCCGTGGACAGGGGCGTGGCCTGGCTGAAGGAGATCCAGAACGAGGACGGCGGCTGGGGCTTCAACCCCGGCGGCCCGACGGACGCCAACTCGACCGCGGTCGTGGTCGGCGCGCTCGCCGCGGTCGGCGAGGAGCCGGAGAAGACGACGGCGGGCGGCGGCAGCCCGTACGACGCGCTGGCGGCGCTGCAGCTCGGCTGCGACGCGAAGAAGACGGAGCGGGGAGCGTACGCGTACCAGCCGGAGGACGACGGCGCGCTGTTCCCCAACGACTACGCGACCGCGTCTGCCGTGCTCGCGGGCACCGGCAACGGCCTCGGTGCCGGCATGGCGCAGGGGGACGCCGGCGGCGGCAAGGACGAGCCGGCCGAGGCGGGCGCCTGCGCGGAGGACCCGTCCCCCGCGGAGGCGGCGGACGCGGGTGCCGCGTACCTGGCGCAGAAGCTCGCGGCCGGCGACGGGCACCTCCCGATGACGACCGGCGAGGGCCCCGACCACAACGCGACCGCCGTCGCCGCGCTGGCGCTGGCCGCGGGCGGCCACCGCAGCGCGGCGCGCGAGCCGTACGGCTGGCTGGAGCGCGACAAGAGCACCCTGGCCTGGTCGAAGGAGAACCCGGCGGCCCTGGCCACCCTCATCCTCGCCGCGGACGCGGTGGACGCCGACCCGAGCGCCTTCGCGGACGGTACGGACCTCGTGGCGAACCTCAACGCCACCGGCCCGCAGCCGACGGCCGAGAAGCCGGCGACGGACCCGGCGGCATCGGAGGAGTCGTCGGACGACGACGGCGGCCCGGGCGTGGTGGTCTGGTCGCTGCTGGCGGTGGGCCTGGCGGCGGGTGCGGGCATCGGCCTGCTGGCGAGCGCCCGCAGAAAGAAGCGCGCATGACCGGCGGCGGGCAACCGCGCCGCGGGCGGCGGGCGATACCTCGGGCGGTACGGCGGGCGCTCGTCGCCGCGGCGGGAGGTGCCCTGCTGGTGCTCGGGGCGGGTGCGCCCGGGGCGCAGGCCGCGGAGGGGTACCGGTACTGGTCCTTCTGGGACCGGGACGGGGACTCCTGGGTCTACGCCACCAAGGGCCCCGGCATCGAGCGGCCCGCGGACGGGGACGTGCACGGCGTGCGGTTCGCCGTCAGCGAGGAGTCCGGCGGTGGCCCGCGCCCCCGCGGGGCCGCCGGCTTCGACGCCGTCTGCGGCGACACCCCGCCGGATGACGGCCGCAAACGCGTCGCCCTCGTCCTGGACTTCGGCACCGCCGCGCACGCCCCCGGCGGCCGGACCCCGCCCCCGGCCCGTACGGAGTGCGCCTCGGTCGCCGAGGACGCCACCCTCGGCGACGCGCTGGCCGCCGTCGCGGAGCCGCTGCGCTACGACTCCAACGGCCTGCTCTGCGCCATCGACGGCTACCCGCGCAGCGGCTGCGCCGAGCCGGCGTCGGCCGGCGAGGGCGTCGGCGAGGCACGCGACAGGGTCGACGTCTCCGCCGTCCCGGCGGACGAGGCCGGCGACGGCGACTCCGGCCCGTCCACCGGCACGGTCGGCGGCCTCGTCATGGTCGCGGTCCTCGCCGGCCTCACGGTCTGGCAGTTGCGCCGCCGCCGCACATGACACCCGAGGCCCCCCACCGCCCCGGCTCCCCGCGCACCGCCGCGGGGCGGCGTGCGCCCGCGAAGGCCGCGCGCGGGGGCGGCGTCCTCCGGCCGCCCCTCGCCGACCGTGCCAACGCCCTGCACGCCGGGGCCTGGTGGCTCTGGGCGCTCGGGCTCGCCACCGCCGCCTCCCGCACCACCAACCCCCTCCTCCTCGCCCTCCTCGTCGCCGTCGCCGGCTACGTCGTCGCCGCCCGCCGCACCGACGCGCCGTGGGCCCGCTCCTACGCCCTCTTCCTCAAGCTCGGCCTCCTCGTCATCGCCGTCCGGCTCCTCTTCGCCACCTTCCTCGGCTCGCCGATCCCCGGCACCCGCACCCTCTTCACCCTCCCCGAAGTCCCCCTCCCCGAGTGGGCGCAGGGGGTGCGCCTCGGCGGCCGGGTCACCGCCGAGCAACTGACGTTCGCCTTCTACGACGGCATGAAGCTGGCCACCCTCCTCATCTGCGTCGGCGCCGCCAACGCCCTCGCCAACCCCGCCCGCCTGCTGAAGTCCCTGCCCGCCGCGCTGTACGAACTCGGCGTCGCCGTCGTCGTCGCGATGACCTTCGCCCCGCACTTCGTCGCCGACGTCGCCCGGCTGCGCCGGGCCCGCCGGCTGCGCGGCCGCGACGACCGCGGGCTGCGGGCCCTCGTCCAGGTCGGACTGCCGGTGCTGGAGGGTGCGTTGGAGCGTTCGGTGGCGCTGGCCGCGGCGATGGACGCCCGCGGATACGGCCGTACGGCCCGGCTCCCCCGCGCGGTGAGGATCACCACCGCCGCACTCACCCTCGGCGGGCTCCTCGGCGTCTGCGCCGGCACCTACGGGCTGCTCGCCGCCTCCGGCGCCGGCTACGGCCTGCCCGTACTGGCGCTCGGCGCCGCCGCCGCGGCCTGCGGGCTGTGGCTCGGCGGGCGCCGCGCGGTGCGCAGCCGCTACCGGCCCGACCGCTTCGGCCCGCGCGCCTGGCTGGTCGCCGCCTCCGGCGCGGCCGTCGGCGGCCTGATGATCTACGCCAACTCCTACGCCCCCGACGCCCTGCACCCCACCGTCGTACCCCTGACCGCGCCCGAACTGCCGCTGTGGCCGGCCGCGAGCTGTCTGCTCGGCCTGCTGCCGGCGCTCGTCGCGCCCGTACCGCCGCGGCCGCACGAACCACGCGCCCCGAGAACCACCGAGGAGACCGCCCAGTGATCCGTTTCGAGGACGTGTCCGTCGTCTACGACGGCGCCGCGAAGCCCGCGATCCGGGGCGTGGACCTCACCGTCCCCGAGGGCGAACTCGCCCTGCTCGTCGGCCCCTCCGGAGTCGGCAAGTCGACGCTGCTGAACGCCGTCTGCGGGCTCGTGCCGCACTTCACCGGCGGCACCCTGCGCGGCCGCGTCACCGTCGACGGCCGCGACACCCGTACGCACCCGCCGCGCGAACTGGCCGACGTCGTCGGCACGGTGGGCCAGGACCCGCTGGCGCACTTCGTCACGGACACGGTCGAGGACGAACTCGCCTACGGCATGGAGTCCCTGGGCCTGCCGCGCGACACGATGCGGCGGCGGGTGGAGGAGACGCTCGACCTGCTGGGCCTCACCGAACTGCGGGACCGCCCGATCGCCTCGCTCTCCGGCGGCCAGCAGCAGCGGGTGGCGATCGGCTCGGTGCTGACGCCGCACCCGCGGGTGCTGGTCCTGGACGAGCCGACGTCGGCGCTTGATCCGGCGGCGGCGGAGGAGGTGCTGGCGGTGCTCCAGCGGCTGGTGCACGACCTGGGGACCACGGTGCTGCTGGCGGAGCACCGGCTGGAGCGGGTGGTGCAGTACGCGGACCAGGTCATCGTCCTGCCGTCCCCGGGCGCGGCACCGGAGGCGGGCGCGCCGGCGGAGATGATGGCCGTCTCGCCGGTACGGCCGCCGGTGGTCGCGCTGGGTCGGCTGGCGGGCTGGTCGCCGCTGCCGCTGACGGTACGGGACGCGCGCCGGCGCGCGGCGCCGCTGCGGGAGCGGCTGGCGGGGCTGACGCCGGGCGGCGCCGAGACCGGACCGGGCGAACGGGCCGCCGGGCGGGGCGCCGTGCCCGCGGCCGGGCCCGCCGCCGTCGCCGAGCGGCTCAGCGTGCGCCGCGGGCGGACGGAGGTGCTGCGGGGGGTGTCGCTGTCCGTCGCCGCGGGCGAGACCGTCGCCGTCATGGGGCGCAACGGCGCGGGGAAGTCCACGCTGCTGGCCGGTTTCGTCGGCATGCACCGGCCGGCCGCCGGCTCCGTACGGCTCGGGGACCTCGTCCCGCACCGCACCCGCCCCGCCGAACTCCTGCGGCACGCCGGGCTCGTACCGCAGGATCCGCGGGATCTGCTGTACGCGGACACCGTCGCGGCGGAGTGCGCCGCCGCCGACGGCGACGCGGGGGCCGCGGCCGGCACCTGCCGGGCCCTGGTCGCCGAACTGCTGCCCGGCGTACCCGACGAGGCGCACCCCCGCGACCTGTCGGAGGGCCAGCGGCTCGCGCTCGCCCTGGCCGTGATCCTCACCGCCCGCCCCCGGCTGCTGCTGCTCGACGAGCCGACCCGCGGGCTGGACTACGCCGCGAAGGCCCGGCTCGTCGGCGTGCTGCGCGGACTCGCCGCGGCGGGCCACGCGATCGTGCTGGCGACGCACGACGTGGAGCTGGCCGCGGAACTGGCGCACCGGGTGGTGATCCTGGCGGACGGCGAGGTGGTCGCGGACGGGCCGACGGCGGAGGTCGTCGTCGCCTCGCCGTCGTTCGCACCGCAGGTGGCGAAGATCCTGAGCCCCGCGGGCAGCGACACGGCGGCGGGGACGACGTGGCTGACGGTCACCCAGGTCCGGCACGCCCTGGAGGCGGCGGCATGACCGCGGACGACCCCGGAACCGCACCCGGGACACCGGGCGGCGATGCGTACGTGAAGCGCCCGGACACCCCGGACGCGCCCGACTCCGCCGGAAGCCCCCCGGCCGCCGTCCCCGCCCGCACCCCCCGCCTCCGCGTCGTCCGCCTCGGTCCCGTCTCCGCCGCCGCCCTGCTGCTCGTCTCCGTCATCGGCGTCGCCGCCTTCGGCTGGCCGCTGCTCGCCGGACCCGACTCCGGCCTCGCCCACTCCGGCGACGCACCCTGGCTCTTCGCCGCCCTTCTGCCGCTCCTCGTCGCCGTGGTCGGCGCGACCATCGCCGACTCCGGGCTCGACGCCAAGGCCGTGGCGATGCTCGGCGTCCTCGCCGCGGTGGGCGCCGCGCTGCGACCCCTCGGGGCCGGGACGGCGGGGATCGAGCCGATGTTCTTCCTCATGGTGCTCTCCGGGCGGGTGCTGGGCCCGGGCTTCGGGTTCGTGCTCGGGGCCGTGACGATGTTCGCGTCCGCCCTGCTCACGGGCGGGGTCGGGCCCTGGATGCCGTTCCAGATGCTCGCCATGGGCTGGGTCGCGATGGGCGCCGGGCTGCTGCCGGGGGCGGAGCGGCTGCGGGGGCGCGCGGAGTTGTGGCTGCTTGCCTCGTATGGAGCAATCGCTTCAATTCTTTACGGCACAGTCATGAACCTCCAGGGGTGGCCGTATCTGAGCGGTATGTCTACGGGCGTGTCGTTCGTCGCGGGCGATCCGCTGCCGGAGAACCTGGCCCGTTTCGCCGCGTACTGCCACGCCACATCGCTGGGTTGGGATCTGCCGCGCGCGGTGGTGACGGCGGTGTGCACGCTGACCCTCGGCCGGGTCGTGCTCGCCGCGCTGCGCCGCGCCACCCGAAAGGCCGCATTCGGCACTCCGGTGACATTCGAGACGCGAACCCCCTGAATGCGCGGGCATCTCATATGTGAGATAGCGTCCAAGTCATGGCAGATGACTACCTCGTGCGCATCGGCAGGCTCATCCGTGACGCCCGGCAGCACCGCGGATGGTCGCAGAGTCAGCTCGCCGCCGCGCTGGGCACCAGTCAGAGCGCCGTCAACCGGATCGAGCGCGGCAACCAGAACATCAGCCTGGAGATGATCGCCCGCATCGGCGAGGCACTGGACAGCGAGATCGTCGCCCTGGGCACCGCGGGCCCGATGCATCTGCGGGTCAGCGGCGGCCGCCGGCTGTCCGGCGCGATCGACGTGAAGACCAGCAAGAACGCCTGCGTCGCGCTGCTCTGCGCCACGCTGCTGAACTCCGGGCGCACGGTGCTGCGCCGGGTGGCGCGGATCGAGGAGGTCTTCCGCATCCTGGAGGTGCTGAACAGCATCGGGGTGCGGACCCGCTGGATCAACGACGGCGCCGACCTGGAGGTCGTACCGCCCGCCGAACTCGACCTGGACTCCATGGACAACGCGGCGGCGCGCCGCACCCGCAGCGTGATCATGTTCCTCGGCCCGCTGCTGCACCGGGTGGAGCGCTTCAAACTCCCGTACGCGGGCGGCTGCGACCTCGGCACCAGGACCGTACAGCCGCACATGGCCGTGCTGCGCCGCTTCGGCCTGGACGTGACGGCCACCGAGGGCGTCTACCACTGCGAGGTCGTCTCGGACGTCGGGCCCGACCGGGCGATCGTGCTGACCGAGCGCGGCGACACCGTGACCGAGAACGCGCTGCTGGCCGCCGCCCGGCACGACGGCGTGACCGAGATCCGCAACGCCAGCTCCAACTACATGGTCCAGGACCTGTGCTTCTTCCTGGAGCACCTGGGCGTGCGCGTGGACGGCGTGGGCTCGACCACGCTGCGCGTGCACGGCGTGCCGTACATCGACCGGGACGTCGACTTCTCCCCGTCCGAGGACCCGGTGGAGGCGATGAGCCTGCTGGCGGCGGCGGTCGTCACGTCGTCGGAGCTGACGGTGCGGCGGGCGCCGGTGGAGTTCCTGGAGATCGAGCTGTCGGTGCTGGAGGAGATGGGCCTCGACCTCGACCGCACCCCGGAGTACGCCGCCGACAACGGCCGTACGCGGCTGGTGGATCTGACCGTACGCCCGTCGAAGCTCCAGGCGCCGATCGACAAGATCCACCCGATGCCGTTCCCCGGCGTCAACATCGACAACGTGCCGTTCTTCGCGGCCATCGCCGCCTCCGCGCAGGGCTCGACCCTCATCCACGACTGGGTCTACGACAACCGCGCCATCTACCTCACGGAACTGACCCGCCTGGGCGCCGGCGTCAAACTCCTCGACCCGCACCGCGTGCTGGTCGAGGGCCCCACGCGGTGGCGCGAGACGGAGATGATGTGCCCGCCGGCGCTGCGCCCCGCGGTGGTGGTGCTGCTGGGCATGATGGCGGCGGAGGGCACGTCGGTGCTCCGCAACGTCTATGTCATCAACCGGGGTTACGAGTCCCTGGCCGACCGCCTCAACTCGGTGGGCGCCCGCATCGAAACCTTCCGCGACATCTGACGCCCCTCCCCCGGGCGCGCTACCGCCGTACGGCGTGGGTGAATTCGCCCGGGGTGATGCCGTAGGTGCGGACGAACCAGCGGTGCAGGTGGCTCTGGTCCGCGAAGCCCGACGCCGCCGCGGCCCCGGCCGCGCTCTCCCCCGCCGTCAGCCGGTGGCGGGCGTCGCGCAGGCGGAGGAGGCGCTGGAGGTCGCTGGGGGGCATGCCGTATTCCGTCTGGAACGCCCGGTACAGCGCGTAGCGGCTGCAGCCCGCCGCCGCGGCCAGCTCCGCCGCCGGGATCTCCTCCGCGAACCGTTCCCGCAGCACCGCCCGCGCCCGCCTGGCGGCGGCGGACTGCGGGCCGCCGGGGCGCAGCGGGCGGGCGCGCGGCGGGGCCGTAGAGGCGCGGTTGACCATCGCCGTCACGGCGGCGGTGAGCCGTTCGTCGCGTACCAGCGGGCCCGCGTCCTCCGTGAGCGCCGCGTGCAGCCGCAGCAGCGCGCGCCACAGCGGCGGGTCGCGGTGCACGGGGTCGGCGAAGAGCGGGAGGGCGACGGCGCCGTCAGGAGCGCCGGCGTCGGCGAGGACGTCCCGTACGACGTCGGGGCCGATGTGCACCATCCGGTACGTGAACCCCAGCTCGGCCGCCGACTCGCCGTCGTGCGGGTCGTCAGGGTTGAAGGCCATGACGAGGCCCGCGGCGGAGGTGTGCGAGCCGCCGCGGCAGACGAAGCGCTGGGCGCCGGTCTCGGTGAGGCCGAAGGAGTAGGCGTCGTGGCTGTGGCGGTGGAAGACGTGCTCCTCGAAGTGGGCGCGCATGGCCTCCACCGGCCGCTGCGCGTCCCGCCAGTAGGAGACCCAGTCGCTCACGCCTTCCATGGTGCCGCACCGCGGTGCCGCACCAGCGTTCAAGACCGCCGCCGCCCGCGGGGGCAGGCTGGCGGCATGCGCTTCGAGACCAAGATCACCGTGGTCGTACGGCACGACCTGGCCGCCTGGCAGCGGCTGAACGTCACCGCCTTCCTGTGCAGCGGCGTCGCCCACGCCGCCGACGGCGTCATGGGCAAGCCGTACGAGGACGGCTCCGGCAACCGGTACCTGCCGATGTTCCGCGAGCCCGTCCTCGTCTTCGCCTCCGACGCCGCGGGCCTGACCCGTACCCACACCCGGGCCCTGTCCCGCGGTCTTGCCACCGCCGTCTACACCGACGAGCTGTTCGCCACCGGCAACGACGACGACAACCGCGCCGCCGTCCGCGACGTCGCCGCCGCCGACCTGACCCTCGCCGGCCTCGCGGTCTACGGGCCGAGGAACGCCGTCGACCGTACGGTCAAGGGCCTGTCACTCCACACCTGAGCCGCGCCTGCCCACCGCGCCCCAGCCGCCCGCCGGCGCCTGCCCCACCTCCAGGCCACGCAGCGCCCGCAGCGTCCGCGGGTCCTGTGCGTCGAGCCAGTCGGCGAGCTGCCGGAAGGACACGCACCGCACGTCCTCGCGGGGGCAGACCTCCCTGATGGTCTCCTCGACCGCGCGCATGTACGCGCCCTCGTGCCAGGTCTCGAAGTGGTTGCCGACGATGAGCGGCGCGCGGTTGCCCGTGTACGCGCGCTGGAAGCCGGCGAGCAGCCCGTCGCGCATCTGCGACTGGGCGTTGGCGGGGGTGGTGAGGGGGTTGACCTTGAAGTTGTAGTCCATGGTCAGCTCTTCGCGGTCGCTGCCGGGGTACGGCACGAGCTGCATCGACAGGTCCCACAGGCCGTCCTTCTTCGCCGGCCACACCTGCTCGGTCACCCCGCTCGTGTCGTACCGCCAGCCCAGTTCGCGGGCGGCGGCGCGGAGGTTGTCGGCCCCTTCGAGGCAGGGGGTGCGGGCGCCGGTCAGCTCCTTGTCGTAGTCGAAGGGCAGCGGCGCGGCGTCGCGCAGGCCGGTGTTCGTCTTCCACCGCTGCACGAACTGCTTGGCCTGCGCGATCTCGCTCTTCCACTCCTCCTTCGACCAGCTCGCGACGCCGGTGGGGCCGCAGAAGTGGCCGTTGAAGTGGGTGCCGATCTCGCTGCCGTCGAGCCAGGCGCCGCGGACCTGGTCGACGGTCTCCTCGATGTGCGCGTCGCTGAGCAGCCCGATGTCGGAGGCGCCGGGGGCGTGGCCGGGGGCCTCGTACTGGGAGCGCTTGGACTCGGGCAGGAGGTAGATGCCGGAGAGGAAGTACGTCATGGCGGCGTCGTACTTCCGCCCGACCTCCCGGAAGTGCTTGAAGAGGCCGTCGCCGATCTCGCCGGCGCCGTCCCAGGAGAAGACGACGAACTGCGGCGGCTTCTCGCCGGGGGCGAGCTTGCGCACCCGCGGCTGTGCGGGCTGCGCGCCGGTCCAGGCGGTGGAGCCGTCGCCGATGAGGCGTGCGCTCGGGCTCTTCTGCGTGACGCCGCCGGCGTCCGTACGCTCGCCGCCCTTCTCGCCCGCCTTGCCGCCGCCGTCTCCCGGCCCCGCCGTGCACCCGGCCGCCGCCACCGGCACCAGCACCGCCGCCGCGCACGCGCCGACCACCGCACGTCTCGCCCTGCCCATGGGTCACCTCTCTCCCGCGCCGATTCGCTGGAGTGATAACCCGAAAAACATACAAATACCGGATGCTCACCCGGATGCCCGAGCACGTACACCGCCCGGACGACGGCCCTGGGCCTGATGCGCTACGCGACCGGGGGGCGGCGGCGCGTCAGAGCCGGCCCCAGCCGGCGCGGGCGCCCGCGCCGCGGTCCGTGATCGCGAAGTCGTGTCCCGCGGCCCACTGCTCGGCCGCGTGCCCGAGCCGCGGGGAACCGCTGTTGAGGTAGTCCTCGGCGATCCCGCGGTCACCGCGGCGCCCCAGCTCCTCCTCCAGCACGGCGAGGAAGTCCGCGCGGCCGAGCCGGATGGCGGTCAGGAGCACGGCGCGCACCGGCTCGCCGTCCTCGGTCCTGGCGAGGACGTTGATCAGCGCCGCGGGGTAGACGGGGGCGCGGTGGTACGGGCGCAGCTCTTCGGCCAGGTCCGCGGCCCGGGCGGTCGCTTCGCCGCCATGCCGGCGGAAGAGGTCGACGAGTTCCTCGATGCGCAGCTCCGCCTCGGCCACCTCGGCGAGTTGGTGCGGCAGCAGCCCGTCGCGGTTGTACGCCTCCTGGTGGGCGCCGAGGGCGAGGAGCATCTGGACGAGTTCGTGGTCGCCCGCGTAGTAGGCGTAGTGCAGCGCCGTGTCCCCGCGGGCGTCGGAGATGCCGAGGCCGTAACCCCGGTCGACCAGGGCGCGCACCTCGGCGGGATCACCGCGCAGGACGGCACCGAGGAAGGCGGTGCGGCGGCGGCGCCGGCGGCGCCGGGAGACGGCGAGGACGAGACACGTCACGAGTGCGATCAGCAGACCCAGCACGGGGTCCTCCACTTCTCCGCGGTCGGGAGTGGAGGCAGTGTCGCGCGGGGGATCCGGGACCGCTCCCGGGGCCGGGGCGGTGCCGGCGGGCGAACCGCGGTGCGCGGCGCGGAAGTTCCGCGCCGCGCCCGCGTGCCGTAGGGCTGCCGCCTGCGGGGCTGCCAGGCCCGCGGAAGCTGGGCACCCCGGCCCCTCAGCCCGTTGGACCCTCCGCCCCTCAGGCCGTCAGCAGCCGGAGAGAACGGACTCCAGCTTCGCCTTCTCGGCGTCGTCGGCGGTCAGGCCGTACGTGTGCTTGACCCACACCCACATGCTCGCGTAGGTGCAGTGGTAGTCGGTCGACGGCGGCATCCACTCCGCCGGGTCCTTGTCGCTCTTGGACTGGTTGACGTTGTCGGTCACCGCGAGCAGTTGCGCGATGTCGAGATCGTTGGCGAACTGCTCGCGCTCGCTGGTGCTCCACGCGCTGGCGCCGGAGCGCCAGGCTTCGGCGAGCGGCACCATGTGGTCGATGTCGACGTCGGACGCCTGGGTCCAGGTCGCGCCGTCGTACGGCGAATACCACGAACCGCTGACCGCGGCGCAGCTCGCGTCCTGCTCGACGTTCTCGCCGTCCCGTTCGAGGACGACCTCCCGGGTGTTGCAGGCCCCGGACTGGGTGCTCCAGTGCGGGAAGAGGTCGCGGTCGTAGCCGTCGGAGGAGCCCTCGGGCGCGGTGGTGATCTCCGCGAGGTAGCCGAGGGCGGTGTCGGGGCTGGGCGGGGCGGGCGGTTCGGCCTGGGCGTTGGGCGCCGCGGTCAGCAGCAGCAGCGCCGCCGCCGCGAGCGGCGCGGCGAGGTGACGCGCGTAGACCTTCAGCCGCGTGAGCGGCCGCTGAGAAATGCCGGACATACGAACTCCCGGATCTATGGGGGGTGTTGTGCACGTGCACGTGGATGCTGGCGCTGCGAAGTGTCGTTTCTGCAGGCACCAGGTAACACCTTGAGGACATGGCCATGTCATCCGCAAGACCACGTACCGGTTTGCCCTCGCTGCGCCCCCGGCGCCGCCGCCCCCGGACCGGACTACGCTCGGCTGGTGTTGCCCGTCAACGTCACCCTCGCGGCCGTGCTCACCGCCCTGCTGGCCGCCGCCGTCACCGTCGCCGCGGTGGCCCGTCTCGGCGAGGGAAACGAGCAGCGGCAGAGCGGAAAAGGCGGCGCAGGCGGCGGGAAACGAGGGGGCGGGAAGAGCCGAATACCCCTCGGGGGCTCACCACACGCGCGCGCCATCGCCACCGCGGGGCTGCGCGCCGCCGCCCAACTCGCCGCCGTCTCGCTCGTCATCGGCTACGTCGTACGCGCCGTGCCGCTGCTCCTCGCCTTCGTGGCCCTGATGTTCGCCGTCGCCACCTGGACCGCGGGCCGCCGCATCACCCACAACCGCACCTGGCGCTGGGCCGCCGTCCCCATCGCCACCGGCGTCACCCCGGTCGTCGCCACGCTGCTGCTCACCGGCCTCGTCGGGGTCGACGACATCGCCCTCATCCCCGTCAGCGGCATCCTCATCGGCGGCGCGCTGACCGGCACCGTACTCGGCGGCCGCCGCGCGCTGGACGAGCTGACGACCCGGCACGGCGAGGTGGAGGCGGCGCTCGCGCTCGGCTTCCTGGAGCACGAGGCGCGCCTGGAGATAGCCCGCCCGGCCGCCTCCGACGCCCTGATCCCGGGCCTCGACCAGACCCGCACCGTGGGCCTCGTCACACTCCCCGGCGCGTACGTCGGCATGCTGCTGGGCGGCGCGTCCCCTGTCGAGGCCGGTGCGGTGCAGCTCTTCGTGCTGGTCGCGCTGATGGCGGTGCAGGCGGTGGCGGTCGCGGTGACGCTGGAGCTGGTCGCCCGCGGCAGGGTGCATCGCCTACACTCGGGGACGTCTGAAGGGGAGTAGCCCTCAGCCGGTGTCGTCGACATACTGCCCAGCCCGCTGGGCCGGCGCCCGGAGCGCGGAACCGTACGGCCGGAAGGCGGCGGGACCTCCGCGCCGGCGAGACCTTCGGCCGCAGTGTCCTTTGACGCTGCCGTGCCGAGGTCTGCCATGCGCTTACGCTCTCGGTACGGCGCCTGACCGAGAGTAGGAACCTTGCTCAGCCTCAGCACCGTCGCGATCGTCTTCGGCGTCGTCTTCCTCGCCGAACTCCCCGACAAGACCGCGCTCGCCGGCCTCATGCTCGGCACCCGCTACCGCGCCTCCTACGTCTTCATCGGCGTCGCCGCCGCCTTCGTCGTCCACGTCAGCCTCGCGATCGCCGCCGGCAGCCTGCTCGCGCAGCTACCGCAGCGGCCGGTGCAGGCGATCGTCGGCGCGCTGTTCCTGGCCGGCGCGCTGGTCCTGCTGCTGAAGAAGGACGACGACGACGAGGAGATCAAGACCCCCGCCGACCAGAGCTTCCTGAAGGTGGCGGGGGCGGGCTTCATGCTGATCCTGGTCGCCGAGTTCGGCGACCTGACGCAGATCATGACCGCGAACCTGGCCGCGCGCTACGACGACTGGCTGTCGGTCGGCATCGGCGCGGTGCTGGCGCTGTGGGCGGTGGCGGCGATCGGGATCCTGGGCGGCCGGACGCTGATGCGGTACGTACCGCTGAAGCTGATCACGAAGGTGGCGGCGGGCGTGATGCTGGTCCTGGCGGGCTTCAGCATCTACGAGGCCGTCAGGGGCTGAGCGGCACCCGGGGGGAGCCGCGCGGCGCGCACGCCGCCGAGACAAACTCGCGGTAACCCACCCCCAAAATCAGGCCAAACCACCCACCGAGCCCGACTTTCGCCACCTGAGCGCGCCAGCAACCACCCAGGCCACCGGAGGGAACGCCACCGGCACAACTCGCGGCAACACCCCCAGGGAAACTGGGACAAACCACCCCCGCGGCCCGACTTTCGCCCATCGACACGCACGCGGCCGATTCGGAGGCCGGTGGCCGGTGTTCGTGGCGCCTGGGCGAAGGAAAGTGGTCGTAACTCGCGGTAACACCCCGGAATCAGGGCCGAATCGGACCCCGGAGCCGGACTTTCGCCCGGCGGCACGCACGCGCCCGGGACCTGGGCCCCACCCCGCGGGGGCGTCCGCGACCGGTTCAACCCCGGCACCCCCTGGGCCCCGACCGGTGCAGCCCCGGCACCGGCCTGGGCCCCACGTCTGCCGGAGGTGTCGGCGAGGGGGGTGAGCCCGGAACTGCTGGTACGACCCTGGGCGGCGGGGGTATCCGCGATCGGGCCCGACCCGTCTCCGGGCTTCGCCCCCGCCCGCCGGCGGCATCGGCGACCGGCTGGCCCGGACCGTGGGGGCACCCCCAATCCACCCGGGGGAGCCGCGATCGGGTGCAGCCCGTCTCCGGTCTCCTCCCACGACGGCCGGGGGCAACGGTGATCGGAGCAAGCCCGCCACCCAGGGGGCCCGGCTTCCGTCCGCCGGGTCCATCGGCGATCGGGGGCCCCGGAGCCCGGTCGCCCGCCCAACGTCCGCCGGGAACCTCGGCGATCGGGGCAGACCCGGCGCCCGGTAGCCCGGCCACCCCGTCGGCAGGGCACGGCATCCGTAGCGCAGTGTTAGGGTGCCCGCTCCCTCCGGGCCACCCATAGCCGCCGGTCTTTTACGGGCCGGAGTCCGGTGTCAAGGGTGGGGCGAAGCCCCATCGCGAAGCGACGTCCCTGGAGCGAAGCGGAAGGGACGCCCTTGACACCGGACGCAGGCCCGCACACTCACAAGCGGGGTGGCCCGGGGGGAGCCTTTACGACACGGCCACTCCCCTCACCGACACCCCCGCACACCGGCCCACCCCACGCACCACCGCCACCCCGACGCCGTACCCCCGCACCCGGTCCCACCCCCACGACGTACCAGCTCAACGCCCCACTACCCCCGCGCTGTCAGAGCAGCCGCATACCCTTGGGCGGGCGTGAGGGGACGTACGGGAGCGAACACACCAGACCCGGCACACACCTCGGGCGGGCGCAAGGGCACGCACGGGAGCGAACACACCAAGACCCAGCGCCTACGCGAGGGCGCGTACCGGAGCGAACCATCAGACCCGGCGCATACCCCTGGACGGGTGTAAGGGGACGTACGGGAGCGAACACACCACACCCGGCACACACCTCGGGCGGGCACGAGGGCACGCACGGGAGCGAACCATCAGACCCAGCGCATTACTTGGGCGCGCGCGAAGGCGCCTCCGGGCGTGAGCGCACGCATCCGACCAGGCGCCTACCCCAGGGCGGACATGAGCGAAGACGCCCCCGGGCGAACCACAGCCACTGCGGCCGCGCCCGCTCCCCCCTACCCCACCGTCAACCGCAACGCGCCGCCGCCCAGCGGGCGGATCCGGACGCCCGTCAGCGACTCCACGTGGATGTCCGTCCCCTCCGTCGCCGCCCGCGGGCCGACCCCCACGACCCGCATCCCGGCCGCCCGCGCCGCCGCGATGCCCGCCGCCGCGTCCTCGAACACCACGCACTCCGAAGGCGCGAACCCCAGGTCCGCCGCCCCCTTCAGGAACCCCTCCGGGTCCGGCTTGCTCGCGCTCACGCACTCCGCCGTGATGGAGATCGCCGGCACCGGCAGCCCCGCCGCCGCCATCCGCGCCTGCGACAGTGCCCGGTCCGCGGACGTGACCAGCGCGTGCGGCAGCCCGGCAAGACCCGCCATGAACTCCGGCGCACCCGGCACCGGCACGATGCCGTCGGTGTCGGCGGTCTCCCAGGCGAGCATGCGCGCGTTGTCCGCGAGGTTCTGCTCGACGGGCCGCTCGGGGAAGAGGTGCGCCATGGTGGCGTGCGCCTGCCGCCCGTGGGCGTGGCGCAGGATCTCCTCGGGGTCCTTGCCGTTCTCGGCGGCCCAGCGGCGCCAGATGCGCTCCACGACGGCGTCGGAGTTGAGAAGCGTTCCGTCCATGTCGAGGAGCAGTGCCTTGAAGACACCTATGTCCGTGGGCCTGCCCATACGTAACCCCCAGGGGTGGAGAACCGCGTTTGTTTCCCCACGATACAAAACGCCGCACCCCACGCCAAGAGCCGTATGAGCCGTATGAGCCGCATGAGCCGCATGAGCCGGCTCACCCCCAGAGGCCGGCCAGGTGCGCGTGGAGGACGTCGTGCGCCTCGTCCGGGGTGAGATGGCCGACGAGGACGTGGACCGTGAGGCCGTCGGCGAGGGCGAGGAGCGTACGGGCCTCGCGCTCCGGATCGAGGGACACCCCCCGCCCGGCGCTCTCGCCGGCCTCCGCGAGGAGCCGGACGAACGCCTCGTGCAGGCCCGCGTAGTTCGTCCGCAGCGTCCCGGCGAGCGCTTCGCTGACGGCCGCCTGGGCGACGAAGGCGAGCCATACCCTGGCCTCGGCGCGGTGCTCGTCCCCGAGCAGTGACACCTCGGCGGCGGCGTGCCCCAGCGCCGTAGCCGCCGACTGGGCCGGACTCCGGACGAGGCGGGCCCGTACGCGCTCGCCGATCCGCTCGCCCACGTACCCGAGCGCGAACACCAACATCTCTTCCTTGGTGCGGAAGCACCGCTGCACGGCCCCCATGGACACCTCCGCGCGGGCGGCGACGTCGCGCAGGGTCACGCCCTCCAGGCCGCGTTCGCCGGCGAGACGGCAGACGGCCTCGGCGATGGTGCGGCGCCGGCTGTCGTGATCCACCTGTCTGGGCATGCTTCCGGCCGCCTCCTTATTCGATGCGCTCGTATCGGATCCAGGGTACGGTGACCGTTCCGATGCAGGTGCATCGCAGCGTGTAAGAGGAGGAAGAAGGGCCATGCCGGACGACCTTTGGAAGTTGCCGGCCGCCGAACAGGCGGAAGCCGTACGCGGCGCGCATGTCTCGGCCGTCGAACTGGTCGACAGCCACCTCGACCGCATCGCCGAGATCAACCCGCAGGTGAACGCGGTCACCCAGCTCCTCGCGGAGCGCGCACGCGAGGCCGCGGCCCGGACCGACCGCCTGCGGTCCGCCGGTGTGGCGCTGGGACCGCTGGCGGGCGTGCCTTTCACGGTGAAGGAGAGCACCCCCGTCGAGGGGGTGCCGACCACGTTCGGGGTGAAGCGCTTCCGCGATCTCGTGGCGGCGGCCGACGCGCCTCCGGTGGCGCGGCTGCGCGCCGCCGGGGCCATCCCGATCGGCCACGGCAACATCCCCACCCTGATCCTGGCGGGGATGCACACGCGCAGCGAACTGTTCGGCGACACCGTCAACCCCTGGGACAGCAGCCGCACCCCGGGCGGGTCCAGCGGCGGCGACGCCGTCGCCGTGGCCACGGGCATGGCGGCGCTGGGGCTCGGCAACGACTCCGGCGGCTCGGTGCGGATACCGGCCCAGTTCTGCGGGGTGGCCGGGCTGAAGCCCTCCACGGGCAGGTTCCCGGCCGACCACCGCGTGCTCGGCCCGGACGACCCGGGTCCGGCGTCCCAGATGCTGGTCACGGAAGGACCGCTGGCCCGGACGGTGGCCGACCTGCGGCTGGCGTACGAGGCGCTGGCCGGAACCGATCCGCGCGACCCCAGGGCCGTACCGGTGCCGCCGTACGGCGAAGCGCTCCCCGGACCGCTGACGGTCGCGGTCGTGGCGGACCCGGGCGGCCACGGCGTCCACCCCGCGATCCGCGCGGCCGTCGAGACCGCGGCCGGCGCGCTCCGCGACGCGGGGTACGCCGTGCGCGAGGTGGCGGACGTGCCGCGGCTGGACGAGGTGCTGGAGGCGTACGGGCAGCTGACCGTCACCGAGTTCGCGCCGGCCTGGCCGGCGGTGCGGACGCTGCTCGGCGAGGGCGGGGACCGCTACATCGCGATGGCCATGGAACAGACCCCGCCCGCGACCGCGGACGAGCTGGTGAAGCTGATGGGCACGTGGATGTCCCTCCGCCGCTCGTGGGCCGAATTCCTCGACGCCTACCCGCTGTTGCTGGGCCCGTCGTTCACCGAGCCCCCCGTCGAGCCGGGGCTGGAGTCCCGCGACCGGGCGGGCCGGGACCGGGTCGCCTCGGCGATGCGGCTGTGCAGCGTGACGAGCTTCGTCGGGGTGCCGGGCGTGGCCGTACCGACCGGTGTCGTGGACGGCCTGCCCGTGGGAGTGCAGATCGTCGGGCGGGCGTTCCGGGAGGACCTGTGCCTGGAGGCGGCGCAGGCGGTCGAGGACCGGCTCGGGGTGCTGACGCCGATCGACCCGGAGGCCGGACGGGGCGGGGGAAAACGACTTTCGAGCCGGCCCGCGGACGCGGTACGTGTACGGGACGACACCGGCACCACACCTGGATGGAACGCTCCATGAACGCCGCCTCCGCCGAGGACCACCCGCCCTCCTGCCGCGACCTCGTCGGCCTCCTCGCCCAGGCCGACCGCCGCGCCGTCTACGCCGCCCTCGCCCTCGGCGCCACCTCCCTGACCGACGTCGCCGCCCGCGCCGGGCTCCGCCCCCCGGCCGCCGCCGCGGCGCTCCAGAAGCTCACCGCCGGCCGGATCGCCGCCTTCGACGCCGCCACCCGCACGTACACCCTGCGCGACGACACCTTCCGGCTCGCGGTCCAGGCCGAGGTCCGGCTCACCGGCCGGGGCGGCGGCGACGGCGCGGGCGGCTACTTCCGCCGCGGCCGGCTGACGTCGATCCCGGGCAATGCGGAGGTACGGGGCCGGGTACTCGCGGTGGTGACGGACTCGTTCGAGCCCGGCACCACGTACTCCGAGGCGAAGGTCAACGCGATCTGCGCCGAATGGCTCGACGACTGGGTGAGCCTGCGCCGCGCCCTGGTCGACGAGGGCCTGCTGCGGCGGAACGGGTCCGGCACCGCGTACGAGCGCGTCTGACGGGCCCGCCCCTCGCCGCCCGGGCCGCGGCCGTCACCCCTCGGCGGCCGCCTCCCGGATCACCGGCTCGAACTCCCGCCGCACATACGCGTCGATGGGCTCCGTCAGCGCCCCGTCGACCACGCGCCGCACCCCGTGCTCCGCCGCGAACTCCTTGATCGCCACCCGGGACTCCGGCTCCACACCCCCGCCGATGATCAGCACCCCGAACCCGTCGCCCGCCAGCAGCGCCAAAGCCTGCTCGTCGGTGCTCACGCCCTCCGCGTCGAAGCCGTCCGCGCGCAGCGTGGCCAGCACCTCCGTCACCCTGGCGGGCGACCTTCCCAGC
The DNA here is from genome assembly GCF_002847285.1 of Streptomyces sp. CMB-StM0423. Classification (NCBI taxonomy): domain Bacteria; kingdom Bacillati; phylum Actinomycetota; class Actinomycetes; order Kitasatosporales; family Streptomycetaceae; genus Streptomyces; species Streptomyces sp. CMB-StM0423. The sequence goes on along the minus strand of NZ_CP025407.1, from coordinate 6,137,733 downwards.
ACCAGCGTCCTCATGGCCGTTCCTCCCGGTACGTCGACATCGGCGCACCCGAACCTAGAGCCTCAACCAGACTTCAGGTCAACGGGACCCGGCCAGCGGCGTGAGCACGACGACCGGGATCTCGCGGGCGGCCTTCTGCGCGTACTCCGCGTAGAGCGGGAAGATGCCCACCATCTGCTCCCAGAGCGCAGGCCGCTCGGCCGCGGACGCGACCCGCGCCCGCGCGGTGAACCGCCGGGTGCCGACCTGCACCCCGACGCTGGGCTCCGCCACGAGGTTCCGCAGCCACGCCGGGTCCTCGTCGGCGCCGCCCTTGGAGGCGACGACCACGAAGTCGTCGCCCAAGGTCCCGTAGATCAGCGCGGTGCGGCGCGGCGTCCCGGTCCGCCGCCCGGTGGTGGCGAGCACGAGCGTGTACGTACCGTCGCGCTCGTGCCCCTCGGTACCGCCGGAGGCGAGATACGTGCGGGTGTGCTCGGCGACCCAGTCCCACTGCGAGTCGGTGGCGCGGTCGAGGTCTTCTGCGGTGGCCATGGCGGCGGTCCTTCCGGTACGGGCGGCTGCGGGCCCAGGTTGGCCGCACCCACCCCGGGGACGAAGCAGCCACGCCGCCTTCGACGTTCCCGGCGGCATCTTTCGCACGGCCGGCGCCCCACCGCCGGACGCCCGCCGGCGGAGGGGCGCTTGCGGTCGTACGGTCCCGTTACCGGCGGTACTCCCCGCCGCACACGGCGGCGACGAAGGCTCGCCAGGCGTCGGGGGCGAACGTCAGCACCGGTCCTGAGGGGTCCTTGCTGTCACGCGTGGCGACGACGCCGTCGGCGACCGCCACCTCGATGCATTCGGCCTGTCCGTTGCTGTAGCTCGACTTGTACCAGTGCACACCTGCGAGATCAGTCCTGTCCATGACTCCCTGCCGTGTCTGCGATCAGGCGCCGAGACGCCTCTTCACCGAGCGATGACTCCCAAATGTCGCCGAACGCCGTCTCGTAGCTCTGCACCTCGTTCGGCTTGTCCAGGTACAGGCTGCCTGTGTAACCATCCACGTAGACGGTCGGGGGCTCCGTCTCCGCGCCGTCGCCGTTCGTCGGGAAGCGCAGCACGATGAACGACCCCGACAGCATGCCCAGATGGAGCCCGGCGGCGAAAGACGCTACGCGGATCTCGATGTTGGGACGTTCGGCCACCTCGACGAGGTGGGCCAACTGCCCCGCCATGACATCCTTTCCACCCACGGGCCGCCGCAGCACCGCCTCGTTGAGAACCAGCCGGAGAGACGAGGGATCGGACACGCGCGTGAGGAGTGTCTGCCGTTCCACGCGCAGTCGCACGCGCCGCTCGACGTCTTCCTCGGTCTCGTCCGGGTTGTGGCGACGAAAGACGGCTCGTGCGTAGCCTTCCGTCTGCAGCAGGCCCGGCACCAGATCATTCTGGTACGAGGCAAGGCTCGACGCCGCCTCCTCCAGGCCGATGTACACGTCGAAGCCTTCCGGAATGACGTCGCCGTAAGCGTGCCACCACCCCTTCGCCTTCGTCTCCTTCGCGAGGCCCATGAGCGCCTCGGTGATATCGGCCGGCGCCCCGTACACCTTGCACATGGTCTCCACGTCGAAGCTGCGCAGCGACGACTGCCCCGTCTCGATGCGCCACATCTTCGCTTCCGACCACTCCAGTTGGTGCGCCGCCGAGCGCACGGTGAGCCGTGCCTGATTCCGCAGGTCACGTAAGTACCGGCCGAGTTGCCTCCGCGGCACCGTCGATCCCGTCGCGCGTTCCGCCATGCGTTTCCCCTTCCCTATGTCATTCAAAGTGAAGGACTTCCGACGCTCGAAATGAAAGCACCGAGGTCCCCGAATTCACAATGAACTTCACTCGTTCGAGTGCCCGGCCAAGATGCACGGAATCCAGTCTTGCAGAATTCAAAAGGCGGCGGCACTCTAGTCTTCCGACAGCTCAGCGTGTCAAGCCCGCCGCGTAGAACGCAACTTGACCAAACCCTTTGTACGCCGACGGCCACGCGCGGAAGACGAGGAGACGTGCCCATGGCCGCAGAAGAACCGGTTATCCCCAAGTGCCACCACAAAATGAACGGTTCGCCGAATCCATGGCCCGCCGACGCCCACGCGGCGCTGCCGCACCGAATCCGGGGCGCCAACGTCCGCTATCGCGCCTGCCGCACCAGCCGGTGCCCAGGCGTCCCCGGCACCCCCGGCGGCGGGCACCACCGCGCCCGTACCGCCGCGCGAGCGCAGCCCGCCTTCCGGGCGCGGCGGCCGATCCCGCTGGAGCCCGTGCACAAGCGGCAGTTCGCCCGCGACCCCGCCGAGGTCGGCCGCGCACGCGACTTCGTCGCGGCGGCGCTCGGCGGCATCGCGGACGCCGAACTGCTCGCCGACATCCGGCTCTGCACCTCGGAACTCGCCACCAACGCCGTCCGGTACGGGCCGCCGGACCGGGATTTCCTCGTCCGCGTCGTCACCCTGCACGACACGGTGCGGGTCGAGGTGCACGACACCGGCGACGGGTGCCCGCGTACCCGCGCGCCCCGTCACGACGACGCCCACGGGCGCGGGCTCCTCGTCGTCGCCGCGCTCGCCGACGAGTGGGGCGTGGCCGAGCGGTCGGGGCCCGGGAAAGCCGTCTGGGCCGAGTTCGCCCTGCGATGAGGCGGAGGCGTCAGCCCGCGCGGTCGCGTACCCGCCCGGCACGCGCGCGGTCGGCGAGGATCAGCGGGACCGCGCACGCGGCGAGCGCTGCGCCGATCAGGCAGACCGCGGTGAGGTCCGCTCCCCGGTTCAGCACGGCTGCCGCGAGGACCGGCGTGCCGCTGATGCCCAGTTGGAAGGCCGAGACCGTGGTCGCCCCGGCGAGGGTCGGCGCGTCCGCCGCGATCGCGAAGACGCGGGCGTAGACGGCGGGATTGAGGACGAACGCCGCGACGCCGAGGGCGAACACGACGGGGGTCACCGCCCAGGCGTGCCGCACCGCGCCGGTCATCGCCAGCGACAGCACCGCGATCGCCGCGGCGCCGGTGAGCAGCGCCCGGTGGGGCCGCCGGTCGGAGATGCGGCCGCCGATCGAGAGGCCGGTGAAGGCGCCGGCGCCGAAGAGGGCGAGGACGGCGGGGATCCAGACCTCCGGCAGGGCGGTGATCCCGGTGAGCATGGCCGCGAGGTAGTTGAACGTGATCATGTACGCGGCGGTGGTCAGGATCGTGATCGCGTAGATGCCCCACAGATGCGGGTTGCGGATCGTGGCCAACTCCCGTGCCACGCCCGGCCGGACGCCCGCCGCCCCCGGGCCGGGCCGCGGGGCGGCGGGGATGCCGGCGAAGCAGCCGGCCATCCCCGCCAGCGTGAGGGCGACGACGACCCAGAAGCCGCCCCGCCACGCGATGAAGTGGCTGAGCAGCGTCCCGGCCGGGCCGCCGGCGACCATCGCCACGCTGAGCCCGCTGACGACGACGCCCGAGGCGCGGGCGTTGCGGTCCGGGGTGACGAGGCCGATCGCGGTCACCGACGCCACGGCGAAGAAGCCCGCGTACGCGACGCCGGAGACCACCCGGGTCAGCAGCAGGAGCTCGTAGCCGCCCAGCAGCCCGACGCCGATGCCCGCGGCGAAGACGCCCTGGGTCGCCAGCAGCGCGGTACGCCGCGGCCAGCGCAGGCTGAGCACCGCGAACGGCGGCCCGCCGAGGACGACGCCAAGGGCGAACGCGGTGATCAGAAACCCCGCCGAGGAGAGCGTGACGTCCAGGTCCGCGGCGACCGCGGGCAGCACGCCCGCGAGCAGGAACTCCGCGGTCCCCATGGCGAACAGGCTGAAGGCGAGCAGATACACCCCGGCGGGCAGCCGGTCCCGCCGCCCGCTCCGGGCGGCCTCCGTGCCCGTACGTCCCGGCCCCCGGCCGCCCCGCGCCTTCCCGGGACCGCCGGCCCCGGTGAATCCGTCGTCCTGCGCCGTCCGCATGCCGACCACCTCCGCGGGCAGCGTCCGGGCGGCCGTGCCGAAACGACAACTTCCGTTGCCGATTCCGGGACGCGTGGGTTGACTGCGCCCCATGGACGACCAGCCCAGCGTCGGCGCCGTCATCGACCAGATCGCCCCCCGGCTGCGCCGCGCCCGCGAGGGCAGGGGCGTCAGCCTCGCCGCCCTCGCGCGCACCACCGGCATCTCGACCAGCACGCTGTCCCGGCTGGAGTCGGGCCGGCGCAAGCCGAGCCTCGAACTGCTGCTGCCGGTCACCGCGGCCCTCGGCATCCCGCTCGACGAGATCGTCGCCGCGCCCCGCATCGTCGACCCGCGGGTGCCCCAGCAGCCGACCACGCGGGACGGCCGGGTGCTGATCCCGCTGTCCCGGCAGCAGGGCGAGCCACGCGCGTACAAGATGACCATCCCGGCCCACGACAAGGAGCCCCATCTGCGGACCCACGCCGGCCACGAATGGCTGTACGTGCTGCGCGGGCGCCTGCGCGTACGGCTCGCCGAGCGCGACTTCGTCATGACCGCGGGCGAGGCCGCCGAGTTCGACTGCCGGATCCCGCACTGGTTCGGCGCCGCGGGCCGCGGCCCCGTCGACGTGCTGAGCCTCTTCGGCAGGTCCGGCGAGCGCATCCACCTCCGCACCGCCGGGGGCAGCGGGGGCCGGAGGACCTAGGCCGAAGGTCTCGTTCCGCTGCCCCGCCCTCCTGTGATGGTGTCGGCGTACCTGATCACAGCAGGGCGTTACGGACACTCCAGGGGCGGCGGGCGATCACATGGGCTTCGAACGGCAACGCGTCGTCATCACCGGCGCGTCCCGCGACTTCGGCCGGACTCTCGCCATCCGTTTCGCCCGGGAGGGCGCCGAGGTCTTCGTGTCCTCCCGCAGCCTGGCGGCGTCGCGACGGGTGGCGGACGAGATCCGCGACCTCGGCCACCCACAGGTGCACGCCCTCGCCTGCGACCTGGCGGACCCCGCTTCCATCCGGCAGTTCGCCGCCGACGTGGCGCAGCGGACCGACCGGGTGGACGTGCTGGTCAACAACGGCGCGCGCTGGCTGGGCGGGCCGGATCTCCTCTCCGCCACCGACGAGGACGTGATCGACACCGTCGCCGCGGGAGCGACCGGCACGATCCTCGTCGTCAAGCGCCTGCTGCCGCTGCTGCTCGCGTCCGACAGGCCGGACATCGTCAACCTGATCTCCGCCGCCGGGCTCCCGGCCCACCGGCGCTCCGACGCGCACGACGCCTTCTACGCCGCCAAGAGCGCACAGGCCGGCTTCGCCGGCATCCTCTCCACGCGGCTACGGTCCCGGGGGGTGCGGGTCATCTCGCTCTACCCGCCGGACTTCAGCAACCCGGACCCGCTGTCCCCGGAGTGGGAGAGCACCCCGCGCGGCCCCGGCGACATGCTGACGGCGCAATCGGTGGCGGAGTGCGTGTTCTTCGCCCTTGGCCAGCCCCGGGACTGCTTCATCAAGGCGTTCCACTTCGAACAGGTATCCGACTGACGGACCGTCCGATTTCCCGCCCGCGTCCGGGCCGGGCCGTCACGCTCCTACGAAGGTCACCGTCTCCGCCAGGTCCGCCCGGTCCGTACGCAGCGGTGGCACGCCCGCCTTCGCGTGGCCGACCGCGACACCGCACAGCAGCACCAGCCCGTCACCGGCCCCGACCGCCTCGGCGACGGTCCGCCGGTACATCGTCCACATCACCTGGGGGCAACTGTGCAACCCCTCCGCCCGCAGCAGCAGCATGACCGTCTGCAGATACATCCCCGCGTCCGCCCACTGCCCCGGCCCCATCGCGCGATCGAGATAGCAGAACAGGACGACCGGGGCCCCGAACGCACCCGCGTTCAGGGCGGCGATCTTCTGCGGCCTCCCGGGGTCGTCACGCTCGATGCCCAGCGCCTCATACCGCTGGGCCGCCGCGGCGGTGAACCGGTCCCGGTACGGCGGGCCGCCCATGCCGGCCGGGTACATCGGGTACTCCCGCTCGTCGCCCGGATCCCCGGCCAGCGCCCTGGCCGTCGCGCGCTTCTTCAGTCCGGCCAGCGGGTCGCCGGTGACCACGTACAGGTGCCACGGCTGAAGGTTCCCGCTCGACGGGGCGCGGGCCGCCGCGGCCAGCACCCGTTCGAGCACCTCCACGGGTACGGGCTCGTCGCTGAACGCCCGCACGGCCCGGCGGCTGTCCACGGCCTCGTATACGTCCATGGTCAGGGTTCCTTCGTCATGGACTCCAGCGCACGGCGCGTCTCCAGGCCGTAGACGCCGCGTTCGTCGCCGTCGATGCCGTTGGCGTCCTGGAAGCGCTCGACCCCCCGGCGCGTGAAGGGGCCGTAGTCGCCGTCGATGCGCGTCAGGAAGGGGGCATGACCGGACTCGATGAGCCGCTTCTGCAACTCGACGACCTCCGGGCCCGAATCGCCCTCCCGCAGCGTGGGCGGGGGCGGGTCCGGGTCCTCGGAGGTCGTGCCGGGGTCGGGGTCAGCCGGCGTGCTGGGGTCGGAGCCGGAGTCAGGTGGGGCGGCGGTGACGTTGCCGGCTTCGGTGCGGTCGGCGGGTGTCCCGTCCGGGTCGGCCGATGCGGTGCCGGTGCGGTCGGATTCGGCGGCGCTGGGCTCCGCCGGGTCGTCGCCGTCCGCGGGGGCGCTGGGGGCGCCGCTGTGCGAGGCGTCGGGGCCGGGCTTCGTGCCGCCGCCGGTGGGGACGGCGGTGACGGTGTCCGGCTTCGGTACGGCGCGGTCGTCCTCCCCGTCGTCCGAGAACAGCCCGGAGCCCAGCAGTCCGACGCTGAGCGCGGCCACGACGCCGCCGACCGTGAGGACCAGCGTCAGCCGGCGGCGCCGGCGGGCGGCGAGGCGGTCGCCGCGGCGGCGCGGGTCGTACGGGTCACGGGTGTCGTCCGCGTCGTACGGATCCCCGGCGGCGCGCGGCGCGGCCGGGTCGTCGGCGAAGAGGCCGAGGTCGGCGTCCGCGGGCCCCTCGGGCGCGGCGCCGATGGGGCCGTAGGGGACGGCGAGGGTGCTGCCGGGAGGCGGCGCCCCCGGGGCATAACCCTCCGGCGCGCCGCTGCCGGGAGGCGGCGCCTCCGGGCCGTAGCCCTCCTGGCCGCCGCCGGCCTCGTCGCCGTCGCCGTCCCATCCCCCGACCGGACCCGGCGCCTTCATGACGTACGGCCGCAGCAGCGGCCTCTCCCGCTCCGGCGGACCCCCCGCGCTCGCCTCGACGCCGTCCTCCGCACCGCTCTCCGCGCCGCAGGCGCAGCCTCGCCCGCCGTCCTCCCGGGGCGGCCCGCCGCAGGTGCGGCATGCGCGAGGTATCACCGTGCTCCCCCTCCTGTGGGCTGGAGGCGATTATGCAGACCCCGCGGAACCCTGCGCACCGCACCCCGGCCGCAACCCGGCCCGAGCGGACCGCCCCGGCGGGCCGTATCGACGCTTCCGGGCGACTATGAGGCAAACGACCCACACATCACCGGCACCACGAGTCTCAAAAGCACCACCCGCCGCACGGTCACACCACCCGAGGGGAGCCGCGCATGTCCCAGACCGCCGGCGCCCCGCCCGCCCCCGAGGTCCCCGGGCAGGGCCTCCCCCGGCGCGCCGTGCTGGTGTCCATGGGCGCCCTGCTGTCCGGGATGCTCCTCGCCGCACTCGACCAGACCATCGTCGCCACCGCCCTGCCCACCATCGTCAGCGACCTCGGCGGCCTGGAGCACCTGTCCTGGGTGGTCACCGCCTATCTCCTGGCCGCCACCGCGGGCACTCCGCTCTGGGGCAAGCTGGGCGACCAGTACGGCCGGAAGAAGCTCTTCCAGACCGCCATCGTCATCTTCCTCGTCGGCTCCGCGCTCTGCGGCATCGCGCAGAACATGGGCCAGCTCATCGGCTTCCGCGCCCTCCAGGGCATCGGCGGCGGCGGGCTCATGTCGCTGGCCATGGCGATCGTCGGCGACATCGTGCCGCCGCGCGAACGCGGCCGCTACCAGGGCCTGTTCGGCGCCGTCTTCGGCACCACCAGCGTCCTCGGCCCGCTCCTCGGCGGCATCTTCACCCAGCACCTGAGCTGGCGCTGGGTGTTCTACATCAACCTCCCCATCGGCCTCGCCGCCCTCGTCGTCATCGCCGTCGTCCTGCACATCCCGCGCCGCGCCACCAAGCACCGCATCGACTACCTCGGCACCGCCCTCATCGCCTCCTTCGCCATCTGCCTCGTCGGCGTCACCTCCCTCGGCGGCACGACCTGGGCGTGGGGCTCCTGGGAGGTCGTCGTGGCCGGGCTGCTGGCGATCGCGCTGCTCACCGCGTTCATCCGGGTCGAGCGCCGGGCGGCGGAGCCGGTCATCCCGCTGAAGCTCTTCGCCATCCGCACGTTCACGCTCTGCTCGGTCATCGGGTTCGTCGTCGGCTTCGCGATGTTCGGCGCCATGACGTACCTGCCGACCTTCCTCCAAGTGGTCCGCGGCGTCTCGCCGACCACCTCCGGCGTCCACATGCTCCCCATGGTCGCGGGCATGCTCATCGCCTCCACCGGCTCGGGGCAGCTCATCAGCCGCACCGGCCGCTGGAAGGTCTTCCCCGTCCTCGGCACCGCCGTCACCACCGTCGGCCTCCTGCTGCTCCACCGGCTGCACCAGAGCAGCAACAACTGGGAGCTGAGCGGCTACTTCTTCGTCTTCGGCTTCGGCCTCGGCCTCGTCATGCAGGTCCTGGTGCTCGCCGTGCAGAACGCCGTCTCCTACGGCGACCTCGGCGTCGCCACCTCCGGCGCCACCTTCTTCCGCTCCATCGGCGCGTCCTTCGGCGTCGCCGTCTTCGGCACGGTCTTCACCAGCCGGCTGCGCCACAAGCTCGAAGCGGAGCTGAGCGGCGTGTCCCTGCCCGGCGGGCTCAGCATGAAGTCGCTGGAGTCCGACCCCCGCTCGATCGCCCGGCTCCCCGCCTCCCTGCGGCAGGAAGTGGTGAACGCCTACTCCACCTCCATCACCGACGTCTTCCTCTACGCCGCCCCCGTCGCCGCCCTCGCCTTCCTCATCTCCCTCTTCCTGCGCGAGGACCCGCTGCGCGGCACCGTCACCGTCCCCGACGGCAGCGAAACCGTCGCCACCAATCCCGTCGAGCGCTCCCCCCACGACGAGGTGTGCCGCGCGCTCAGCGCGCTCAGCACCCGGGAGGGGCGGCGGGAGTTGTACGAGGACATCACCCGCCGCGCCGGCCTCGACCTGCGACCCGCGTCGAGCTGGCTGCTGCTGCGCGTCCAGCGGTACGAGTCCACCGAGCCGGTGGCGCTCGCCGAGCGCACCGGGCTCCCGCTCGAAGTGGTCCTCGGCGCGGCGCAGGAGTTGGAGGAGCAGGGCCTGACACGCCGGGAGGGGCTGCCGGTGCTCTGTACGGAGGAAGGCACCCGGGCCGCGCAGCGGCTTTCCGGGGCGCGGCAGGCGGCGCTGGCCGAGCTGCTCGGCGACTGGTGGACGCCCGACCGGCCCACGGACCTCACCGAACTGGTGGAGCAGTTGTCCGCCGAGCTGTGCGGCTCCGACCACGAGGCGCCGTCGGGCGAGACGGTGGAGAAGTGGCGGCCGGACCCGGACTCCCCGCCGAAACCCCCTGCTTGACCGGCACCGCGCACCGCCCGCGCCGTACGACGGCCCACACCGCCGCCGTACGACGGCCACACCACCGCCGTACGCCCCGGCGTACGACCGCCGTACGGACAGCGCCCGGCACTCCGTGCCGTACGGCATGCGAGTGACAGCAGGTGAGCGGGTCCTCAGGAGTGATGCAGGTTACATCTGGTCCCCCCGTGCGAATTCCGGCGACGCGCCAGGCGTACGCTGTGACCCGCCCGGCGCTCTCGTCCGTGGCAGAAAAAATCACCGGATGACCGCCGGGATACGGGGAGCAGGGGAACAGTGGAGTTTGTGGGGTCACTGAGCGGTACCCCGTGGATGTACGCCATCGTCGCCACCTCCGTCCTCCTCGACGTCTTCCTGCCGCTGCTGCCCAGCGGCGCGCTGGTCATAATGGCGGCCACCGCCGCCGCCGGCACCACCACCGCGGCCGACGCCGTACGCAACGGCGCCACCCTCCCCGCCGCCGACCACCTCATCGAGCTGCTGGCCCTCCTGCTCTGCGCCGCCACCGCCTCCGTACTCGGCGACATGCTCGCCTTCCGGCTCGCCAGCAGAGGCCGGGAGAAGTTCGCCAACTCCCGCCTGCTGGTCCGCGCGCAGGAGCGCCTCGGCCACCACCTCAGCGGCCGGCGGGGCGGCGGGATCGTCGTCCTGGCCCGGTTCGCACCCGCGGGGCGCAGCGTGGTGATGCTCGGCGCGGGCGCGATGCACCGGCAGGTACGGGAGTTCCTGCCGTGGTCCGCGCTCGCCGGGCTGCTGTGGGCCGCGTACGGCGTGACGCTCGGGTACTTCGGCAGCCGCTGGCTGGGCGCGGGCTGGCTGGCGACGGGGGTGTCGGTGCTGGCGCTCTTCGTCGCCGGGCTCGGCGCCGCGTACCTGGTGCGCAGGCCGCGCCCGCAGCCGACCGCCACCGACTGACCGCCTGCCCGCCCGCTCGCGTCCGGGGCGCGTCGGGGGCGTCAGCCGCGCAGGTAGGCGTCGACCTCGTCCGCCACCGCCCGCGAGTAGCGCTCCAGACCAGGGGACTTGGCCGGGCACGGCTGTCCGCCCTCCGGGGTCGGCGCGAGGCAGAAGTGCAACGGGTCGTCGTCGCGGTGCAGTCGGGCGGTGCCGCCGGGGCCGGTGCAGTAGCCTGCGGTGCTCTGCTCGTAGTCATTGCACGGCAGGTACTGCGTCCACTTCCTGTCGTCGTCGCGCAGTTCGCGGCCGCCGTCGGCCAGCAGGTCGCCGGATGCGGCGGCCTGCCGGTCGTACAGGGCGTTGACCTGCTCGATGCGGTCGGGGTGCAGCGCGTCGGGCGGCTGCTGCACCCAGACGATCCGGGGCCGGGGCACGTTCGCTTCACGCGCGGCGTCGGTGATCTGCCCGGTGAGGGCGCGCAGGTCGGCTGCGTAGCGCTCGTAGTACGCGGCCGTCCCCCACTCGACGCCCTCCATGCAGGGCGTGTAGCCCCAGGTGTTGCCCCAGAACTGCAGCACGACCACGCCGGGTTCGCGCTTCTCGACCAGGGCGGCGGCCTTGTCCTCGCGCGGGACGAGGGAGCGTCCCGGGCGGCCCTGGAGGTAGTCGCAGACGGTGACGCCGGCGACGGGCTCGCTGCTGTACGAGCTGACGCGGGTGGAGCGTTCGAGCCGGCTGCCGAGGACGTCCTGGGCCTCCATGGCGAGGGAGTCGCCGAGGTAGAGCACGTCCTGCGGGGCGCGCGGGGGCGCGCCGGGATCGGCCGAGGCGGCGCCGGAAGCGCCGGGGGCGGGCTTGGACGCCTCGGGTCCCGGGGTGGCGGGGTCGGGGGACGTGAGACGGGAACGGTCGGGCGCCTGGCTGCGTACCGCGCTGTCCACCGCCTCGCCGTCGTCGGAGCGCGACACCGCGCCCCAGCCGACGGCCACGGCCACCAACGCCACGGCGAGCACGGGCCCGGCCCAGCGCTTCGTCTCCATCAGATCCTCCGGCACCCGGTGACAACTGGCCAGTAGGGTAGGGAGTCGACCGCCCCCGGGTCGAGGCCCTTCGGCCCTTTCAGGCAACGGGCGTCAGGCTGGGGTGGCGTACCGCCCGGCCACCGCGTCGTACGCCTCCTTCCTCTCCCACCGCTCCGTCTCGCCCTCCGGGAACCGGACCACGCCGAAGCCGGCCGTGTCCAGGTCGTGCCGCGGGTCGTCCGGGGTGTGCGGGAAGTCCCGCATGGCACCCGCCCGGCGAGGGCGATCGACGCCCCTTCGAGCACGCCCGCGTAACCGGGCGCGACGGCCCGGCCGCCTCGCGGTCAGCGGTCCAGTGGGGCGGAAGTGGCCGCGGACCGGGGCGGGGGCGGGCCCGTAGCGTACGGAGACGTGGTCGGCGTACGACGTATTGCCGCAGGTCGCGGCGGGTCTGCCGCCGTCCCGCGGGCGTCACCCGCCGCCCGCCGCCAAGCTCGCCGTACGCCCAGGAGGCCCCCGTGCACCCCGCCCTCGCCGCCGACCTCGACCGCTTCGACCAGCTCCTCGACGCCGCCCGCGCCCGCGCCGTCGCCGCCCTCCGCGGCCTCGCGGACCGCCCGGTCGCCGCCCCCGCGCCGGGCGCCCCCGGCCCGTACGAGCCGCTGCCCGAGCGCGGCGCCGGGGGTGCGGCGGCGCTCGCGCGCTTCGGGGAACGCTGGGAGCCAGGCCTTTCGGGCAGCGCGGGGCCGCGCTACCTCGGGTTCGTGACCGGCGGGGCGACGCCGGCGGCCGTGGCGGGCGACTGGCTGGTGGGTGCGTACGACCAGAACGTGGTCGCCGCAGGCGACTCCGCGGCGACGGACCTGGAGCGCGAGACGGTGGGCTGGCTGCGCGAGTTGTTCGGGCTGGGCGAGGCGCACGCGGGCGCGTTCGTGTCCGGGGCGACGATGTCGAACGCCGTCGGGCTCGCCGTGGCCCGGGAGTGGCTGGGGGAACGGCTCGGGGTCTCGGTCGCGGACGCCGGGGCGGGGGCGCTGGGCGAGGTCGCGGTGCTGTCGGGCGCGGCGCACTCCAGCGTCCCCAAGGCGCTGTCGCTCCTCGGGCTCGGCCGCGACGCGCTGCGCGAGGTGCCGCTGCTGCCCGGGCGGGAGGCCGTGGACGTGGCCGAACTGGCGGCCGCGCTGGCCGCGCTGGACGGCCGGCCGGCGATCGTGGTGGCGAACAGCGGCACGGTCAACACCGTCGACTTCGACGACCTGCGCGCGATCGCGGCGCTGCGGGAGCGGTATCCGTTCTGGCTGCACGTGGACGCGGCGTTCGGCGCCTTCGCGGCGCTGTCGCCGGAGCACGCACACCTGGTGGCGGGGCTGGACACGGCGGATTCCGTCTGCGTGGACCTGCACAAGTGGCTGAACGTCCCGTACGACGCGGCGGTGCAGTTCACCCGCCGCCGGGACCTCCAGGTCCGCGTCTTCCGCAACGCCGCCGCATACATGGCGCAGCCGGGCGACGACCCCGACTTCGTCCACCTCACCCCGGAGAACTCCCGCCGCCTGCGCGCCCTGCCGGCGTGGCTGACGCTGGCGGCGTACGGGCGCGAGGGCCACCGGGAGGTGGTGGAGCGCAACGCGGCGCTGGCGCGGCGGTTCGGCTCGGGGGTGGCGGACGGTCCCGGGAGCGGGCTGCGGCTGCTGGCGCCGGTGCGGCTGAACGTCGTGTGCTTCACGCTCGCGGCGGAGCCGACGCGGGAGCGGGTGGCGGCGCTGGCGGCGGCGGTGGCGGCCAGCGGGGAGGCGGTGGTCACGCCGACGGTGTACGGGGGGACGCACGGGCTGAGGGCGGCGTTCAGCAACTGGCGTACGGGGCCGGAGGATGTGGACCGGGCGGTGGCAGCGCTGGTGAACGCGGCCCGGAGGGTGTAGCGGAGGCCCGGGAGCGACGGCGCGGCCGGCGGGACCGCCCCCACCCGACCGACCCGGCTCCCTCAGTCCGCCCCGAGTTCCACGACCGTCCCCGGCCGCGCGACCCCCACGTCCCCGCCGAACCCCCGACGCGCCGCGGCGATCGCCGCGGCCTCGTCCCCGCCCGGCCACAGGTGCGTGAGCAGCAGCCGTTCCGCGCCCGCGCGGGTCGCGTGTTCGCCGGCCTGGCGGGCGCTCGACAGGTACGGCGCGTCCTCCTCCGGCACCTCCTCCGGGTAGGTGGCCTCCGCGAGGAACAGGTCCGCCGCGTCAGCGAGTTCCGCGAGCGCCGGGGTCGGGCCGGTGTCACCGGTGTACGCGAGGACCCGGCCCGCCGCCGTCAGCCGCAGCCCGGCGTTGGGGACGTGGTGCGGCAGCGCGCGGGTCCCGACGCGGAACGGGCCGGAGGTGAACTCCGGCTCCGTCGCCGGGTCGAACGCGCGCAGCTCGTACGACCCGTGCAGCATCCCCGGCCGGTCCAGCGCCAGCACCGCGTCGAGCGCACCGGCCGGGGCGTACACCGGCAGCGCGGGCGCCGGCCTGTCGGCGAGCGCGCGGGCGCGGAGGAGGGGGTTGAGGTCGGCGCAGTGGTCGGGGTGCCCGTGGGTGACGACGACGGCGTCGACGTCCTCGGGCCGCAGGTGCCGGAGGAGCTGCGGCATCACCGCGTACCCGGGGTCGAGCAGCAGCCGGTGCCCGTCGTGCTCGACGAGGTAGCCGCTGCAGGCGGCGTCCGCGGTCGGCCAGGCGCCGCGGCCGCCGAGCACGGTGAGCTTCATGCCGTTCCTCCCGTACGCGCGCGGAGGCGGATCCGCCCCCGCGGGCCACGGTAACGGCGGCCGCCATCCGCGTCCGCGCGGGTCCCGTCACCAGGCGATGTGCACCAGGAACCAGCCCGCGAAGCCCACCCAGGCCGCGACGAAGACCGCCTTGCCCACCGGCGTACGCACCCGGAACCACGCCCGGGTGCGCTCCGAGAGGGTGTCGCCCTTCTGCGGCGTGCGCAGGGCGATGACCTCCACCACCGCACCGAGGGCGAGCAGTCCGCCCCAGATCCAGTCGGCGCCGCTCACGCCGGCCGCCCCTCGGCGTCGGGCGGCGGTACGGCGGCCACCGGCGCCGCGGGCTGCCGCGCCGCGGACGTCCGCGCCGGGTACTCCGGCGGTCGCGCCCAGCCCAGCAGCACGCCCGCGACGACCCGCAGCGGCTTCCAGTCCCGCTTCGCCGCCCACTCCTCCAGCGCCCGGAAAACCGCGTAGTACACGGCGGTGACCAGCGCGGTGACCCCGGCGGTCACCGTCGTGGAGTCGGCGTCGACGCCGAAGGCACCGGCCGCGGTCACGACCCAGCCGACGAGCAGCGGCACCAGGGTACGTAACACAGAGATGTAGAGATTCATGGTCAGATCCCCCGATCTACGGCCACCACGGGTAAAGCGGCCTTCTCACACGGGAGATGCCCGCACAGCGGCCCCCTGAACCACAACCTGAACGTCCTCTTCCGCATCGAACTCCCCCGGCACGGCCGCCCCTTGGGGCGCACTCGGCGAACGCGTGATTCGACGGCGGCGCTTGCGCGGCGCCCGCAACGGGGATGAGGGGAGAAACGCAAGAGACGGCAAGGACAGCAAAGGACAGCGAAGGACAGCGCGAGGGATTCGGCCACCGTCCCGTCCCGACCCCCACTCGAAAGGGACGAGTGATGACCATCAAGGGCATCGACGTCAGTTCGCACCAGTCAGGCAACTACTCCACGCGAGGCATGGACTTCGTCTTCGTCAAGGCGTCGGAAGGCCGCAGCTACGTCAACCCCAAGCAGGGCGACCAGGCCACGCACGGCCGCGAGGCGGGTCTGGTGCTGGGCTTCTACCACTTCCTCTGGCCGGGCAACATCAAGGCGCAGGCCCAGTACTTCGTCGACAAGGCGAAGGAGAAGCCGGGCGACATGCTCGCCTGCGACTGGGAGCACACCAGCGAGGGCACCGCGGCGAGCAACAAGGAGAAGGACGCCTTCATCAAGGAGGTGAAGCGGCTGCGCCCGCGCCACAAGGTGCTCCTCTACTGCAACCGCGACTTCTGGCTCAACCGCGACACCACCAGCTACGCCGGCGACGGCCTCTGGATCGCCCAGTACAACGGCAAGCCCGGCAAGCCGGACATCCAGGCGTCGTGGCGCTTCCACCAGTACACGTCGTCGCCGATCGACACGAACGTGGGCCGCTTCACCTCGCGTTCCGCGCTGCGCTCGTGGGCGCGGGAGCGGTTCGACGCGAAGCTCACGGCGGAGGCGACGGACGCCGGGACGGAGACCGGACAGCCGGCCGGGACCGCGGCCGGAGGCGGAGCCGAGGATACGGAATGAGGGTGCGGCGGACCTAGCGGCGGGCCGCGGCAAGGCCCTCCGCAGGCTCCGCCGGATCTCCCCGGCATAGCGCCGGGAAAGAGCGTCGCTTCCGGTCCGCAGGCCCCGCAGTTCCGCGACCGGAAGCACACGCGTCTCCGCCCCCTCCGACGAGCAGCCCCGGACCATGCGCGGGGCTTTACGCATCCGTACGACCCTCGCCCCGATACGACCAGCACGTACCGGTCGTACGCCTTCCCGCCCTCTCCCCCGCGGCCAACCGGCCGCCGGAATCGGCCCCTCCCGCGTCTCCGCGTGCCGACAGGGCCTGTGAGCAGCGGCTTTAGTCCCGTCCATGGACTGCTTTGGATACTCGCCGGGCGCGGGCACGTCATCCGGGACCACCTGTTCCAGATCCGGCTCCGGCTCCGGCTGCCCTTCCCGCGCGCACCCGGGTTGAGCACTCCCGGGAGCCGGGCGCAGCAGTCCGTCCGTACGTCTGGAAGGGAAGAGCGTGACAGGTGCGACGACACCGGCCCAGGCCGGCACCCCCCGGGTGCCCTGCTGCTCCCAGGCGACGGCCCCCCAACCGCCATGGACCTTCTCCGCGTTCAGCCGCCCGTTCCGCGGCCCGGTCCTGATATCCACCACCGGCCGCAGGCCACTGACTGCCTGACGGCCTGGAAGCAGAGGTATCTCATGAGCGAGACCCTGCAAGAAGGACGGGCGGCGCCGCCCGGGAAGAGGCTGAGCGCCTTCGTCAGCCTGGCGAAGCTGTCGTTCTTCGACTACTACCTGTCCGCGTTCGTGGTGTGGACGATGCTGCCACCCGGGACGCGGGACGACCCGGTCACCGTGTGGACGCTGGCCGTGCTCACGCTCGGCTGGGTGGGCGTCTGTGCCGCGACCGTCGCGTTCGACGACGTCACGGGCTTCCGGGACGGCAGCGACCAGTTCAACTACGACCCCGAGCAGAAGCAGTTGCGCAGCCGCAAGCGCAAGCCGCTCCTCGACGGGCGGCTGACCGAGCGGGAGGCCGTACGGTTCGGCTACGCCGCCCTGCTCACCGGCCTCGTCTGGCTGGGGCTCGCGGTGCTGACCTCGCCGCACCGGCCGGTCTGGGTCCTGCTGCTGACCGTCTTCCTCGTCTTCATCAGCGTGCAGTACTCGTACGGCCTGCGGCTGAGCTACCGGGGCGGGCAGGAGCTGGTGCTGCTGCTGAGCACCGGTCTGGTGGTGCTGATCCCCTACGGCCTGACCCACGGGGAGCTGACCGGCATCGTGGCCCTGGAGGCGTACCTCTTCGGCCTGTGGAGCCTGCTGGTCTCGGTCTACTCCAACATCAACGACGTCGACGGCGACCGGGCCGCGGGCCGCAGGAACCTCGCGATCATGCTCCCCGCCCCGGTGTACCGCGGGGTCATCGCGGTGCTGAGCCTGTCCGAGACCGCCGTCATCGTGCTCGCCTGCGCTCTCGGCGCCGTGCCGTGGTGGTTCGGGTTCTTCCTCGCCCCGCTGGTCGCGGTGCGCGTCGTCCAGATGGCGACCGGCCTGGTCCGGCACGACCCTCTGAAAGCCCGGAAGCTCGGCGGTCAGGCGCATCGGCTCGGTGTGGTCCTGATCATCGTCGCCAACCTGTTCGCCGTCTGACCCACTTCGGGGAAAGCAAGGTGGATCATGAAGAAAGCACCACGTCCGAAGAACCTCGGCGGCCTGCTCGAGTCCTACGCCGGCGCGGAGACGCCGCAGTGGAGCCTCGACCGTCCCTTCGACATCGCGCCCGACGGCGGCCGGGAGTACGACGTCTCGGGGCTGGCGCGGCTGGTGGCCGACATGTCCGGGCGGCTCCGCGAGGCGGGCCTGCGGCGGGGTGACCGGCTGGCCATCGTCAAGGAGAACCACCACGACGTCGTGCTGCTGGCGGCCGCGGCCGCCCGTATCGGCGCGCTCCCGGCGATGATCTCCACGTCCGTCGCGCCCGCGACGCTCGCCACCATGATGGAGCGCTTCGACCCCCGCGTCTTCATCGCCTCGGACTCGGTGCTCGCCGCCGGGGCGGCCGCGGGTGTGACGATGACCGGCGAGAAGACCCAGGTGGTCGCGATCGAGGGCGACACCTCGCTCTCGCCGGGATCGCTCGCCCTCGCGGACCTCGCCGGGGCCGACGTACCGCCGATGGATCTGCGCGCCGACGACGAGCCCATGATCTGCACGCACACCTCGGGCACCACCGGCGTGCCCAAGCTGGTCGCGCACTCGGCCAACACCCTGATCGGCGTCCTGACCAAGCTGGAGACGCTGCCCATACCGGGCCTCGCGGTGGGCAAGGACGACGTGTTCGCCTCGTGCATCGCCTTCGTCCACGGGCGGGCCATCACCTGGACGTACGCCCAGCTCGCCCGGCCGCCCAAGAAGGTGGTCGTCCTCGGCGGCTCGGAACCGGAGCTCGTCGCCGAGACGCTGAAGAAGCACCGGCCCACGGTCCTGGAGACCTGCCCCAACCTCTACCAGCGCTGGGAGCCGCTCACCGAGAGCGACCCGGAGGCGTTCAGCCAGATCCGGGCGTACCTCAACACCTTCGACGCCATCCACCCCTCCACGGTGCGCAAGTTCATGGAGGCCAGCCGCCGGAGCCGGCCCGTGTGGGGTCAGGTGTGGGGCCAGAGCGAGACGGGCCCGGTGGCGATGGCGCTCTACTCGCGGAACAAGATCCGCAAGAACGCGGGCGCGCTGAACCCGGTGACCAGCAACGTGGGCAGGCCCGTTCCGTTCGTCACCCGGATCCGGCTGGCCGACCCGGAGACCCGCAAGCCGGTGGCCCGCGGGAAGCAGGGGCTCGTCCTGGTGCGCACCAAGGGCCTGTGCCTCACCTACCTCGGCGAGGACGAGCGGCACCAGGAGAAGAAGTGGGACGGGTGGTGGAACACCGGCGACATCGGCGTGCGGTCCCGCACCGGGCTGCTGCGGATCCTCGACCGCGAGGTGGACGTCATCCCGGGGACGAGCGGCATCGAGCTGGAGAGCATCCTGCTGGAGCGGCTGCAGCGGTCCACCGAGGTGATCGTGCTCGGCAACCCCGGCGGCCTGCCGGTCCCGGTGATCAGCCTGTCCGGCGGCACGCTCGGCAAGGAGGAGTGGAGCGAGGCCACGGAGGGACTTCCCGAGCTCGCCGAGCCGAAGATCATCGACTGGGACGAGTTCCCCCGCACCGGCACCTGGAAGGTCCGGCGGTTCGACCTGCGCCAGCAAGTGCTCGGCTCCCAGGCCACGTACGGCTCCGGCCGCTGGACCTGAGCGGACCGTCACCTCAACCGCCACCAGAGAACGGACCAGGCGATGAAGAAGATCGTCATCATGGGCCAGGGCTACGTCGGTCTCCCGCTCGCCATGCTGGCTGCAGAAGCGGGCAACACGGTCGTCGGTTTCGACGTCAGTGAGGAGCGGGTCAAGAGGCTGTGCGCCGGCGAGTCCTTCGTCGAGGACATCGCACCGGAACGGCTCGCGAGTGCGCTGGCGTCGGGCAACTACCGGCCCACCACCGACGAGAAGCAGATCGACGGGTTCGACGTCGCGGTCATCAGCGTCCCCACCCCGCTGCGGGAGGGGGCGCCCGACCTCCGGCACATCGAGTCGGCGACGGGCATGGTGGGACGCTTCCTGCGCCGGGGCGCCACCGTCGTGCTGGAGTCCACCACGTACCCCGGGACCACCGAGGAACTGGTCGCCCCCATCCTCGAAGAGAGTTCGGGGCTGACCGCGGGCGAGGACTTCCAGCTCGGCTACAGCCCGGAACGGATCGACCCGGGCAACCGCACCTGGACCCTGGACCGTACGCCCAAGGTCGTCTCCGGAGTGAACGAGAAGTCGCTGGCGGCCGTCGACGACTTCTACGGCGGGCTCATCGAGAACACCGTCCCGGTCGGCTCCACCCGGGTCGCCGAGCTGACCAAGCTGGTGGAGAACACCTTTCGCCACGTCAACATCGCCCTGGTGAACGAGCTGGCGATCTTCGCCCGCGAACTCGGGATCGATGTGTGGGAGGCCATCGACACGGCCTCGACCAAGCCGTTCGGCTTCATGCGGTTCACCCCGGGTCCCGGAGTCGGCGGCCACTGCCTGCCGGTGGACCCGGTCTATCTGTCCTGGCGCGTCAACAGGGCCCTGGGGCAGCGCTTCCGCTTCGTGGAGCTGGCCAACGACGTCAACGACCACATGCCCGGCTACGTCGTCCAGCGGCTGATCTCCGCGCTCAACGAGCGGCGGATGTCGGTCAACGGCGCCCGGGTCCTGGTGCTGGGACTCGCGTACAAGCCGGACACGGGCGACGCCCGGGAGTCACCTGCGGTGCGGGTCATCGAGGCCATGCTGCGGATGGGCGCGAAGGTGCGTGCGGTGGATCCGCACGTGGTCGAGCCGATCGCCATCGACGACCGGGTGATGCGGGCCGAGCTGGTCCCCGAGGAGATCGAGCAGGCCGACGCCGTGCTGCTGATCACCGATCACTCCTCGTTCGACTACGAACTGGTCGTCGAGCACGCCCCCTACGTCCTGGACTGCCGTCGCCGGCTGCCCGCGGGCCCGACGGTGGAGTACCTGTGAGCGGGCCGCCGCAGCGCGTCCTGGTCACCGGCGCGACCGGCTTCATCGGCGGCGCGGTGACCCGGGCGCTGCTCGCCGCGGGCCGCGAGGTGACGGCGCTGGTACGCGACACGTCCAGGGCCGGGGACCTCGCCGAGGCCGGCGCCCGGCTGCACACCGGCGACATGCTGCGCCCGGAGACGTACGTGCCGCTCGTGGACGACGTGGACGCCGTGGTGCACGCGGCCCAGATCCGCTTCAGCGGCAGGATGTCCAAGACCACGCTCGCCGTGATGCGCGAGGCGGACCGGGTGATGTCCGACGCCCTGGCCCATGCCTGCCTGAAGGCCGGCAACCGGCTGCTGTACGCCGCCGGAACGTTTGTGTACGGCGACCACGGCGCCGAGTGGATCGACGAGTCCACCCCGCACACCCCCGCGCCGCTGGGCGCCGGCCACGCGGACGGCGCCGCCCGACTGCGCGCCCTGACGGCGCAGGGCCTCGATTCCGTGGTGCTCTACGCCGGCTTCGTCTACGGCCCCGGCGGCAATTTCAAGGCCGCGTTCTACGACCAGGGGCGCGCCGGCCGGCTGCGCCGCCCCGGCGACGGCCGGAACTACTGGAGTTGCGTCCACCTGTCCGACCTGGCCGCCGGCTACCTGGCCGCGCTGGACCGGGCGCCGGCCGGCAGCGGCTACAACCTGGTCGACGACGAACCGCTGCCGCTCGCCGAGTTCACCCGCACCATCGCCCGCGAGATGGGCGTCTCACGGGTGTCGGGGGTGCCGGGATTCGCCGCCTCCCTGGCACTGGGCCGCCCGGTGGCCGCCTCGCTCATGACGTCGTACCGCGTGTCCAACCGCCGCGCACGCGCGGACCTCGGCTGGGCCCCGGCCCACCCCACCGTGGCCGACGGCCTGCCCGGAACCCTGGAGGCCCTCGCGGCCGCACTACCACGACACGGCTCCTCCACGAAGCAGCGCGGAAGGTGAGGCAGATGAGTAGGAACCTGAGCGGCACGTGGGACGGTGCCGGCCACGCCATCGTGATCGGCTCCAGCCTCGCCGGGCTCACCGCCGCCGCCGTACTGGCCCGTCACATGGAGCGGGTCACCGTCATCGAGCGGGACCGGCTGCCGAGCGACGCGCAGTGGCGTCCGGGAGTCGCGCAGTCGCGGCACGCGCACAACCTCATGGCCGCCGGGCACCAGGGCCTGGGCACACTGTTTCCCGGGATCCAGCAGGAGCTTCTCGACGCGCAGATGGTGTCGGTCCGGGTGCCCGAGGACATGCTCATGCTCGCCCCGGGCGGCTGGATACCCCGGTTCGAGACCGGCATGACGATGATGACGGGCACCCGCGACATCGTCGACGCGGTCGTCCGCGACCGGCTGCGGGCGGAGCCGAAGGTCACCTTCCTCCAGGAGCACGAGGTGGTCGGCCTGCAGGGCGGCCCCGGCGACTCGGTCAGCGGCGTCCGCGTACGCGCCAAGGACAAGGACGCCAAGGGCGGCTGGGGCGAACCGGAGCCGATGGCCGCGGAGTTCGTCGTCGACGCGGCCGGACGCAAGTCCCGCGCACCGCAGTGGCTCGGCGAACTGGGCTACGACAAGCCCGCCGAGAGCGTCGTGGACGCCAAGACCGCCTACGGCACCACCGTCTACGAGCCTCCCGTCGGCCACGCGGCCGACTGGAAGTGCATCCTGCTGCTCGCCACCCCCGAGAACCCCAGGCAGGGCATCCTCAATCCCATCGAGGACGGGCGCTGGATGGTCTCGGTCTCCGCCAGCGGCGGCAACCGCCCGCCCACGGACCACGAAGGGATGCTGGAAGGCGCCAAGTCACTCCGCCACCCCGTGGTGTACGAGGCCATCAAGGACGCGACCCCGGTCGGCCCGGTGTACGGCTCGGGCCGCACCGAGAACCGGTGGCGCCACTTCGAGAAGCTGCGCCGCTGGCCCGACCGCTTCCTGGTGATCGGCGACGCGCTGGCGGCCTTCAACCCCTCGTACGGACAGGGGATGTCCGTCGCGGTGCAGAGCGCGCTGCTCCTCGACAGGATGCTGGAGAGCCGCGGGACGGCCGGCGGCACCCAGCGGCTCCGCCGCGCCCTGTCCAAGCAGGTCGCCGTCGCGTGGCAGTTGGCCACGGCCATCGACCTGCACTACCCCTGGGCCGCCGAGGCGAGCCCGCCCGATCTGCCGACCCGGCTCGGCATGCGCTACGTCGACCGCGTCGGCGCCGCCGCGCCGACGGACCACGACGCGGCCCGGGTGGTGCTGGAGCTCGCCCAGCTCCTGGCCGCACCGACCGCGGTGTTCCGCCCGCGCGTGCTCAGGTCCGCGGTGCGCGGGCCGCGCGGACACGTATCCGCCGACCCCCCGCGCGCCCCGCACCGGGCCGAGACCGCTCCTGGAGCGGACGACCGGGCGATCTCTTCGCCCTCCAACCGGAAAACAAGGAGTAGCTGATGTCGACTCAATCCACAGACAAAGCGCCGGATACGACGTCGGGTGAGGCACCGGAAACCGGCCACATTACCGAGGACCTGACCTTCCGTATCCGGACGAGTGCCGACCCCGAGAACGAATGGGTACTGAGCGCTCAGCTCGTCATACCCGAGGGCGGCGCCGACACCGTCCAGGTGCTGCTGCCCGGTCTCACCTACGACAGGCGCTACTGGCAGGTGCCGGGCGAGTACGACTACTGTGACCATATGCTCCGAGCCGGATACGCGGTGTTGCTGCTTGACCGGGTGGGAACGGGAGCGAGCAGCAGGCCCCCGGCGCCACAACTCCACGCGGACAGCCACGTCGAGACCATCCATCACGTGGTGCAGCAGCTCCGTTCCGGCACCCCCGCCGGGCACTCCTTCAGCAAGATCGTCTCGGTCGGCCACTCCTACGGCGCGGGCATCGCCATCATGGAGGCCGCCGCGCACGCCGACATCGACGCGCTCGTGGTCACCGGCATGCTGCACACGACCTCGCCGCTCTACGACGAGGTGATCAACTTCTTCCACCCGGGCTCCCAGGACCCCGTCCTGAACGACGCCTCCCTTCCGCAGTGGTACATGACCCAACGCCCGGGTCTGCGCGCCCGGATGCTGGAGCACGCGGACGGCATGGACCCGGAGCTCTCCGCCCATAACGAAAAGATCAAGTCCACCGCCACCATCGGCGAGGGTGAGAGCCTGCCACAGACCTATCTGCCCGAACATTCCCGTGCGGTCAAGGTCCCGGTCTTGTTGGTGGTGGGAGAGCATGACGCCTTGTTCAGTAGTGCGGACGTGGATTTCGCGGCAACAGGCGAAGCCGTACTCGCCTTTGAGGCGGACTTCTACGCGGCGGAGTCGGAGCTGGAGGCACACGTCATCCCGGGCGCGGGTCATTCATTGAACGTTCACCGAAATGCCACCGACAGCTACGCCATCGTCCGGGACTGGGTGGACCGGAAGCTCTCCGGGTAGTTCCCGTGGCGGAGTTGATGATGCGAAAGGTAAGTGATGTTTGATCGACTGACGCGCATGGCGCTCACGTCACCGAAGAAGGTGGTGGGACTGACCTTACTGGTCGTCTTCCTCTTCGGTGGCGCTTCGGCGGGGCTGCAGGACCGGCTGACCATGGGCGGATACGAGTCCACCGGCACCGAGTCGTACAAGGCGGCCCAGGAACTGGAGAAGACGTTCGAGCAGGGGGAGCCCAACCTCGCGCTCGTCGTCGAGGACGCCCGCGGCGTGGACGACCCGGAGGTGGCGGCGGCCGGCGGCCGGCTCACCGAGAAGCTGGCGGACGAAGCGGACGTCACCAACGTGGTGTCCTACTGGTCTTCCGAGCAGGCCCCCGCGCTGCGCGGGGAGTCGGGCGAACAGGCCCTCGTCCTCGGTCGGATCACCGGTGACTTCGACGACGTCATCGACCGGGTGGAGAAGCTGGACGAGGACTACACCGGCAAGGTGGACGGCCTTGAGGTGACCACCGGCGGCTCCGCCATGATGTGGCTGGAGAACACCACCAAGGCCGCCGAGGACGCGACCAAGGCCGAATTCATGGTCTTCCCGCTCGTGCTTCTCGTTCTCATCATCATCTTCGGCGGCGTCGTGGCCGCTCTGCTGCCGCTCTCCGTGGCGATATGCGCGATGCTGACGTCGATGGGCGTGCTGTTCGGCATCACGTTCCTCACCGACACCTCCAACGTGGTGGTCAACACGACCACGTTCCTGGGCATCGGCCTCGGCATCGACTACAGCCTGCTCTTCGTCACCCGGTACCGCGAGGAACTGCGCCGGGGCAAGGAGATCCCGGAGGCGATCAGCACCACCCTGCACACCGCGGGACGGACGGTGCTGTTCTCGGCGTTCACCGTCGCCGCCGCCTTCCTGGGGCTGCTCGCGCTGCCGTTCACCATGATGAGGTCGCTGGCCATCGGCTGCATCGTCACCTCGCTGCTGGCCGCGTTCCTCACGGTGATCCTCCTGCCGGGGCTGCTGAAGTGGCTCGGCCCGCGGATCGAGAAGTGGCGTCTGATCCGGCGCAAGTCCGACCCGTCCGAGGACGGCGGCGGTTCCTGGCACAAGCTGGCGACCGGCGTGATGCGCCGCCCCATCGCGGTGACCGTGCTGGTCCTCGCCATCGTCGTCCCCCTCGGCCTGCCCGCACTCAACATGAACCTGCGGCTCCCGGACGAGAGCGTGCTCGCCACGGACGCCCAGTCCGCCGAGGTCGCCACGGTGCTGCGCGAGGACTTCGACTCGCGCGAGCAGCAGCCGGTCCAGATCGTCGCCACGAACACCGGCGCACCGGACCAGCAGACCGGCGAGATCGACGACTACGCCAAGCGGCTGTCCCAACTGCCCGGCGCCACCCGGGTGGACACCCTCACCGGCACGTACGAGGACGGGCAGCTCGCCGCCGAACCCGGCCCGGCGTCCGCCCGGTTCGCCGTGGACGACGGCGTGTACTTCTCGATGATCCCCGCCGCGGACCCGTACTCGGACGCCGGCACCGACCTGGTCGAGGACGTCCGGGCGGAGAAGGCGCCGTTCGACGTACAGGTCGGCGGGCAGGCGGCCGTGAGCACGGACACGTTCGACACGCTCGTGGACCGGCTGCCGATCGCCGGCGCCATCCTCTTCGTGATCATGTTCATCCTGCTGTTCCTGCTGACCGGGAGCATCCTGCTGCCGCTCAAGGCGATGGTGCTCACCGCGCTCAGCCTCACCGCCACCTTCGGCGCGCTGGTGTTCATCTTCCAGGACGGCAACCTGATGTGGCTGGTCGGCGACTTCGTCGAAACCGGCGGCATCACCTGGACGGCGCCGATCATGATCTTCGCCATGGCCTTCGCCTTGTCCATGGACTACGAAGTCTTCATGATCTCCCGCATCAAGGAGGAGTACGACCGCACCGGTGACAACGAGCTGGCGGTCGCCTCCGGCCTGGAGCGGGTCGGCAAGGTGGTGACCTACGCCGCGCTGCTGCTCTCGCTGGTCTTCCTGGTCCTGCTCACCTCGGGCATCAGCTACATGAAGGCCATCGGCATCGGCATGGCACTGGCGATCGTCATGGACGCCACGCTCATCCGGGGCGGCCTGCTGCCCGCGTTCATGAAGCTCATGGGCAGCGCCAACTGGTGGGCACCCAAGCCCCTCAAGGCGCTGCACACCCGCTTCGGCATCAGGGAGGGGGAGGACCTGGCCCCGGCGCCGGCCGCCACCGGCACCGACACCGACGCCTCCTTGGCTGCGCAGAAGCAGTAGCACCACCTCGTACGGCCGCTCACCGCGCCGCCCGGCTCCCTGGGGAACCGCGGTGCCCGGCGGCGCGGGTGGGGCGCCGTACGCCCCACCCGCGCCGCCGCCCCGGCACCACGTGCCGGCCCAAGCCCACGTTTCCTCTACGAAGCGGGATTCCGCGATGCCAAAGAACCCACGTCCCAAGAACATCGGGCTGCTTTTCGAGCACTACGCCGGCGCTCCGGCGCCGGAGTGGCACCTGGACATACCGTTCTCCATCGCGCCGGACACCAGGACCCACGACGCCACGTCGCTGGCGAATCTGGTGGCCGACATGTCGGGACGGCTGAAGGCGGCCGGGCTGCGTCGCGGTGACCGGGTCGCCCTGGTCAAGAACAACCACCTCGACACCATCGTGCTGGCCGCCGCGGTGGCCAGGATCGGCGCCCTGCCGGCCATGATCACCTCGACGTTCGACTCGGAGACGCTGGCCCGGATGATGCCGCGGCTCGAACCGAAGCTGCTGGTCGCCTCCGGTGACGTGCTCGGCGCCGCGGACCGCGCGGGCATCAAGCTGGTGGACAAATCCACCCGGGTGGTCTGCGTCGACGGCGCGCCGGACAGTCCGTCCGGAGTGACGCCGCTGGCCGAGTTCGCCGGTGCGGACGTCCCGCAGCCGGACATCGTGGACAACAGCGAGCCGATGCTGTGCACGCACACCTCCGGGACCACCGGCGTGCCCAAGTTCGTCGCGCACTCCGCGAACACGCTCCTCGGGGTGCTCTCCAAGCTGGAGACCCTGCGGATCCCCTTCCTCTCCACGCGCCCCGACGACACCATCGCCTCGTGCATCGCCTTCGTGCACTCGCGCGCGGTCACCTGGACCTTCGCCCAGTTCGCGCTGCCGCCGGCCAAGGCCGTGGTGCTGAGCCAGGCGGACCCCTCGACGGTCGTGGAGACGCTGAGCAAGCACCATCCGACGACGCTGGAAGCCTGCCCCAACATCTACCAGTTGTGGGAGCACCTGATCCGGACGAACCCGGAGCTGTTCACGAACATCCGGGCCTACCTCAGCACCTTCGACGCCATCCACCCCAGCACCGTCCGCGCCTTCATGGCGGCCACCAAGCGCCGCGGCGCGGTGTGGGGGCAGAGCTGGGGCCAGAGTGAGATCGGGCCGGCGACCCTGGCCGTCTACCCGAAGCGCAAGGTGATGCGCTCCGAGGGCAGCCGCGGCGGGCCGATCACCAACAACGTCGGCCGCCCCATCCCCTTCGTCACCCGTATCCGGGTCGTCGACCCCGAGACGCGCAAGCCCAAGCGGCGCGGCCAGCGGGGGCTCGTGCTCATCCGCACCAAGGGCCGCTGCCTCACCTATCTCGGCGAGCCCGAGCGGCACCGCGAGAAGGACTGGGACGGCTGGTGGAACACCGGGGACATCGGCGTCCACACCCGCTCAGGCAGCCTGGAGATCCTCGACCGCGAGGTCGACAGCATCCCCGGGATGAGCAGCCTCGAACTGGAGAGCCTGCTGATCGAGCGCCTCGACGCGGTCACCGAGGCCATCGTCCTGGGCAACCCGAACGGGCTGCCCCTCCCCGTGATCAGCACCTACGACGGCTCCCCCCTCGACCCGCAGGAGTGGCGGCGGGCCACCGCGGACCTGCCCGAGCTCGACAAGCCACGGGTCATCCCGTGGGAGGACTTCCCGCGGACCGGGACCTGGAAGGTCCGCCGGCCCCAACTGCGCAACCGGATGCTCAACAGCGAGGAGACCTTCGGCACCGGCCGCTGGACCTGAGACGACGGCCCGGAGCCGAGGGAGACAGGCCGTCTTTCCGTCATGAGGCGTGCCCACAGGTCGGCAGAAACCTGAACTCGGAACGCAGGGGAGAGAATCGGATGACTGACATATCCACCGGAGCGAGGGGCGGGCGCGCCATCGTCATCGGCGGAGGGCTGACCGGCATGCTCGCCGCGTGGGCCCTTTCCGAGGTGATGGACGAAGTCACCGTGCTGGAACGGGACCGGGAGCCCACCGGTCCCGACTTCCGGCCCGGCGTGCCCCAGGGCCGGCACGCGCACGCGTTCATGGAGGGCGGCCAGCGGGCCCTCGAAGAGCTGCTTCCCGGCATCATCGACGAACTCGTCGAGGCCGGTGCGACCCGTACGAAGCTGCCCGCCGAACTGCTCTGGCTGGACTACGCCGGCTGGAACGACCGCGGCACCGCCATCCGCGGCAGCGCGGGCTCCTTCCTCACCTGCACGCGGCCGATGCTCGACTGGATCGTGCGCGCCCGGGTCCTCAAGAGCCCGCGCATCAGCATCCGCCACGGCATCACGGTCTCCGCGCTGCTCTGCTCCCAGGACGCGGTGCGCGGCGTCGTCGCGCAGGAGAAGGGCGGCGAGCCGGAGGAGCTGACAGCTCCCCTGGTGGTCGACGCGAGCGGGCGCGGTTCCAACGCACCGCGCTGGCTCCGGGAGCTGGGGTATCCGGAGCCGAAGGAGGAGCTGATCGACTCCGGGATGGCGTACGCCTCGCGGCTGCTGCACCGTACGCCGGAGTCGGAGAAGGAGTCGTTCAATGTCGTGATGATCCAGCCGGTGCTCTCCACCCCGCGCTTCGGGCTCCTCATACCCGTGGAGGACAACCGCTGGCTGGTCGCCCTCGGCGGGCTGCGCGGCTACGAGCCGCCGACGGAGTCCGACGAGTGGACGCAGTTCGCGAAGGAACTGCGCAGCCCCATGATCCACAAGATGATCGAGAACGCGGAGCCCGCCACCAACGTGTTCGGCTTCCGCAACACGCAGAACCGGCGGCGCTACTACGAGAAGCTCAGCCGGCGCCCCGACGGCTTCCTGGTGCTCGGCGACGCCGCGTGCACCTTCAACCCGGTCTACGGGCAGGGCATGTCGGTGGCCTGCTTCGAGGGGCTCGCCCTGCGCAAGCTGCTGGCCAGGCACGGTGCGGGGAAGGGGATGACCCGCAAGGCGCAGAAGATGGTCGCGCGTACGATCCGCAACCCCTGGACCATGGCCACGAGCGAGGACCGCCGCTACCCGACGACGGTCGGCGGCGGCCGCCCCAACGCCCTGGAGCGGATGCTGGACTGGTACGTCAAGCGCGTCAGCGCGGAGGCGCTGGTGAACCCCGTGGCGGGCAAGGCGTTCTTCAGCGTGGTGATGCTGCTCGAACCGCCGACCCACCTCTTCCGCCCGGGGGTCGTGCTGGCGGCCCTCCGGCGCCGCGGCGCCTCGGTCACGGTGCCGGAACCCGTACTCGCCGGAGCGCAGACCGACGACGACTCCCCGGGCATCGCCAGCGGCAACCGCTGAGCCCGGCGGGCACGGCGCCGGGCCGCCGGCGCCGTGCACCCGCCGCGCGCGGGGATGCCAGCATCCCGTAGCCAAACGGCAGATCCTTGCCATACCTGGATCGCTGCTGCCCGAGAAAGCCGAACTCTAGACTCGGCCCATGACTGAGCAACAGGTTGCGGTGGCGGAGCCGTCCCCCGGTGCGCGGCAGGACTTCTTGCGGGCAGTGGTGAAACTGTGCCGGGAGCGGGTGTACGAGGACATACAACCGGCCGACGTCGCCAAGCTGGCCGGCCACGACGAGGAGCAACTGCGGGCGATCTGGCCCACGAAGAGCCTGATGGTCGTCGAGGCGCTGTTCGGCATGGTCGCCCCCCGGCTGGTGTTCCCGGACACCGGCGACTTCGAGGCCGATCTGCGGTCCCAGTTGACGTCCATCGCGGAGGCGTTCGGAGACCCCGGTGTGGGTCCCCACATCGCGGCGCTCGCCGCCGAGGCCAACACCGACCGGATGCTGGCGAGGGTCTTCCTCGACCGGGTCTTCACCCCCAACCGCGCGGCCGCCTCGAAGCGCTTCCGCTCGGCCCAGGAGGCGGGTCAGGTCCGGCGGGACCTCGACCTGGACGCCGCGATCGACATGGTGTTCGGCCCGATCTGGTTCCGTCTGCTCCTCGGCACCGGAACGCTCACCGCCGAACTCGGCGCCTCCCTGGCCGACCACGCCGTGGGCGGCCTGGCGTCGCGCCCGGACCGTACCGAGTAAGGGGCAAGGAGATCAGTGGAGTTCAGAATACTGGGCCCGCTGGAAATACACGCGCGGCGGGCCGGCGGGGGCGACCTGACCCCCCGGGCCGCCAAGCTCCGTGTCGTACTCGCGACGCTGCTCGTCCGGGCGAACAAGGTCGTCTCGATCGACAGGCTGATCGACGAGCTGTGGGGTGACGAGCCGCCGCGTACCGCGATGACCACCCTGCAGGTGTACGTCTCCCAGCTCCGCAAGGTCCTCCAGGAGGCCGACGCCGAAGGCGGCCGGAAGGCCCTGGTGACCCGCGCGCCCGGATACATGCTGCTGCTGAACGACGCGCAACTGGACCTGGTGAGGTTCGAGGAGCTGTACGCGCAGGGCCGCAAGGCCATGGACCGCGGGGACTACGACCTCGCCGCGGAGCTGCAGCGCACCGCGCTGGAACTGTGGCGGGGCCCGCTGCTCTCCGACATCCCCCACGGCACCCTGCTCAACAGCACGGCCGTCCGCCTGGGCGAGGCCCGTATCTCCGCCCTGGAACAGCGCATCAGCGCCGCGCTGCACCTGAACAGGCACCACGAGGTGGTCGGCGACCTGCAGACCCTGGTCACCGAACTGCCCATGCACGAGCAGTTCCACGCCCATCTGATGGTCGCCCTGTACCGGATGGGCCGCCAGGCCGACGCGCTGAGCACCTTCGCCAGGCTGCGCGCGACGCTGGTGAAGGAGCTGGCCATCGAACCCGGCATCCAGATGCAGCAGTTGCACCGCCGGGTCCTGAACGGCGATCTGCTGCTCCTGCACCCGTCGGCATGGCGAGCCGAACACCCCGAGGGCGCCGGCTCGCTCCCGCACGGGGCCGCACGAGCGGGCTAGACCCGGCCGGGCCGTCCGCCCGCGGACCGACTCGCACGCCCGGGACGGCCGCCCATCACCGGCGTCCGCCCGGGCCGCAGCCGCCTCCGGCCCCGCGGGGGCCCGCCCCGGGGACCTGCGGTGATCAAGTGGGCGCGGACGGGTGCGAACCGCCGGCATCCGCCTCGGAAAGATCGCTCGCGGGCGCGGGCAGGTGCTGGTGCGGGGGCGATCCGGTGGTCAGCTTCCCTGGTAGATCGTCGTGCACAGCAGGATGGCACCGTCGTCCACCAGCCAGGACCAGTACCGCGTCTGGTCGCCCGCCACCCGACGGCAGTTGTCCGCGGTGGCGCCCGCCGGAGCACGGTACACACCGGTGATGTGCATGATCTGGTTGTACGCGGCCGGCACCGGCTCTCGCCGGCAGGGCACGGCGGTCATCACCCCGAGGGATATCGAATCGCCGGACTGCCGCCCCAGCAAGCAGTAGTCGGCGTGGAAGATACGGGAGAGACACAGCCTCGTCGTGTTGTCGCTGACCCCGGACCGATAGCTCCAGAACGACTTCCCGTAGCTGGTGGGGCAGTCCGTGTTGGTACCGGTCACCTGGACCACCGCCTGCTTGCTGGCGCACGACACGGGATCCGGCGGCACCTCGGCGCTCCATTCGATCGTGCCGTCCCCGCGGCCCGTGTCGAACACCGCCAAGCAGTCGCCGACCGAAACAGCCTGGAACGCCTCCTCGGAGGGATCCGGAGCAGGCGTCGATGGATCGGGCTCGGGCTCGGGATCGTCAACGCCCGCTGCACCGCTGCCGGGGATATCCACTGCCGGGGGCGGGCTGGAAGGCGGGTCGTCCAGCAGCTCCTTCAGCTCCTCCGGGTTGCTCACACCCAGCCACGCCAGGATCGAGAGCACGGATGCGATGGCCCCGAGCAGTCCCCACACCTTGGCCGCGGAATGACCATCGGATGCACCTGTCACCATGCCCTCCCCACCGAGGCCCAGACGATATTAGATTTCTGTCGGCATCGAGGGTCGAACTCGCCTTATCCCGTTCTGCGCCTGGCGCACCGACCGCCACAACCGGCCTCAGCCTGATTCAAGGCTCCGCCAGTATTCGAGGTTGGCGCGGAGGACGCCGATGTCCACGTCATCGAAGTCCATGACGTGCAGGTCGTGCTCCAGCAGACCGTCGTAGGCGGCAGCGGTCCCGGACGCGTCTCCGGCTTTTGCCCGAAGTGTGGCGAGGAACCACCGGGTGGTGAGGGTGTCGGGGTGCCCATGGCCGAGACTGCGCTCCAGGTAGGCGAGCCTGGCCTCGTAGGCGGGAAGCGTGTCGGGGTGGTCGGGGCTGAAGACGGGAGGGTGGGCGATCAGCGGCCCGCCGGGGACGGCCGTGGCCTCTTGCGGCGGGTTCGCCGTCTCCCGCCGCCACTGGGCGAGGCTGCCGCGGGTCAGTTCGGTCAGGACGTGGTCATGGCCCAGCAGACGCTCCTGGTCCGCGAGCAGTGAGGTGAAGGCGGCGACGGCTCCGGCCGCGTCGCCCCCTTCCCCTCGCAGATGGGCAAGCTCGTAGCGGGTGTCCAGGACCTCCGGGTGGTCGGGGCCGAGCACTCGTGATTCTTCGAGGAGCAGGGCGGCGAAGGCGGCGGTGGCTCCCATCCGGTCCCCCGACTTTCTCCGCACCTGCGCCAGGTTGTGGCGGGCGGCGAAGGTGGAGGGGTCACCGCCCCCCAGGGCCCGCGTCATGTCCGCGATCACGACCTGCAGTTCGGCCATCGCCGCGGAGGCGTCGCCACCGGCCGCGAACCGCACCATGACGACGGAAGCCCTGGTGGCCAGGGTGTTCTGGTGGCCGGACCCCAGCTCGCGCCGCATGGTCGCGAGCTGTTCCTCCAGCACCGGGAGGGCTGCGGCGGCGCCGGCCGGGTCCTGCCACGTCTCAGCCGGGGTCAGGTAGCGGTCGGCCAGGCCGGGGAGGTGGGTGGGCCGGTGGCGGCTCGTCTCGGGGAGGAGATTCTCCATCAGGTGCAGGCGCCAACTGTGGTATGCCTTGCGGTGGGCGACATCACGTTCGGTCCACATGAACGGCCCGTATCCGGGCACCAGAGCGTTCTGCCGTACTTCCTGTACTACCGCTTGGACGTAGGGCAATCGCATACCCGTTGTCTGGAGACGACGTGCCGTGTCCTCGTCACCGCCGCGCAGCGTCAGGTGCGCGAGGAGAAGGACCGCGGAGTAGTACGCCTCGCACATCTCGGTCGCTCGGATCGCGCTCTTCCAGGCCATGAGATGCCGATGCCGCTCATCCGTCTGGCGCTTCCGGGACTGCCCGGTGCCCTCGCGGAATTCCTCGGACCATAACCAGGTGGTGAGCAGGTAGTTGAAGCATGCGGTGAAGGTCGAGGCATCCGCGGCGAGTTCCTCGTTCTCCTGGTCGGAGATCCCCATGGGGGAGGCGAAGCGCTGGTCGATGAGCAGCGAACCCGCGCTCTGCCCCTCCCCGGACGGCAGGTGGCCCGCCCGGAGGTGGGCCAGTTCGTGGGCGAGGGCGAAGATCATGGCCGCGTCGTGGAAGCTCCGCGGGTTGTTCAAGGACAGAGAGGATTCAGCGGGATCGATCCCCTCATGTGCGGTGGTGAGCATGGTGCTTGGTACCGGCGTCTCGCCGGGCCTCTCCAGCATGCGCACGAACTGGAAGATGTTGAGCGCAAAGGATTCCTGCGCATGCATCGTGGCCGACTCCCACCCCGCGGGAAGCGCTTCCGGCACATAGGGGTGCGCCATGTGCAGACCGTAGGCGATCTCGGCGCTCAACTGGATGACGAGAGGCGAGATGCCGATGAGGTGTCCGGCGGCAGGCCCGGGGCTTTCGAAGACCCGCGACTCCACGGCGCCCGAGGGCAGGCAGAATGCCTCCACCTCACCGGCGAGCTGGACCGCCCCCGCACGGTCCTCCGGCGGGACCGACGCGAGCAGCCCGTCGAGAACCGCCCTGACCTGCGGTTGAGTACGGGCGAAGTAGCCTTCCCAGGCGCGCTCCGGATCACTCTCGCCCGTGACCCACCGGAGGTAGGCGGAGTCGGCGAAAGCCCCGCTCATCTCCCGTGCTTCGGCGGCGAGTGCATGATTCTGCTGCCGCGCGAACAGGCTGCTGCGCCCCGCCTCAGGCATTGTCCGGGCCTCCGGCGTTCGCGCTGTCATTGCCGCCCGAGGGCAGCGCCCTGGCGATGACGTCTGTCAGCCCGACCCCGTCACGAACGGTCACCTCACCTGATGTGGAGCGCACCACGACAAGACCGCGCGGCAGCGCCGGGTCCTGCCGAATCGTGAGTTGTCGACCGATCCCGTCGATCACGACGCCCTTGCTCCACGCCTTGCGCAAGGTGTTGATCAGGTAGGCGAGAGCGGACGTCGCGACCGAACCGATCAGCAGGGCGTCCCCGAGGGGTACGGTCCCGCGGGCGTCGAC
The DNA here is from genome assembly GCF_002847285.1 of Streptomyces sp. CMB-StM0423. NCBI lineage: Bacteria > Bacillati > Actinomycetota > Actinomycetes > Kitasatosporales > Streptomycetaceae > Streptomyces > Streptomyces sp. CMB-StM0423. The sequence goes on along the minus strand of NZ_CP025407.1, from coordinate 6,103,188 downwards.
GCTCTTGCCGACGCTCGCGACAGCCGCGAAAGCCTCCTGCGCCCCGGCGACGAGATCCGGATCCGCGGGCACGAACACGTTCACCCTGACCTGATCGGATTCCACACCGTCCACCCGAACCCCCTGACGCACCCTGGACACCGGTAAAAAGACCGTAGAGCAAGGTGTGTGGCGGCGTCAGCCGGAGAAGCGGTCTCGGCCGATTCGCGCACCGCCCATCCAACGGCTCGGACAGTGAGCTGAGTTGGCGGCGGGTGAACAGGCAGCAAGCGAGTTCGAGGAACGCTTCGTGGATGTCGGCACGGCGTTCCCGGCGGATCCGCAGGCGCCGGAAGTCGTGCGGCCACGCGAAGATTCCTTCGGTCTGCCGGTGGGTGGCCGGAGAAAACGTCACGGCCGGCGGCTCCGGGCCGGCGTCGAATCCTTTCGTGATCCCCGTTGATGCCGAAAGAGCCCCGCACCTGTCTCGGTGCGGGGCTCCATCGCTGGTCAGTCTGGTGGGCGCGGACGGGTTCGAACCGCCGACATCTGCCTTGTAAGGGCAGCGCTCTACCGCTGAGCTACGCGCCCGGACGCGGGGACAGCGTATCGTGCCCCGCCGGCGGCGATCGACCTGCGGGGGCGGCGGGGATCGTCGTGGGCCGTGTGTTCGTTCAGCCCTGGTGGGAGAATGAGTCTCCAGGGGAGCGCACGGCACGGAAAGGGGTCTCGTGGCATTCGGCGGAGGCGGAGGCGGCACCCGGCGGTGGGGCTGGGGAGACCGGGGTGACGGGGCTCGGGCCGAGGCACAGGCGGCCAAGGACGCCGCCGCGACCGCGTTCTACGAGCTGGATACTGCGCAGCGCGACCTGCGCATCTCCGTGGAGACGATCGCCGCCGTCGACGACTCGCCGGCCGCCCGCAAGGCGACCTCGGACTTCGCCGACCTGGGCCGGCGCATCGACGAGGTCAGCCACACGTACATCAGTGCCGTCGACTCCTACGACCTCGACCGCGACGACCTGGACCACGGCACCGCCTCCCGCGCCCGGCACGAATTGCAGCAGGCCACCAACGGGCTGGAGAAGGTCCGCGCCGACCTCAACCACTTCGCGCACGGCCTCGGCCCCCTGCTCGACCAGGCCGAGAGCCAGCTCGCCCGGCTCGCGCCCGCCGTGGAGCGGGCCCGGCAGGCGCTGCTGGCGGCGACGACGGCGCTGGACGGGGTGCGCGGCAAGGGCTTCCAGGCCGACGATCTGGCCGCCCGCCTCGCCGGGCTCGGGCCGGAGCTGACGAAGCTCAACGAGGGCGCCGGGCGGCACGGCGTGCAGGAGACCATCCACCGCGCCGTGGGCGTGCAGCGCGACGCGGAGGCGCTGCGCAGCGAGGCCGAGCAGTTGCCGCAGCGCGCCGAGGAGATCGACCGCCGCCTGGTCAGCCTCCGCACCCGCGCGCAGGCGCTTGCCACCCGCGCCGAGAAGGTCAAGCCGGTGCTCAGCGAGCTGCGCCGGCGCTTCGCGCTGGCCTGCTGGCGCGATCTGCAGGAGGTGCCGGACCGCGCCGCGCAGGCCGTCACCGAGGCGGAGGAGAAGATCGCCGACGCCTCCCGGGCCCGCCGCGAGCAGCGATGGCCGGACGCGATCGCGCTGCTGGCGAGCGTACGGGCGCTGCTGAACCAGACCGACGAGGCCGTGGACGCCACCCGCGACCGGCTCCACCGCCTCGACGCGGTGGAGAAGGACCGCACCTCGGAGGTGAACCGCACCCGCTTCGCCATCCGCGACGCGCAGCGCCTCGCGATGGCCGGCCGCGACCGCCCCGACCCCCGGCACGCGGGGCCGCTGGACGCGGCGGTCGAGCGCGTGGACCGGGCGGAGGCGGCCCTCACGGGGCGGCACCCCGACTACTGGAGCTTCCTGGAGGAGCTGGAGGCGGTCCGCGAGACGGTCGCCGAGGTGGTCCAGGCGATACGGACCGCGCGCGGCGCCGGCACCGCCCGCTGACCCCGGCCGTCGTCGGCCGCCGCCGCGCGGGCCCGCCCCCGGCTGACCCCGGCCGCAGCCCTCGCCGCCCCGCGCGCCCTACGCCACGTCCCGTACCAGCGATAGGCTGTCCGCCATGCCGCGATACGAGTACCGCTGCCGGTCCTGCGGGACGACCTTCGAGGTCAGCCGGCCCATGGCCGAGTCCTCCGCTCCCGCGGACTGCCCGCAGGGCCACGACGACACCGTCAAGCTGCTCTCCACCGTCGCCGTCGGCGGCGCCGCCACCGGCGCCGGAGCCGCGCCGCAGGCGGGCGGGGGCGGGGGCGGGTGCTGCGGCGGCGGTTGCTGCGCGTAGCCGCCCGGCGCCGTAGCGTACGGCGCCTGACGTGGGCGACTTGCCCCGGTATGCGGACCGGGCGGATCCTGGATTACGGCACTGCAGTACGACCGCCGTAAGGAGGTCCCGCCATGGCGGAACAGCAGCACGTCATGGAGTCCCTGCCGCACCCCCTGGCCGAACCGCCCCATGGCGAGGTGGTCGGCAGCCGCGAAGCCCTCAAGGACCGCGTCAACATCGGCCATCCCGCGCACCAGCACACCAAGCTCGACGAGCATCTGCCCGTCGACCACCACCTCAGCAACGTCTACCGCGCCGGCGCCGGCATCGCCGGCCTCTTCCTGCTGGTGTTCGGCATCCTCGGCCTCGTCGACACCATCGGGTTCTTCGACACCGGCGGCCACCAGACCCTCGGCCTGAACAGCAACGGCTCGCTGAGCGTCCTGTCCATCGTCGCCGGCGTGGTGCTGCTCTACGGCATGGTCCGCGGCGGCAACTTCGCCTCGACGCTCAACATGGTCCTCGGCGGGCTCTTCATCCTCAGCGGCTTCGTCAACCTCGCCGTCCTGGACACCAGTTGGAACTTCTTCGCGTTCAGGATGCAGAACGTGTTCTTCAGCTTCATCCTGGGCGTGGTCCTGGCGATGTTCGGGATGTACGGGCGCGTCAGCGGCCGGCTCCCCCACGACAACCCGTACTGGCGCACCCGTAACGAGGAGGAGGCGGCAGCGGAGGCCGACGAGGAGGCCCGGGCCGCTACCGGCGCCGCGCGACGGTGAGGCCGTCCGCGACCGTCAGCAGCACCGAGTCCATCCGGGCGTCCGCCACCACGTGGTCGTTGAACGCCCGGATCGCCGCCGCCCCGCCGGTGGCGTCAGGGTCCACGACCCGGCCGTGGAAGAGCACATTGTCCGCGACGATCAGCCCGCCGGGCCGCATCCGCGGCACCAGCTCCTCCCAGTACCCGACGTAGCCGCCCTTGTCCGCGTCCAGGTACGCCAGGTCGATGTGCGGCTCCGCGGGCATCGCCCGCAGCGAGTCCGCCGCGGGCCCCAGCCGCAGTTCCACCCGGTCCGCGACGCCGCCCTTCTCCCACGCCTCGCGCGCGTACGCCGTCCACTCCTCGGAGACGTCGAGCGCCACCAGCTTCCCGTCGGCCGGCAGCGCCTGCGCCATGGACAGCGACGAGAACCCGGTGAACGTGCCCACCTCCACGACGTGCCGGGCACCGACGAGACGTACCAGGAACGCCAGCAGCGGACCCTGCTCCTGCGCGGACTGCATGCTCGCCGAGTCGGGGAAGCGGCTGTGCGTCAGCTCCACCAGATCGCGCTGCACGGTGTCCAGCGGCGGGTTGTGGTCCAGCACGTACCGGTACAGCTCAGGCGTCTGGTCAGGTCGCTTGTCCCGGCCCGCGGGAGAGGGAGAGGTCATGGGAGGCATCCTGCCATCTGCCGCAGAATCTCCTCGCCCGCTGCCACACCGCGCTCGTCGAGCGCCGTGACGTGCGGCGCGGTCCAGCCGCGGGCGGCCAGCTCGCCGTGCCCCGGCCGCCAGGCGCGGTCGGCGGCGAGGAGGAGGTCGGTGTCGAGCAGGGAGTCCCCGGCGGCCAGCACCGGCGCGGGCGCGAGGTCCGGGGAGGACCCGGCCGCCGCGCCGTCCGCCGCCGGCTCACCCACGCGCCGTACGACCTCCGCCACCGCGGCGCTCTTCGTCAGCGGCCGCGGCACCGCGTAGACCTTCCGCCCCTGCGCGGAGACGGACCACCCCCGGTCCTCCGCCCACTCCCCCAGCTCCTTCAGCCACTCCTCAGGCACCGCCGCCCGCTCCACCACCAGGTACGCGAACAGGTCCTCCGCCGTCCGCAGCTTCCGCAGCCACGCCGGGTCCGCGGCCCGCTCCAGGTGCGCGCGGACCTCCGCCAGCGGCGCGCTCCCCGCCGCCAGCTCCCGGCCCACCCGCGCCCGCCAGCCGGCGTCGGCCTCGCCGTCGACCAGCAGGTGGCCGCCGTTGGCGCAGATCGCGTACCGCGGCGGCGGCCCGGGCAGCCGGACGCGGCCGTACTGCTCGCGGGTGCGCGTCGTCACCGGTACGAAGTGGGCCCGCCCCGCGAGGTCCGCGAGCAGCGCGGCGGCGGTCTCGGTCAGGAACGACAGCGGCCTGCCCTCGTAGACCTCGACGCACAGCAGCCGCGGCGCGGCGGCGTCGGGCATGCCGAGGGCGAGGGCGGTCGGGGAGTAGATGAGGGTGCGGTCGAGGTCGCTGGCGATGATGGTCACAGGGCAGGCGCTCCAGGGGCGTCGGGGAGGGGGGTGCCCGGGGTCTTCGCGGCCGCGGTGCCGTCCGCGCCGGTCGCCCCGCGGGTGTACCGCGGGTGGATCAACCCCACGCAGGTGTACGGCAGATCGTCCGTCTCCTCCACCGGCACCCCCCGCTGCTCCGCGAGCAGCCGTACGTGGTCCAGGTCGGCCCCCGCGCCGCGCCGCGCCAGCACGCGCCACGGCACCCGGCGCAGCATCACGCGCGTCGTCTCGCCGACACCGGGCTTGACGAGGTTCACGTCGCCGATGCCGTACGCCTCGCTGATCCGCTCGACCGCGGCCCAGCCCGCCCAGGTCGGCTCGCGCTCGGCGGCCGCGGGCATGGGGCGGACGGCGGCGGGGGCGGGGAAGCGGGCGGTGACGGCGTCGAGGAAGTGTCCTGAGAGGTCGTCGCCGGCCAGCTCGCGGTAGAACTTCGCGCCGTGGTAGTCGGCGGGGCCGATGAGGTCGGCGCGCAGCACGGTGCGGGATATGAGGCCGGAGACCGTGGAGTTGAGGCAGGCGGAGGGGATGAGGAAGTCCTCGCGGGTGCCGTACGTGTCCACGCAGCGGCCCGGGTCGGCGAGGACGGCGAGCCGCGGGTCGAAGCCGGGGAAGTCGCGGAGGGCGGCGGCGAGTTCGCGGGCGATGGCGCCCTTGCCGGTCCAGCCGTCGACGAACACGACGTCGGCGGGGTCGTGGTCGGCGGCGAGCCGGCGCAGCGCGGTGGTGTCGATGCCGCGGCCGCGGACGATGGAGACGGCGTAGTGCGGCAGGTCGAGCCCGTGGGCGTGCCGGGCCCAGCGGCGCATCAGGATCCCGACGGGGGTGCCGGCGCGGGCGAGGGAGACGAGCACGGGTGCGGGCGACCGCTCGGCGAGCACGGTCTCGGTGACGGTGGCGACGGCCTCGGCGATGCGGCCCGCGGTGGCGTCGAGGGCGCTGTGGAAGAGGCGTACGTAGTCGGGGCTGGGCTGGTACTCGACGGGCAGCGACTCGGCGTAGTGGGCGCCGCCGCGCTGGATGGCCTCCTCGCGCTCCTCCGTGGGGGCTTCGAGGGCGACGTCGGAGAGGTCCTTGAGGAGCCAGCCGACGTCGTCGGCGGCGTAGGAGGAGAACGCGGGCCCGCGCAGGGGCTCGGCCAGGGCCGCGGGCTCGGTCTCGGCGGCGGGGGGCACGTAGGAGGGGATCACGGCGAGGAGCACCCGGTCGGTGTGCGGGGCGAGCATGTCGAGGAGCCCGCGGGGGGCGTGCAGGGCGGGGGTGTCGGCGGCGGAGTCGGTGACGACGAGGACGGCGTCGTAGGCGTCCTCGCCGGTGACGTTGTACGCGTAGCGGGTGCCGCCGGGGGTGTCGTGGGCGGGGAAGGTGAGCCGGCTGCGGATGGCGTAGCCGGGGTGGTCGACGGGCAGCACGGGCGAGCGGGTGGTCGAGGAGAACCGCACGTCGGCGCCGGGGAGAAGGTCTGCGAGGGCGGTGGCGAGCCGGAGGGGCGCGTACATCAGCTCCTCCGTCCCGAGCACGAGCAGGCGTACGGGCCGGGTGGGGCCGGCGGGCAGCCCGAGCGCGCCGACGACCCTTCCCGCCATACCGGGCAGGGCGTCATCGAGCCGCGCACGATGGCCGGCCCCGAACCCGTGCCGCCCCCCGTCGGGCAGCCCGGCGGGCCACCCCAGCGCAACGCGGCGCACGGCGGCGGCAGTTGTTCCCCGGCCCCGCCCCTTCCCGATACTCGGGGGCTCCGCTCCCGAGCCCCCCGGGCGCTCCGGCAGCCCGCCGCCGGAGGCGCCGGGCGCCGGCCCGCCCGCCGCCGGCCCCGTGGCGTCGGCGGGGTCCGGCGGCGCAACTTCCACCGGCCATCTCGCCGCAGGCGCCTCGTGCTCCCCACCACCGGCGTCAGCCGGCCCGGTCACCGGGCCGCGTCCAACCTCCGACTCCGCCACGGTCGCACCGCCCGACGAACCCCCCGGAGCATCCCCCGCCGCATCCATCCCCTCGCGACCACCCGGCGAAGCCGCCCCCTTCAGTCCGCGGCCAGCCCCCGTCGCATCCGGCCCGCACGCCGTCGACCCCGCCGTGCCCGCAGCCGGCGCCTCGTGCTCCGTCACCAGTTCCGCGCCGCGGCTCAGCACGTCCGGCGGCAGGCGTACCGTTCCCGACGTCAGCGACACGACGTCCACCCGTGTGCCCAGGTCCGCCGCCGACTTCTCCAGGGCCCTGCGGTCCTCCGCCGAGCGCATGTCCGTCAGGGCCGCCACCACGTACCGGGCCCGGGGTCGAGCCGCGTGGAGGGCCGTGATCGTGTTGCGCAGGGTGCGGCCCGTCGACAGCTCGTCGTCCACCAGCACCAGCGGACCCTCCCCCGTCAGCAGCCCCGGGTCCGCCGGGAGCAGCAGGTGCTCCGTGGCGTGGCTGTGCTCCTCCTCGAAGCCTCCCGCGCGCCGTACTCCCGGGACCGCCCGGCGGGTGGAGTGCAGGTACGCGCTCGCCCCCAGGCCGTCCGCCACGCAGTGGCCCAGGCCCGTCGCCGTCTCGGCGTAGCCGAGGACCACCGCTTGGGCCGCGGCCCCGGGGCCCAGCAGGTCCCGGGCGAGGCCGCCGAGGCGCAGGCCCGCACCGTGGATGCGGCCCGGGCGCTGCGGGACGTGCTTGCCCAGCACCGTGGAGACCAGCAGGTGCGCCCGGCGCGGGTTGCGGCGCAGCGCCAGGCCCACCAGGTCCCGTAGCTCCGCCGGGCCCGACAGCTCCACCCCGAGCCGGCTCTCCACCCACTCCCCCGGCCACACCCCGGAACCGGAACCGGTACCCGCGCCCGTGTCCCCGGCCATCAGCTCTCTCCCCGTCCCGCCGCCGCCAGCAGTTCCACGAACGTCGTGTCCTCCCGCGCCACCCCGAACACCCGCGCCCGGCGCAGCGTCCGCTCCGCCCATGCCCGGTGCGGCTTCGCCTCGTTCATCTTGTTCGTGTACGCCGACCGCATCACCCCGCCGCCCGCACCGGACTTGCGCACGATGTCCGTCGCGTCCACGTACTCCTCGTGGCTCACCACCGACAGCGCGTGCACCGGCGCCACATGGCTCGGGTGGATGCACGTCTTGCCCTGCAGCCCGTTCGCGCGGTCCAGCGAGATCTCCCGCAGCAGGCCGTCCATATCGTGCTCGATGAGCGCCGCCCGCAGCTCCTCCGCCCGCCCCGCCGCGAACGGGCTGCTCCGCAACTGCGGCTTGAACAATCGTTCCTGCTGGCGGAAGTACTCCCAAACGGGACCCGTGACCGTGAAGCCGCTGCCGTCCGCCCGCCCGAAGACGTTCACCACGTCCCCGATCGCCGCCGCCACCAACTGCACGTCGTACGCCGTCATGTCCGGCGACCGCCGCAGCCCGTACGCGGCGCAGAAGTCCGTGACCCCGAGCCGTACCGCGAGCACCCGCTCCCGGTACTGCTCCAGCACCCGCGCGATCCCCCGCAGCGCCGCCGCCCGCGACTCCAGGTGCAGCACCTCGGGCGACTCCACCACCGGCATCGCGTAGAGCCGCCGCCCGCCCGGCGCCAGCACCTGCTCCGCCTTGATGACCGCCTCCAGGAACGCCACCCCCTGCACCGCCGTGAACTTCGGCAGCACGAACCCCGACAGCAGCCGCGCCGCGGGTCCCAGCCGGGCCACCAGATCGGGGATCTGGCCCGCCTCCCGGGTCCGGACGAACAGCAGCGGCAGGGCACCCCCGGCGCCCTGCCGCTCCAGCTCCCTGAGCTGCCGTACGACGTTGGCCTCCGCCTCCGGCACCTCGTCGTCCGCTATGGAGTCCTCCAGGCACAGCACCATCGACACCACTCCCCGCGCCGCCTGGGAGCGGATGTCGCGCGCGAGCTGCGGGCGGGTGGCGGGGCTGTAGAGGGTCGCGCCGAGGGCCATGGCCAGCTCGTCCGGCGGCGCGTCGGCGGTGAACTCGGCCGGCTCGCGGTGGAACAGCCCGGCACGCACGTCCGGGGAGACGTGCCCGAAGTGGCGCATGCGGTGCTCCCAAGTGTCGACGCGGCCGGGGCGGGGCCGGCGTGGGTGGGGGAAGGCGGGTAAAGGAAGGTCGAGGGAAGGCGATGATTCGGTAAAAGGGACGTCCGGGAGCCCTCCACCGTTCCCCGATCGCCCCGCATTGTGGCCGCCGCGGGCGACAGGGCAGGATAGCCCGCATGACGCACGCCATGGCGCAGGGATCCGACATGTCCGTATCCGTCCCTGCGGTACGGGCCGTGCTGCGCTGGACCCCGGGCGCCGGCGTCCCGGACGTCGACGCCTGCGTCATCCTCCTCGACGAGGGCGGCCGGGTGCGCTCCGACGCCGACTTCGTCTTCTACAACCAGCCCCGGCACCCCTCCGGGCTCGCCCGCAAGCTGCCGAAGAAGCGGCAGGGCGAGGGCCTGACCGACTCCGTCGAGGCGCAGCTCACCCGGCAGGACCCGTCGGTCGACCGGATGGTGCTGATCGCCTCGGCCGACGGCGGCACCCTCGCGGGGGTGCGGAACCTGCGGGTCGAGCTGCACGACGCCGGGAGCGGCGACACGGCGGGCGGGGAGCCTTTCGCGTACGCGGACATCCAGCCCGACGGCGGCGCGTCGTCGGCGCTGATCTGCGGCGAGCTGCGGCGGGCCGGCGGCGGCTGGCAGTTCCGCGCGGTGACGAAGGGGTACGCCACGGGCCTGGTCGGCGTCGCCGGCGAGTTCGGCATCTCGGTGGACGAGACGGACACCGGGCACCACCCGACGCCCGACTCCGGGAACGACCCGGCCTCAGGCGGCCGGCCCGCACCGGGCGCCGCGCAGGCCGCACAAGCCCAGCAGGCGGCACAGGCCCAGCAGGCCGCGCACAGCCCCCGGCCTGCCGCCGCCCAGCCGCAGCCCGCGCCCCCCATCGCGTACGGCTACCCTCCGGCGTTCACCCTCCCGCCCCAGGGCCCGCAGTTCATCGGCCGCTGACCGCCGCCCGGGCGCTCACGTCTTCGTCTTGTACCCGCGCCCCCACACCAGCCCCCAGCCGTACAGCCGGTCCAGCTCCGACTGGAACCCGTACACGTAGCGCACCTCGCGCCGCACCGTGAGCTCGCCCTTCTTGTTCTCGATCAGCAGCACCGCGCACGACCGCGCCTCCGGCGCCCGCTCGTCGAGCGCGATCTCCACCCGCGGCCCGCTGGACGGGTACAGCGTGACGACGGCCTGCGTACGGTCGAACGCGGGGGTGCCGTCGTAGATGTAGACGAACACCAGCAGCCGCCGGAACGCCTCCTTGTGGTCGAGGTTGACGTACACCGTCTCGCCCGAGCCCGAGCCGAACCTGTCGTCGCCGCTGAGCTTGATGTACGGCGGGTCGTTGATGTCGCCGAGGAGGTTGCCCAGCGGCTGCACCACGCCCTTGGTGCCGTCCTCCAGCTCGTACATGCACGCCAGGTCGAGGTCGACGTTGACGACGGCAGGACCCTGCGCCTGCACGATCTCCGGCCGGAACAGCTTCGCCGGGTGCAGCAGCGTCCCGCCGCCCATGCGGGTGCGGCCGCCGAGGTCGGAGGTGCGCATCCGCCAGGACAGGTTGATGCGCAGGTTCCCGGTGTCGGATCCCTGCCGGCTCAGTGAGAGCAGCGGCTTGCGCTTGGTGAGCTGCACCGAGTACGACGCACCGGCGCTGTCGAACTGCGGCACCCCCTCCCGCCGCCAGTTGCCCCAGAACGACACCTCGCACCCCCAGACGTGGGAAACCCCTCGGGCCCGGTCGGTCGACCGGCCCCGAGGGGAATCCTTCCGCATCTCGGACCGCGCGGAACCTACACGCGGGAGGGAAGCTCCTTTTCGGCCGGTTCGTCGTCTCCGCCGCCGCCCTCTGCCTCGATGCGCCGGTTGCGGCGGATGGAGGAGTACAGGGACAGACCGATGAAGGCGACGCCGATGACGCCGGTGATCACCTCGTGGATGTGCCACTTGATGGTGATCAGCAGGATGGTCGCCAGCGCGCCGATCGCGTAGTGCGCACCGTGCTCCAGGTACACGTAGTCGTCCAGCGTGCCCTGGCGGACCAGGTAGACCGTCAGCGACCGGACGTACATCGCGCCGATGCCCAGACCCAGCGCCATCCAGAAGATGTGGTTGGTGATGGCGAAGGCGCCGATGACGCCGTCGAAGGAGAACGAGGCGTCCAGGACCTCCAGGTAGAGGAACATGAAGAACGCGGCCTTGCCCGCGAGCCCGACGGCGGACGGCTGCTGGCCGGAGCGCTTCGCCGCCTCCTCGGCCTCGTGCTCGCGTTCCTCCTCCTCTTCGAGCTTGTCCTCGAAGTGCCCGGAGAGACCGCCGACGATGAGATACGTGATGAGGCCGGCGATGCCTGCGGCCATCACCGTCCCCGATTTGTCCACATGTCCGCCGCCGTGCTGAATTGCGCTGGTGGCGATCGTCATCGCGGTGGTCAGCAGCACGATCAGGGCGATGCACACGGAGATCGCGTCGATCCGGCCGACCTTCGAGAGCGGCTTCTCGATGAACGGGATCCACTTGTGCTCCCGCTCGTCGAAGAGGAACTCCAGGAAGATCATCAGCAGGAACATCCCGCCGAACGCGGCGATGGACGGATGCGCGTCGGTGACGAGCTGCTCGTATTGATCAGGGTCGTCCATGGCCAGTTGGACGGCTTCGATCGGCCCGACCTTGGCGGTGATGGCGACGATGACCACGGGGAAGACCAGGCGCATGCCGAAGACGGCGATGAGGATGCCGACCGTGAGGAAGATCTTCTGCCAGAAGGCGTTCATCTTCTTCAGCACGCCGGCGTTGACGACCGCGTTGTCGAAGGAGAGCGAGATCTCCAGGATGGACAGGATCGCCACCAGGACGAACGCCTCCCACCCCCAGAAGATCGCGGCACAGGCGAGGCCCGCGGCGGTCACCGCGAAAGACCAGCCGAAGGTTTTCAGCACCACTGGCAGTCGTCCATTCTCATCGTGTGTCCGTCCGTCTCCGCGGCGCTGCACGCCACCGGGCTTTCGTCACCGTACCCGCACGGCTCCCCCGCACCCGGCACGTACGTCGTGACCCCATCTTCCCCGGCGGTGTCAAGTCCCCACACTTCCCGGGTCCGGAAGCGTCAAGAGCCGCGCCACTGCCGGATAGTGCAGGATTCCGGCCACACACGTCCACCCTGCCGAACACCCGAACGAACGCGGGCCCGCCCTCCCGCGGGACGTCAGGCGGGGGCGATCGCCTTCAGCGCCGCCACGTACTCGTCGAGGTCCCGGGCGTCCGGCAGGTCGTTGACGACCGTCCAGCGCACCGTGCCCGCGGTGTCGATGATGAAGGTGCCGCGGACCGCGCAGCCCTTCTCCTCGTCGAAGACGCCGTACGCCCGCGCCGTGGCGCCGTGCGGCCAGAAATCGCTCAGCAGCGGGTAGCCGAAGTCCTCCCGGTCGGCGAAGACGCGCAGGGCGAACGGCGTGTCACAGGAGACGGCGAGAAGCTGGACCTCGTCGTTGACGAAGGCGGGCAGCCGGTCGCGCAGCGCGCACAGTTCTCCCGTGCAGACGCCGGTGAAGGCATACGGGAAGAAGAGCAGGACGACCGCCTTCTCGCCGCGGTAGTCCGAGAGCCGCACGGTCTCGCCGTGCTCGTTGCGCAGCGCGAAGTGCGGCGCCTCGGCGCCGGGCGCCAGCGCCTCGATCCCGTCCAGTGCCATCTCCGTGACCTCCGGTGTGCCGGTCCAGCGAACCTCTGCCGGGTCACGAGCGTACGGGCGGGGCGGGCGCCGCCCCGCGCCGGGATCCCGTCGCGCCGGCCGGGAGCCGGCCGCGCAGCACCGCGGGGCTGCCCGCGCGAAAACTGCGGGACCGCACGGGCAGCCCCGGTGAAAAGACGTCTCAGCGCTTGGTCGAGCGGGCCCCCTTCGGGGTGACCAAGCGGCTGCCGCTCCAGTCCGTACCCGCGTTGATGCTCTTGGTCTGGGCCAGACCGGCGGTCTGCGCCGCCTCGCCGATGTCGCTGGGCTCGACGTAGCCGTCACGGCCGGTCTTGGGCGTCATGAGCCAGACCGGGGCGCCTTCGTCGATCATGGTGGTGGCGTCCACCAGCGCATCCGTCAGATCGCCGTCGTCGTCGCGGAACCAGAGCACGACGGCGTCCGCGACGTCGTCGTAGTCCTCGTCCACGAGGTTCTGCCCGGTGATCGATTCGATGGCCTCGCGAAGCTCCTGATCGGTGTCGTCGTCGTAACCGATCTCCTGGACCACCTCTCCGGCCTGGAAACCCAGCCTGGTGGCGGGGTTGGTCCGCTCCTCCGCGTGGTCCGCGGTCGCGCTCACGGATTGCCTCCTGCTCGTATGCCTGTGTCTTCCGATGTCATCCGAAATCAGCATCACACCCGCGCGCACGCGAGGCGATGGGCGTAGTCCACACGTGCCGGGCGAATCGCGCAAGTACCCGGCGGCCGATCCCGCCCTATGGAGGGCACCCCTGGACCAGGGGGCGCAGTCGCCCGGGTTGCCTGCGGGTACGCTGGCGATCAGTCCGTACGGCCCCTCCACGGCCGTGTCGGTGGAGCCCCGGTCGAACGAATACAGGGTTACCAAACAGTAGAGATGACGTGGCCGCAACCGCGGTAGACGATGGGAATCAGCGCCAGACCTCTCATCTGTGAGCAGTCCGAATACCGATACGTACAGCGAAGGAACAGCGTGGCTTCCGGATCCGATCGCAACCCGATCATCATTGGCGGCCTTCCCAGCCAGGTCCCGGATTTCGATCCCGAGGAGACCCAGGAGTGGCTCGACTCGCTCGACGCGGCCGTCGACGAGCGGGGCCGGGAACGAGCCCGCTATCTCATGCTCCGCCTCATCGAACGCGCCCGCGAGAAGCGCGTGGCAGTGCCCGAGATGCGCAGCACGGACTACGTCAACACCATCGCGACCAAGGACGAGCCGTTCTTCCCCGGCAACGAGGAGATCGAGCGCAAGGTCCTGAACGCGACCCGCTGGAACGCGGCCGTGATGGTCTCCCGGGCCCAGCGCCCCGGTATCGGCGTCGGCGGCCACATCGCCACCTTCGCCTCGTCCGCGTCGCTCTACGACGTGGGCTTCAACCACTTCTTCCGCGGCAAGGACCGCGGCGACGGCGGTGACCAGGTCTTCTTCCAGGGCCACGCCTCGCCCGGCATCTACGCCCGCGCCTTCCTGCTCGACCGCCTCAGCGAAGCGCAGCTCGACGGCTTCCGGCAGGAGCACTCCAAGGCCCCCAACGGCCTGTCCAGCTACCCGCACCCGCGGAACATGCCGGACTTCTGGGAGTTCCCCACGGTCTCCATGGGCCTCGGCCCGCTGGGTGCCATCCACCAGGCCCGGATGAACCGCTACATGCAGGCCCGCGGCATCGCCGACACCTCGCGCTCGCACGTGTGGGCGTTCCTCGGCGACGGCGAGATGGACGAGCCGGAGTCGCTGGGCCAGTTGTCCCTGCCCGCCCGCGAAGGGCTGGACAACCTCACCTTCGTCGTGAACTGCAACCTCCAGCGGCTCGACGGCCCCGTCCGCGGCAACGGGAAGATCATCCAGGAGCTGGAGTCGTACTTCCGCGGCGCCGGCTGGAACGTGATCAAGCTGGTCTGGGACCGCTCCTGGGACCCGCTGCTCGCACAGGACCGCGACGGCGCCCTGGTCAACAAGCTGAACACGACGCCCGACGGCCAGTTCCAGACGTACGCCACCGAGTCCGGCGCGTACATCCGCGAGCACTTCTTCGGCGACGACCTGCGGCTGCGCCGCATGGTCGAGGACATGACCGACGGCCAGCTCCTCCACCTCGGCCGCGGCGGCCACGACCACCGCAAGGTCTACGCCGCCTTCGAGGCCGCCGTCGCGCACAAGGGCCAGCCGACCGTCATCCTCGCCCAGACCATCAAGGGCTGGACCCTCGGCCCGAACTTCGAGGGCCGCAACGCCACGCACCAGATGAAGAAGCTCACGGTCGAGGACCTCAAGCGGTTCCGCGACCGGCTGCACCTCCCCATCCCGGACAAGGACCTGGAAGACGGCCTCCCGCCGTACTACCACCCCGGCCGGGACTCCGAGGAGATCCAGTACATGCACGACCGCCGGCAGGCCCTCGGCGGCTACGTACCGACGCGCGTGGTGCGCTCCCAGCCGCTGAAGCTGCCGGACGACAAGACCTACGCGGCCGTCAAGAAGGGCTCCGGCACCCAGGCGATCGCCACCACGATGGCGTTCGTGCGGCTGCTGAAGGACCTGATGCGGGACAAGGAGATCGGCAAGCGCTTCGTGCCGATCGCGCCGGACGAGTACCGCACGTTCGGCATGGACTCCTTCTTCCCGAGCGCCAAGATCTACAACCCGCTCGGCCAGACCTACGAGTCCGTGGACCGCGATCTGCTCCTCGCCTACAAGGAGTCGCCCACCGGGCAGCTCCTGCACGACGGCATCTCCGAGGCCGGCTGTACGGCCGCGCTGACCGCCGCCGGCACCGCGTACGCCACCCACGGCGAGCCGCTGATCCCGGTCTACGTCTTCTACTCGATGTTCGGGTTCCAGCGCACCGGCGACCAGTTCTGGGCCATGGCCGACCAGCTCGGCCGCGGCTTCGTCATCGGCGCCACCGCCGGCCGCACCACGCTCACCGGCGAGGGCCTGCAGCACGCCGACGGCCACTCCCAGCTCCTGGCGTCGACGAACCCGGCGGCCGTGGCGTACGACCCGGCGTTCGGCTTCGAGATCGCGCACATCATGCAGGACGGCCTGCGGCGGATGTACGGCTCGTCGCCCGAGCACCCGCACGGCGAGGACGTCTTCTACTACCTGACCGTGTACAACGAGCCGATCGTCCACCCGGCCGAGCCGGAGAACGTCGACGTCGAGGGCATCGTCAAGGGCATCCACAAGCTGTCGCCTGCGGCGGCGGGCCGGATCCCGGCGCAGGTCATGGCGTCCGGCGTGGCCGTGCCGTGGGCGCTGGAGGCGCAGCGGATCCTGGCCGAGGAGTGGGACGTACGCGCCGACGTATGGTCCGCCACCTCGTGGAACGAGCTGCGCCGGGAGGCCGTCGAGACGGAGCGGCACAACCTGCTGCACCCGGAGGAGGAGCAGCGGGTGCCGTGGGTGACGCGGAAGCTCGCCGGGGCCGAGGGGCCGTTCGTGGCGGTGTCGGACTGGATGCGGTCCGTACCCGACCAGATCTCGCGGTGGGTGCCGGGCACGTACCAGTCGCTGGGCGCGGACGGCTTCGGCTTCGCCGACACCCGCGGCGGGGCGCGGCGCTTCTTCCACATCGACGCGCAGTCGATCGTGGTGGGAGTGCTGACGGAGCTGGCCAAGGAGGGGAAGGTGGACCGGTCCGTGCTGAAGCAGGCGATCGACCGGTACCAGCTTCTCGACGTGGCGGCGGCCGACCCGGGGGCGGCGGGCGGCGACGCCTGACGGAACGCGTATCGGCCGGTCCCGTACGAGGTATGGGACCGGCCGGCGTCGTCTCAGCCCTACTCCCTGCCCGCCGACGTGAAGCCGACGTCCGCGTACCGCGGCCCCGCGACCTGTCCGGCCAGCGGCTCCAGCAGCGCCCGCTCCGCCTCCGTCAGCTCGATCACCGTCGCCGCGGCGTTCTCCTCCACCCGCGACGGCTTCCGCGTCCCCGGGATCGGCACCACCGTCATCCCGCGCAGCGCCGCCTGCCCGTGCACCCACGCGAGCGCGATCTGCGCCGGCGTCGCCCCGTGCGCCTCGGCGACCTGCCGCAGCGGCGCGAGCAGTTCGGCGTTCTTCGCGCCGTTGCCGCCGGTGAAGCGCGGCATCGTCCGGCGGAAGTCGTCGGCGGTCAGGTCCTCCTCGGCGTTGACGAAGGACCCGGTGAGGAAGCCCCGGCCGAGCGGCGAGTACGGCACGAAGGCGACGCCCAGCTCCCGCGCCGCGGGCACCGCCGTCCGCTCCACGTCCCGGCTGAAGACCGACCACTCCGACTGCACCGCCGCGATCGGGTGCACCGCGTGCGCGGCGCGCAGCTCCGCGCCGGTGACCTCGCTCAGCCCGAGGTGCCGCACCTTGCCCTCCTGGACCAGCTCGGCCATGAAGCCGACCGTGTCCTCGATCGGGACGCGCAGGTCGCGGCGGTGCATGTAGTACAGGTCGATGGTCTCCACGCCGAGCCGGCGCAGGCTGCCCTCGATGCAGGAGCGCAGATAGGGCCGGTCGTTGCGGATCACGCGCTTCTGCGGATCCTCGGGGTCGGTGGAGAGCGAGAACTTGGAGGCCAGGGTGACGGCGTCCCGGTTGGCGCGGATGAAGGGGGCGATGAACTTCTCGTTCTCGCCGTCGGCGTACATGTCGGCGGTGTCGTACAGGGTGATGCCGAGTTCGAGGGCGCGGTCGAGGGTGGCTCGGGCGGCGTCCGCGTCGGTGGGCCCGTACGCGAAGCTCATGCCCATGCAGCCGAGGCCCTGGACCCCGACCCGGGGCCCGTCGGTGCCGAGGGGGACGGTGGCGACGGGGGTGTTCATGGAGTGCATCCGGAGGCTACTCCCTCGTAGAATTCGATCTTGAAGTCGAGGACGGCGAGCGTCGTCTGCAGATCCGCGATCTGCTGTTTGACCACCTCGCGGTGCTCGCGGAAGAGCTGGGTGCGCTCGGTCATCGTCTGGTCGCCGGCCCGGACGAGCTCGGCGTAGCGCACCATGTCGGCGACCGGCATCCCGGTGAGCCGCAGCTTGCGGACGAAGTCGAGCCAGTCGAGGTCGTCGTTGGTGTAGAGGCGCTGCCCGGTGTGCGAGCGGTGGACGTCGTTGAGCAGCCCGATGCGCTCGTACCAGCGCAGGGTGTGCGCGCTCAGCCCCGTGAAGGAGACGACCTCGCTGATGGAGAAGTGCTCCTGGCCCTCGGGGCGTACCCGGGCCGCTGTGGTCAGGCTCATTGCAGGCTCCCCACTCTCGACGCGTCGACGCTACTGACTTGGAGTGCACTCCAAGCAACACGATATGCGCGGGTTAGGCTCGGCGCATGGACAGCCTGCTTGTGATCGAGTCGTGGCCCGTCGGTACCGCGGCGGCCGCGGCGGTACGCGCCGACGGCTCGATCGCCGGGGCCCACGGCCCGGCGGACCACCGCTTCTACCTGGCGTCGGTGACGAAGCCCCTGGTGGCGTACGCGGTGCTGGTGGCCGTCGAGGAGGGCGCGATCGAGCTGGACGAGCCGGCGGGGCCCGAGGGCTCGACCGTACGCCACCTGCTGGCGCACACGTCCGGGCTCGGTTTCGACGAGCACCGCGTGATGGCGGCGCCCGGCACCCGCAGGCTGTACTCGAACGCCGGCTTCGAGGTCCTGGGCGACCACCTCGCGAAGGCGACGGACATACCGCTGGCGGAGTACGTCCGGGACGCGGTGTTCGTGCCGCTGGGCATGACGGCGACGACGCTGGACGGCTCTCCGGCGAAGGACGCCACCTCGACGGTCGCGGACCTGGCCAGGTTCGCGGGCGAGCTGCTGGTGCCGCGGCTGGTCTCGGACGAGACGCACGCGGAGGCGACGTCGGTCTGCTTCCCCGGTCTGAAGGGCGTGCTGCCGGGCTACGGCCACATGAACCCGAACGACTGGGGTCTGGGCTTCGAGATCCGCAACGGGAAGTCGCCGCACTGGACGGGGGCGTCGTCCTCCCCGGGGACGTACGGGCACTTCGGCCAGTCCGGCACGTTCCTGTGGGTCGACCCGGAGGCGCCGACGGCGGCGGGGCACGGGGCGGCCTGCGTGGCGCTGGCGGACAAGGGCTTCGGGGACTGGGCGACGGAGGCGTGGCCGCCGTTCACGGACGGGGTGCTGGCGGAGCTGGCCGCGGGCAAGTGACCTCTGTCACTGGTCGGCGCTAGGCTGGTGGCCGGTGAGGGGGAGGTTCGCATGCTTTTCGGATTCGGCAGCGCGTTGGAGAAGTTGGTCACGGTCGCGGGGGTGGTGGTCGCGGCGGTGGCGGTGGTGAAGCTGGCGGAGGAGACGGAGCCGGCGGACGCGGCGGCGGACGGCCCGGCTGCGGACGGCGGTCCCGAGGACGCCCGGCCCGCGGAGGCGTGAGCGGCGTACGGGGAGGTCCTGGGCGGCTGTCCCGTGAACCCGCCGGTGCGGTCTGGGCTCGCGGGGTGCAGTGGCATCAGCCGGTGCCGGTCGGGTTCGGGCTGCGGACGGCCACCGCGCGCTGAGGCGGTGGCCGGCCGGGGCGGTCGGGGCGTGCAGGTGCGGCCGGTCGCCGGGAGGGGGCCGCCGGCGAGGTAGGCGTTGACGGCGTTGTCGGCGCAGGTGATGGGCTCGTTGCCGCTGACGGAGTTGGCGTAGACGCCGTGGCTGCGGATGTCGGCGGTCAGGAGGCGGGAGCCGCCGAGTGCGCGGTGGAGGGCGACGCCGCCCGCGTACGGGGTGTTGTTGTCGCGGGTGGCGTGGAGGACGAGGACGGGTACGTCGTTGTCGATGACGGTGCCGGTGTCGCCGGGTTCGACCGGCCAGTAGGTGCAGGCGGAGACGGCGTTGGCCTTGGGGCCGAAGACCGGCTCGGTTGCGCGGCTCTTCTGGGTGGCGCGCCAGTAGGCGTTCGTGCCGGCGGGCCAGCCGCCCGCGGGCCAGCCGCCGTCCGCGCACATGGTGAACGACGGGACGGCGAACAGCGCGTCTGCGTCGGGTGAGTTGAGCAGCGTCAGCCACTGCGCGAGTACCGGGTCGGGCTCGACCGGGTGCCCGTCGAGGGCGTCGCGGAGGTTGCGTACGATGCGCGCCAGCTCCGGGTCGCTCTCCTCGTACTGCACCAACTGGTGCATGATCAGCCGCAGCCGGCCGGCGTCCGCGACGTGGCCGCCGACGCTGATCGGCTGCCGCTCCGCCCGCGTGACCAGCCTTTCCACGGTGGCGCGGACGCGCGGGGCAGTGCGGCCCAGGCGGTACGTGTCGTGGCGCGCGGCCGTCCACGCCGCCCACTCGTCGAGGCCCGCTTCGGCGGCGGGGCCGGTGACCTGGAAGAGCTCGTACTGCGTGAGCGAGGGGTCGGTGCCGCTGTCCAGGACGATGCGGTCGGCGCGGCGGGGGAAGAGCTGGGTGTAGACGGCGCCGAGGTCGGCGCCGTAGGAGACGCCGAAGTAGGACAGCGCGGGCTCGCGGAGGGCGGCGCGGATGGCGTCCATGTCGCGGGCGACGTTGCGGCTGGTGGCGTGGGGCAGCAGCGCGGTGTTGCCCGGGGGCCGGCCGCAGCGCTGCCCCATGTCGCGGGCGGACGCGACCGTGGCGTCGAAGAGCTGCCGGTGGTTGCCGGCGGCCGGGGCGGGCGGCCCGGCGGGGGGCGTACAGGCGAGGGGGGTGCTGTCGCCGAGGAAGCGGGGGTCGAAGCCGATGAGGTCGTAGCGGTCGGCGACCTCGCCCAGTACGGGGCTGAGGGCGAGGGGGTAGTCGAGTCCGGGCCCGCCGGGTCCGCCGGGGTTGGCGAGGAGGATGCCGCGGCGCTGGGAGGGCTCGGCGGTGGCGCGGATGCGCGAGACGGCGATGTCGATGGTGCGGCCCCGGGGGGCGGCGTAGTCGAGGGGCACGGTGAGCTGCCCGCACTCGGCTCCGGCTTTCACCAGGTCGGGGTGCTGCTGGGCGGAGCAGGGGCCCCAGTCGATGGTCTGGCCGCCGCCGGTCGAGGGGGTGGTTGCGGCGGAGGCGGGTGCGGCGGCGGACAGGGTGGCGGTGAGGGTGGTGGCGGCGAGCAGGGCGAGGGAGGTGAGGGAGGGTCTGCGCATCGTGCTCCTCGGGGGGTGCCTCGGGTGCCGGGTGGCGGCCCGGGGACCTGAAGCTACGGCGGGGGCGTGACCTGCGGCCATCGGGCCAACTCCCGTACGCCGCAGGGGGGTAACCCCCGGCGGGCGGACCCCGTGCGCGCCATGATGGGGTGGGTGGAGACGACACCCGACCTCTGGCACCACTACGGCCGCGTCCGCGCGGAACGGGACCGCGCGGTCCCGGACACCTTCCGCTGGACGTGGTCCGGGGACGGCGGGCCGGGCGCGGAGATCCTGGGGGAGGTCACCGGCCTGCGGGCGGGCGATCTGGGGGCCGGGCCGGCGCGGCAGGCCGCGTACCTGGCGTCGCGTCATCGCCCCGCCCGGGTGGACGCGATCGACGCCTCCCCGGCCCAACACGCCCTGGCCTCCAGCCTGTACGCGTACCTTGCCCCCCGGCTCCGGCTCGTCCACGCCGATGCGGCCACACACCTGCGCAGGACACCGGACACGTACGACGTGCTCTACAGCGTCTTCGGCGCCGTCGACTTCACCGACCCCCGCGCCCTGCTCCCGGCAGCGGCCACCGCCCTGCGCCCCGGCGGCCGGCTCGTGTTCTCCACCCTCGCCCGCTACGCGAACGGCGCCGCCGCGCAGGCGGATGTCGTACGCGCCGATATCCCGGCGAGAACACCGGCGGGCGAGGCAACGACGATGCACCGCTGGGTGCTTCAGCCCTGCGTCTGGACCGACCTGCTCACCCGGGCGGGCTTCGCCCACACCACGACGCGTCAGGAAGCCCGGACTTTGCTGATGACCGGCATGCTGTCAGCCGGCGTTTCTTGACGAAGGGTCGGCACCCCCGGCCGTCCGGGCCGCGGGCATGAGAGCCGCGGCTCCGGCCGCCGTCGACGACTCCGCCTTCGAGGCTTACCGGGCCGCGTACGTGAGTGCCGCCGGAATCGTGCAGGCGGCGGAGTACGCCCGGGAGGCCGTGCTGGACGCATTCGAGGCCACGTTCCAGACCGTTTTCCGCCCCATCGGACCGGCCGCTGAACGCGCCCGGGTGGCCCGCGCCGCGGGCCACCCGGTCACGGAACAGGACGCCGCAGCCTGGGGACAGGCGAACGCGGCGGGCGAATTGGCCGCCGCGGCGGCGGACCGGTACGCCCCATGGCAAGCCGACCGCCTGCTCCACCACCTGTCCCGAAGCCCCACCGCCGACGACGAACGACACTGGGAATCCGGCCCGTTCTCGCCTGGACGTGGTCAGGTCACTCCTCGTGCGGGGTGACGATCTCCACGAGGGGGTCGACGCCGTCCCAGCGCTTGTCACCGGTCAGCACCGCGAACGCGCCGGTCGCCGTCGCCGTGGCGATCACCAGCGCGTCCGGCAGCCGGAGTGCCTTCTGCTGGGCCCTGAGCGCCGCCGCGACGCGCGCGATACGGCGGTCGAGGGGGAGCACATCGACCGCGATGCGGTCGATGGCCTTCTCCACGTCGGCAGCCGTATCGCTTCCTCCCTGCCTGTGAGCACGTACCAGGCACTCGCTCAGCACCGATGCGGGAACGGCGAGTTCGTGTCCGTCGTGCCGCATGGACGACACGGCCTGCCGCGCCGACGCGTGCAGCGCGTCACCGGGGTCGAGCAGCGCGAGGAGGACGCTGGAGTCGAGGATCACGCGTCCCATGCGTCGCGCTCCGCCTCCAGGTCTGCGCTGTCGGAGAGCCCCGGGAAGACCGCGACCGTATCCAGGGGGTCCTGCTCGGGCACCAGGGTCAGCCTGCCCTGATCATCGACCTCGACGCGCAGTATGTCGCCGGGGTGGATGTGGGCGGCGCGCAGCGCGGCGACAGGGAGAGTGATCTGGTTCTTGCTGGACACCTTCGCGGTGCAGCGGCGCACTTTCCTTACTTTCTCTGTCACAAAGTAAAGGATACCAAGTGACCCCGGCCTGCGCCGCCGGTCAGTTCTGCGGGCTCAGGCCCGTGACCGCCAGGTGGAAGAGGCGGTTCGCCTCGGTGGCGGGGTCCGGGTGGTGTTCCGTGGCCAGGGTGATGCCGACGATCAGGGTGATCAGGTCGGTGACCGCGGCGTCCGGGGTCACCTCGCCGTCCTGGACCGCCCGGTGCAGCAGCGGGGCCGCCGCTCCTGCCAGCGCCGCCGCGCAGGTGTTGCCGTGTACGGGGTCCGCCCCGGCGGTGTCGTAGGAGAGCGCGGCGGCCAGGCCGCGGGCGGCGACGCAGTAGGCCACCACCTCGTCCAGCCATTCCAGGAGCGCGCCGCGGCTGTCCGCCCTTCCGGTCAGGGCGTGCGCACGGAGGCCCAGGGCCTCGATCCGCTCCCTGGAGACCGCCTCCAGGAGCGCGCGGCGCGTGGGGAAGTGCCTTCGTACGGTCGCCGACCCGACTCCCGCGGTGCGGGCGATCTGTTCCAGGGAGGCGTCGGCGCCGTGCGCGGCGACCTCTTCCGAGGCCACGGCGAGGATGCGCGCGTAGTTGCGCCGCGCGTCTGCGCGCTGGCCGGTGCCGGGCATGGTGTCGCCTCCGGGTTTGCTAAGTGGCGGGGCCCGCCGTATCGTACCCGGAACCTAAACGGCGGGCCCCGCCGTTTAGGTTCCGGCGAGCACCCGAGGAGCGCCATGTCCGCAGATTCCGCGCCCGTCCTGGTCACCGGCGCCACCGGCAGGCAGGGCGGCGCCACCGCGCGCGCCCTGCGGGCGGCGGGTGTGCCCGTCCGCGCGCTGGTACGGGACCCGGGCGGTGACCGGGCCCGGACCGTCGCGGCTCTCGGCGCCGAGGTGGTGGCCGGCGATCTCCACGACCGCGACTCCGTCATCCGGGCCGCGACCGGGGCCCGGGCGGTGTTCTCCGTACAGATGCCCGCCATGACCGCGGACGGCTTCGACTTCGACGGGGAGGTGGCCCAGGGCGTCAACCTCATCGAGGGCGCGCGGACCGCAGGGGTCCGGCAGTTCGTGCACACCTCCGTCACCGGCGCCGGGCAGCACACCGAGACCCCCGGCTGGGCCGAGGGGCGCTGGGCGGTGGAGGCCGGCCTGACCGCCAAGGCTGCCGTCCAGGACCACCTCCGCGCGGCCGGCTTCCCGCGCTGGACGCTCCTCAAGCCAGGCACGTTCATGGAGAACTTCCTCCCATCCATGGGGTTTCTCCTCCCGCGCGGCATCGAGGGCGGCCTGGTGAGCGTCCTGAACCCCGGGACCCGGCTGTCCCTGGTCGCGGTGGCCGACATCGGGCACGCGGCGGCCGCGGCGATCGCCGAGCCGGAGCGGTTCGACCGCGTCGAACTGGAGTTGGCGAGCGACTACCTGTCGATGACGGAGATCGCCGACGTCCTCTCCCGCGTCCTCGGTACGCACCTGCCCGCCCCGGACATGACCGCCGAGGAGGCCCTCGCCGCCGGCATGCCGCCGATGGGCGTCGCGCACGAGTGGCTCAACACCGCCGGCCAGCCCGGCCGCCCCCGGTACGCCACGGCCCTCGGCATCCCGCTCACCACCTTCGAGCAGTGGGCCCGGGACCACCTGCCGGCCCCGCTCTGACCCCCGCCGGCCGCCCCGGCCGTCGTCGTGCGCCGGCTCACCCCCCGGCGCCGTCCCGGGCCCGCAAGTCGACCACTGTATGGGTGAAGAGGAAATGGATCCTCAAGTCGATGACAGCCGCCATGGCTCCTATGCCGGACATCATGCCCCTGAGAATCCACCCGGGGCCGTCGCAGCCGACGAATTTCAGCTCCGTGATCTCTCCGTCCGTCGGACGGGGCATGCGTGCCATGACCTCGGGGCCGAGAGCGTGAGTTGCCTCTTCCGCCTCGCCTCCCTTGGCCATGACGTTCGCGATGATGCCCCGCCGGGAGGAATCCCACGTCTTGCCGGTCGACCCGGCCTCGAACGCCTGCAGCAAGAACCTCACGCCGACGAGCTTCGCGGTTGCGCCGAGAATGCCGTCGGCGGTCCGGTAGGGCAGGATGTCGACTCCCGGTATGCGCGGCACCCGCAAGGATGCGACGGCGATCCGCTCGGTCTCCGGGCTCCAGGATTCCGAGACGTCCCACGGCCCGTACTCGCCGTCGCGCACCCGGGGCTCGGTCAGGAGGCCGGTCCCGAGCATGTGACGGCACGCTGCTTCCGCCCGTTCCAGCAGGTCGTCGAGGTCCGCCGAGGACATCCGGCGGACAGCCACCAGCCCGCCGAGGAGGCGGAAGCACCCGCCCCAGGTCAGTCCATCCGGTCCGTCCGGGCGGCTTGAGCGCACCACGTCCGCGCGCAGCAGTGCCGCCAGGTCGCCGACATCGAAACGCTCCAGCCCCCGCGTGTGCGCGACGGCTTCGGCCAACAGCCGTTCCACACCGCCGTCGTCAGGAAGTCCCCCCAGTTCGTCCACGACGGCCGTATGAATGGCGAGGAGTGCGAGCAGCCCGGGTGTGACACGATCCCATGTCCACTCGCACTCACCCCGAAAGGAAGCCCGGGAAAGATCGCCTTCGGCTTCGAGATGCCGCAGAATTTCCCTGACCTGCGCCGCCGATTCCGACACGGGAACTCCTCACAGGCTGCGCCGCGTTGACCGCGGGCGGTGTCGGTCCCGCCCGGCGGGTCCGCACGTTCCGCCTCAAGGGTCCGTGGCCGGAACAATACCGTTGCCCGCCGGGCCCGTTCGGGCTCCCCATGGGGGCGTGAGTAACTCCGCTTCCTTACCGCCCGTCGCCGCCGGGCAGGCGCCGCTCATGCGGCTCGCCTCCGACCGGCACTTCGACGCCAACGTCAACCTGTCCACCTGGGCCATCGCCCGCCGGCTGCCCCGGACCCTCGCGGAGGCCGGGCGGCTCGGGTGGCGGACGGACCGGCGGGCCGTCGTGGCGCTGCTCGGGTGCCAGGTCGGGGCCGCCGTGCTGACCGCCGTGGCGCTGGCGGCGACCGCGCGGGTGCTCGCCGGGGTCTTCGGCGGGGACGACGTCGCCGACGGGTTGCGGGACAGTACGGGGGCCGTGGTGGCGCTCGTGCTCGCCGCATGCGGGCGGTACGTGCTGGACGCCGGGGCGCGGGCGGCCGCCGCGCGGCTGGCACCGAAGGTGGTGCGGGAGGCGGACCTCGCGGTGATCACCGCGGCGACCGACGCCGAGCTGGTGGCATACGAGGACCCCGGGTTCGAGGACGCGCACGAGGCGGCGTCGGACGGGGCCGAGATGACCGGGGAGCTGATCCTCGACGCGCAGGTGCTGACGTCCGCCGCCGCGCAGTTGGCCGCCGCGGCGACGGTCGTCACCGTGCTGCACCCGGTGATGCTGCCGCTGCTGGTCGCCTCCGTCGTGCCGTGTGCCTGGGGTGCCGTACGGGGTGCGCGCATCGAGCACGCCGCGCACCACCGCAATCTCAGCGACACCCGGCTGCGCAGCGTCTTCCGCTCGTACACCACCGACCGCAGGCACGCCGACGAGGTGCGGGCGGGCACCATGGCCGCCTTCCTCGTCCGGCAGTACCGCGTGATCTCCGGCCGGCTGGAGGCCGAGCAGCTTGCGGCCACCCGGCAGGCGCTCCTCGTCCAGGGCGTCGGCGACGCGCTCACCGCCCTCGGCACCGCCGCGACGTGGGGCGTGCTCGTGTTCCTCGTGGCCGCCGGGCGCATGGAGCCGGCCGCGGCGGGCACCGCGGCGCTCGCCGTGCGGGCCTCGGGGGCGGCGCTCGACACCACGGTACGGGCCGGGGCGCGGCTGTTCCGCACGTCGCTTTCGCTGGACGACTGGGCGCGCTTCCTGGCCCTCGCCGAGCCATGGGCGAACCGCCGCGGCACGGCAGAAGTGGCCGCGGACGGGCCGCAGTTGATCACCGCACGGAACGTCTCCTTCACCTACCCCGGCGCCGACCGCCCCGCGCTGGACGGCGTGAGCCTCGACCTCAGGCGCGGCGAGGTCCTCGCCCTCGTCGGCGAGAACGGCGCCGGCAAGAGCACCCTGGCCCGCCTGCTCACCGGGCTGTACGTGGCCACCGAGGGCTCCGTGCGCTGGGACGGGACGGACCTGGCGGACGCCGATCCGGCCACCGTGCTGTCCCGTATCGCGCACGTACCTCAGGACTACACCCGCTGGCCGCTGGCCGCCCGCGAGAACATCACCCTCGGCCAGCCCCGCCCCGAGGGCGACGCCGCCGTGCACGCCGCCGCCGCGGCGGCCGGCGCCGACGGCGTACTCGACGCCCTGCCCCGCGGGCTCGACACCTCGCTGGCCCGCTCCTGGTGGGGCGGCCACGACCTGTCCGGCGGCCAGTGGCAGCGCATCGCCGTCGCCCGCGCCTTCCACCGCGACGCCCCCGTGCTCGTGCTGGACGAGCCGACCGCCGCGCTCGACGCCCGCGGCGAACACCGCATCTACACCCGGCTGAAGACGCTCGCCGCCGGCCGGGCCACCGTGTTCATCACCCACCGCCTGGTCAACACCCGCATCGCCGACCGCATCGTCGTCCTCGACCGCGGCCGCGTCGCGGAGACCGGCACCTTCGACGAACTCGTCGCCCGGGGCAGGGACTCGGTCTTCGCCGAGCTGCTCAGGCTCCAGGAGGACCGGTGAGCCACGCAGGACCGCGGGCCTCAGCCCGCCCCGTCCGCCGTCTGCATCTCCCACACCAGCGCCGCCGCCTGGCCCTCCGCCGTCAGGTCCAGGCCCTCGCAGCCGGCGATACGGGCCGCGTCCCCCGGCCCCGCCGCGGGGGACTCGCCGCCGATGCGGACCGCGCCGCGGACCACGTGCACATACACCCACGGCGCGTCCGGCAGCGCCGTCCGCTCCCCCGCGCGCAGCCGGCGCACGTACAGCACCGCCGCCGCCCGCTCCACCGCCAGCGGCGTGCCGTCGGCGATGCCGCGGACCACCTCGTACGAGGGCTCGCCGCCCGGGGCCGCCGGCATCAGCCACATCTGCAGGAACGCCAGCGGAGCCGGGCCCGCGTTGCGCTCCACGTGCCGGATACCCGTACCCGCGGACAGCCGCGCGACGTCCCCGGGACGGACGGTCTCGGCGCGGCCGGCGGAGTCCTCGTGGGTCAGCTCGCCGTCGAGGACCCAGGTGACGATCTCCATGTCGCGGTGCGGGTGTTCGGCGAAGCCCGCGCCGGGCCGCAGTCGCTCCTCGTTGCAGGCGACGAGCGCGCCGAAGCGGACGTTGTCCGGGTCGTAGAAGCCGCCGAAGGAGAACGCGTGCAGCGTCTCGATTCCGGCGCCCGCGTCCCCGCCGCGGTAGCGCCCCCGCCCCCGCCGTAGCTGAATCACCCCGCCACCGTACGCCGCCGGAAGCCGCCCGAAACCCCCCGAAGCGGCCGGAGTCACCGCGGGAAGACGCCGCTTTCGTCCGACGCGACCCGGATAGGGCAGGCTAGACCCGTGCCTGAACCGACCGAGACACCCGAGCCGCCCGACCGTGACGCCGCTCGGTTGCAGCATCCGCACACCGCGACCCTGCGCCGCCTGGAGAAGTCGTCCGGGGAACTCGCCGCCGCCGCCATCGCCCGGATGGATGAGCAGTTGCCCTGGTACCGGGCCATGCCCCCGGAGCACCGCTCGTGGATCGGGCTGGTCGCGCAGGCGGGCATCGCGGCGTTCACGGAGTGGTTCCGGCACCCCGAGACGCCGCAGGCCATCTCCACCGACGTGTTCGGCACGGCGCCGCGGGAGCTGACCCGGGCGATCACGCTGCGGCAGACGGTGGAGATGGTGCGTACGACGATCGAGGTGATGGAGTCCGCGATCGAGGACGTCGCCGCGCCCGGCGACGAGTCCACGCTGCGCGAGGCGCTGCTCGTCTACGCCCGCGAGATCGCCTTCGCCACCGCCCAGGTCTACGCGCAGGCCGCGGAGGCCCGCGGCGCGTGGGACGCCCGGCTGGAGTCGCTGGTGGTCAACGCGGTGCTGTCCGGCGAGGCCGACGAGGGCGCCGTGTCCCGCGCGGCGGCGCTCGGCTGGAGTTCGCCGGAGCACGTGTGCGTGGTGCTGGGCACCGCGCCCGACGGCGACAGCGAGCTGACCGTGGAGGCGATCCGGCGGGCGGCGCGGCACGCGAAGCTCCAGGTGCTGACGGGGGTGCTGGGCACCCGGCTCGTGGTCATCGCGGGCGGCAGCGCGGAGCCGCTGAAGGCGGCGAAGGCGCTGATCGGCCCGTTCGCGCAGGGTCCCGTGGTGGCCGGCCCGGTCGTCGGCGACCTGCTGGCCGCGACGCGCTCCGCGCAGGCCGCGGCGGCGGGGCTCAAGGCGTGCTCGGCCTGGGAGGACGCACCGCGGCCCGTGCTGGCGGACGACTTGCTGCCGGAGCGGGCGATCGCAGGCGATCCGGCGGCGCGTGAACAACTGGTGGAGGAGATCTACAGTCCTCTCGCGGAGGCCGGCTCCGCGCTGCTGGAGACGCTGAGCGTCTACCTGGAGCAGGCGTCGAGCCTCGAAGGTGCCGCGCGGATGTTGTTCGTTCACCCCAACACCGTTCGCTACCGGCTGCGA
Source organism: Streptomyces sp. CMB-StM0423 (assembly GCF_002847285.1). Taxonomy (NCBI): domain Bacteria; kingdom Bacillati; phylum Actinomycetota; class Actinomycetes; order Kitasatosporales; family Streptomycetaceae; genus Streptomyces; species Streptomyces sp. CMB-StM0423. The sequence goes on along the minus strand of NZ_CP025407.1, from coordinate 6,074,340 downwards.
CGTGTGACCGATGTCACGGGTTGGTCCCCGTCCGATGTCCGGTCGGCGTTTACTCTGCGTATCGCACTGATCCTCGGCCGGCTGACGGAGGCGGAACCCCAGCCCTAGTCATTTGTTCGGACTCAACAAATCCCTCCGGTGTTCTTCGTCCCCGTCCCCACGGGCGGCAGACACCCCCGACAAGAGAAGGTTGAAGGGTGCTCGTACTCGTAGCTCCCGGCCAGGGCGCCCAGACGCCCGGCTTCCTCACCCCCTGGCTCGACCTCCCCGGCGTCGCCGAGCGGCTGTCGGCCTGGTCGGACGTCGCCGGGCTCGACCTGGTCCGCGCCGGCACCGAGGCGGACGAGGACGAGATCCGCGACACCGCGGTGGCGCAGCCGCTGCTGGTCGCCGCCGGCCTCGTCAGCGCGTACGCGCTCTTCGAAGGCCCCGGCCCGCTGCGCGCGCAGGTCGGCATGGTCGCCGGCCACAGCGTCGGCGAGCTGACCGCCGCCGCGCTCGCCGGGGTGATCACCGACGAGGAGGCCATCGCGCTGGTACGGGCCAGGGGCCTGGCCATGGCCGAGGCCGCCGCCGTCACCGAGACCGGCATGTCCGCCGTGCTCGGCGGCGAGCAGGACACCGTGCTGGCGCACCTGGACCGCCTCGGCCTCACCCCCGCCAACGTCAACGGCGCCGGGCAGATCGTCGCCGCCGGCACCGCCGCGCAGCTCGCGGAGCTGGCCGAGGACAAGCCGGAGGGCGCGCGCCGCGTCGTACCGCTGAAGGTCGCCGGCGCCTTCCACACCGAGCACATGAAGTCCGCCGTGGCCGCGCTGGCGGCGAAGACCGGGCAGCTCACCCCCGCGGACCCGCGGATCCCGTACGTGTCCAACGGCGACGGCCGGGTCGTGGCGTCGGGCGCGGAGGTCGTCGAGCGGCTGGTCGCGCAGGTCGCCAGCCCGGTGCGCTGGGACGCCTGCATGGAGACCTTCGCGGCGCACGGCGCGACCGCACTGGTGGAAGCCGCCCCGGGCGGCACGCTCACGGGACTCGCCAAGCGCGCCCTGAAGGGCGTGGCGGCGGTGCCGCTGAAGACTCCCGAGGACATCGAGAAGGCCCGCGCCGCCGTCGCCGAGACGGCCGCCACCGCGGAGGAGAACGCATGACCGCGAAGATCCGCCCCACCAAGGGTGCTCCGTACGCCCGCATCATGGGCGTCGGCGGCTACCGCCCGACCCGCGTCGTGCCCAACGAGGAGATCCTGCAGTACATCGACTCCTCCGACGAGTGGATCCGCAGCCGCTCCGGCATCTCCACCCGGCACTGGGCGGGGCCCGACGAGACCGTCGCGCAGATGTCCGTCGAGGCCGCGGGCAAGGCGCTCGCGGCGGCGGGCGTGACGGCGGAGCAGATCGACGCCGTGATCATCTCGACCGTCTCGCACTTCATGCAGACGCCGTCGGTGGCCACCGAGATCGCGCATCTGCTGGGCGCGGGCAAGCCGGCCGCGTTCGACATCTCCGCCGCCTGCGCCGGCTTCGGGTACGGGCTGACGCTGGCCAAGGGCCTGATCGTGGAGGGCAGCGCGGAGCACGTGCTCGTCGTCGGCGTCGAGCGGCTCTCGGACCTCACCGACAAGTCCGACCGGACCACCGCCTTCCTCTTCGGCGACGGCGCCGGCGCGGTCGTCGTCGGCCCCGCCGACGAGCCGGGCATCGGCCCCTCGGTGTGGGGCTCGGAGGGCGACAAGCACGAGACCATCAAGCAGACCGTGCCGTGGGACCGCTTCCGCGTCGGCGACCTGGGGCAACTGCCCGTGGACGAGAACGGCGACGTGAAGTTCCCGGCGCTCACCCAGGAGGGCCAGACGGTCTTCCGCTGGGCCGTCTACGAGATGGCCAAGGTCGCCCAGGAGGCCCTGGACGCCGCCGGCATCACGCCGGACGAGCTGGACGTCTTCATCCCGCACCAGGCCAACATGCGGATCATCGACTCGATGGTGAAGACCCTCAAGCTGCCGGAGCATGTCGCGGTCGCCCGCGACATCGAGACCACCGGCAACACCTCGGCCGCCTCCATCCCGCTGGCCATGGAGCGGATGCTGGCGACCGGGCAGGCGAAGAGCGGGGACACCGCCCTCGTCATCGGGTTCGGGGCCGGACTGGTCTACGCCGCCACGGTCGTGACCCTCCCCTGACCCGCGGCCGGGCCCGCTCCGGCCGCCGCGCAGCTCACTCCCATGAGAACCCTCAAGGAACGGAAAGAAGGAGTCCCCAAGATGGCCGCCACTCAGGAAGAGATCGTCGCCGGTCTCGCGGAGATCGTGAACGAGATCGCCGGCATCCCGGTCGAGGACGTCCAGTTGGACAAGTCGTTCACCGACGACCTGGACGTCGACTCGCTGTCCATGGTCGAGGTCGTCGTCGCCGCCGAGGAGCGCTTCGACGTCAAGATCCCGGACGACGACGTCAAGGCGCTCAGGACCGTCGGCGACGCCACGGACTACATCCTCAAGCACCAGAGCTGACCGACCGGCTCTCCCGCTGTCGCCACCCCCTCCCCCGCGCCCCCGGGCGCGGGCGGCGGTCCGCGGTGGCGCCGTAGAAACACCTCAACCTTCGGAGTGAGCATCGACGTGAACGCGACCGATCGCACCGTGGTCGTCACCGGAATCGGCGCCACCACACCGCTGGGTGGCGACAGCGCATCCACCTGGGACGGCCTGGTGGCCGGCCGTTCCGGCATCGCCGACCTGGACCACGCCTGGGCCGCGGACCTGCCCGTGCACTTCGCGGGCGAGGTCGCGGTGGAGCCCACCGAGATCATCCCGCGGCCGCAGGCCCGCAAGCTGGACCGGGCGGCGCAGTTCGCGCTCGTCGCCACCCGGGAGGCGTGGGCCGACGCCGGGTTCACCGCGAAGGCGGGCGAGGACGCGGCGGTCGACCCCGACCGGCTGGGCACGGTCGTCGCCTCCGGCATCGGCGGCGTGACGACGCTGCTGGAGCAGTACGACAACCTCCGGGACAAGGGCGCCCGGCGGGTCTCCCCGCACACCGTGCCGATGCTCATGCCCAACAGCCCGGCGGCCAACGTCGGCCTGCAGATCAACGCCAGGGCCGGCGTGCACACGCCGGTCAGCGCCTGCGCCTCCGGCGGCGAGGCGATCGGGTACGCGGTGGAGATGATCCGCACCGGCCGCGCCGACGTCGTCGTGGCCGGCGGCACCGAGGCGGCGATCCACCCGCTGCCCATCGCGGCGTTCGCCAACATGATGGCGATGTCGAAGAACAACGACGACCCGCAGGGCGCCTCCCGCCCGTACGACAAGGCGCGCGACGGCTTCGTCCTCGGCGAGGGCGCGGGCGTGCTGGTGCTGGAGTCCGCGGAGCACGCGAAGCGGCGCGGGGCGAAGGTCTACTGCGAGGCGGTCGGCCAGGGGCTGTCGGCGGACTCGCACCACATCGCGCAGCCGGAGCCGAGCGGCCGCGGCATCGCGGCGGCGCTGGAGAACCTCTTCGCGCACAACGACGTGACACCCGCCGAGGTCGTCCACGTCAACGCGCACGCGACGTCGACGCCGCAGGGCGACGTGGCGGAGATCAAGGCCATGGAGAAGGTCTTCGGCGACGAGCTGGGGCACGTCCTGGTCTCCGGTACGAAGTCGATGACCGGCCATCTGCTGGGCGGCGCCGGCGGCATCGAGTCGGTGGCGGCGGTGCTGACGGTCAAGCACCGCGTCGCACCGCCGACGATCAACGTCGACGACCTGGACGACGAGGTGGACCCGGCGCTGATCGCCGTGCAGGCGACGCCGCTGCCGGCCGAAGGACCGATCGTGGCGCTGAACAACTCGTTCGGCTTCGGCGGCCACAACGTGGTGCTGGCGTTCCGCTCGGTCTGACGCGGCGGTCCCACTGTCTCCACCGTGACCCGGTGGGCCCGACGGCCCGCCGGGTCACACCACTTGGTGCAGCCAGCGGACGGGTGCGCCCTCGCCCGCGTGCCGGAAGGGTTCCAGCTCGTCGTCCCACGGCTTGCCCAGCAGCTTGGCGATCTCCGCCTCCAACTGCGTCTCGCGGCGCTCCGCGCGGGCCAGCGCCGCGCGCAGCCGGTCCTCGGGGATGAGGATGTCGCCGTGCACGCCGGTGACGGCGTGGAAGATGCCGAGGTCGGGGGTGGAGCTGTAGCGCTCGCCTTCCGCGGTGGCGTACGGCTCGGCGGTGACCTCGAAGCGCAGCAGGTGCCAGCCGCGCAGCGCGGAGGCCAGCAGGGAGGCGGTGTCGGGCTCGCCCTGCCAGGAGAACTCCGCACGCCAGGTGCCCGGCGAGACGGGCTGGGGGATCCAGTCGAGGCTGATCCGGCCGCCGAGGACGCCGGCGACGGCCCACTCGATGTGCGGGCAGAGCGCCCGCGGGGCAGAGTGGACGAACAGAACTCCACGTGTCGTCACCGGGGGCCTCCATCCGCGGGCTCGAAGTTGCCTAGAGTAAACACCACGGGTCGCCTTTCCGGGTAAACAGGACACTCCGTCACCGGGTGCTATCCCGCCGCGATACGGCCCGTTGAGCATCAGCCAAGCTACCGTGCCGTCGCACCCCGCGCGTGCCGTACGGTCGGTCCTGGGCATGCTGACCTACGTTCGGAGGAGGACCTCGGGGGCGGGAGGGAGCGCAGGGATGCGCAAAGGGGCGGCACTCGTCTTCACGGGGGCGGTCGCGATGTCACTGGTCCTCGCCGGCTGCACCGGCGAGGGCGCGACACAGGGGAAGGACAAGGGATCTGCCGCGCCGTCAGGCGGCGCGGAGAACGCGGGCGCGCCGTCGCCGGAGGCCCGGGCTGCGCCCCGGCCGCCGAAGTCGGTGGCCGCCCTCGGCGACTCCATCACCCGCGGGTTCCACGCCTGCGAGCCGCTGACCGACTGCCCGGAGAAGTCCTGGTCGACGGGGGACTCGGAGGACGTGGACAGCCTCGCGCAGCGGTTACTGGACAAGCCGTCGGGGCACACGTGGAATTTCGCCCGATCGGGCGCGCAAGTGGCGGATCTGCCGGTCCAGACGGGCGAGGCCATCGCCCGCAGGCCCGATCTCGTGACGATACTCATGGGTGCCAACGACGCCTGCACGGAGAGCGCGGAGGAGATGACTCCGGTGGCGGACTACCGCACGGCGGTGGCGGACTCGCTGGACCGGCTGGAGTCCGACCTGCCGCGGACGCAGGTGTACGTGTCGAGCGTGCCGAGCCTCATGCGGCTGTGGGAGGTGGGCCGGGGCAGCATGGTGACCCGGCAGATCTGGTCGCTGGGCATCTGCCAGTCGATGCTCGCGGACCCCTCGGACCTCGGCGCCTCGGCCAGCGGCCGGCGCGAGGAGGTGCAGGACCGGGTGGTGGAGTACAACGCGGTGCTGGCGGAGGAGTGCGGGAAGCATCCGCTGTGCGTGTACGACGACGGGGCGGCTTTCCGGTACGCCTTCACGGGTGACCACCTGAGCCGCTGGGACTCCTTCCACCCGGACGAGGACGGTCAGAACGTCCTGGCGGAGATCGCGTACAAGAAGCTCCGGGAGGCGCGGGAGGGATAGGCGGGGCGGACCGCGGGCCGCGGTCGGCAGCCGGTGGGCGGCGGCCTGCGGGGTGGTCCGGCGGGGCGCATAGGGTTTTGTCATGGCCGAGACTCCCCTGCCCCCGCCCGACGCCGTGCCGGCGCCCTCCGTGACCGCCGAGCCGTTCGGGAAGCTCGCCGACGGCACGCCCGTCGAGCGGTGGACGCTGGTCGCGGGCGGCACCCGGGTGCGGGTGCTGTCGTACGGCGGGATCGTGCAGTCCGTGGAGGTGCCGGACCGCTCCTGCCGGTACGCGAACGTGGTGCTGGGGCTGGCGACCGTGGACGAGTACGTGGAGCACCCGGACCCGTACTTCGGCGCGCTCATCGGGCGGTACGCGAACCGCATAGCCGGCGCCTCCCTCCCCCTCGGCGACCGCACCTACCCGCTGCCCGCCAACGACGGCCCCAACTGCCTGCACGGCGGCACCCGCGGCTTCGACAAGCGGGTGTGGGCTGCAGCCGCGGCGCCGGCCGCGCCCGGCGCCGCCGCGCTGCTGCTGTCGCGGACGAGCCCGGACGGCGAGGAGGGCTTCCCCGGCACGCTCGACGTGCGGGCCACGTACACCGTGACCGCGGAGGGCGCGCTGCGCTTCGACTACGAGGCGACCACCGACGCGCCGACCGTCGTGAGCCTGACGAACCACTCGTACGTCAACCTCGACGGCGAGGGCAGCGGCAGCGTCGAGGACCACCGGCTGCGCATCGCCGCGAGCCGGTTCACCGTCAACTCCCCCACCTCGGCGCCGACCGGCGAGATCGCGGACGTGGCGGGCACGCCGTTCGACTTCCGCACCGCGCGCCCCGTGGGCGCGGAACTGCGCTCCGGGCACCCCCAGTTGCTGATCGGCCTCGGGTACGACCAGAACTTCGTGCTCGACAAGGGCGTCACCGCCGCGCCCGAGCCGGTCGCCGAGGTCTCCTCGCCCGCCTCGGGGCGGGCGCTGCGGGTACTGACCACCGAGCCAGGACTGCAGCTCTACACCGCGAACTTCGTCTGCCCCTCGTTCACCGGGCCGTCCGGGCGGGCGTACCGTCCCGGCGACGGACTCGCCCTGGAGACCCAGCACTTCGCCGACTCCCCGCACCACCCGCACTTCCCCTCCACCGTGTTGCGGCCCGGCGAGCATTACCGTTCGGCCACGGTCTACGAGTTCACCGTGCGCTGACCGTTGACACCTGGCGCCCGCCTCCTTACCGTCTCGCCTGGATTTCGAACGCCTGACGATATCTCGAACGAGGATGGGGAGGGCTTCGATGGGCGTGACCCACCGTGCGGTCGTGCTGCGCGGACCGGGGCGGGCGCGGGTCGGGAGCGTGGCGTCGCCGCCGCCGGGGCCCGGCGAGGTGCGGGTGCGGGTGTACGCGGCCGGGGTGTGCGGCAGCGACCGCGAGGTGTACGACGGCACCCGGCCGGCCGGCTACGTCACCTACCCGCTGACGCCGGGCCACGAGTGGTCGGGGACGGTCGAGGCCGTCGGGCCCGGCGCCGACGCGGCGCTGGCCGGGCGGCGGGTGGTCGCGGAGGGGTTCCGCTGCTGCCGGGTGTGCGCGCGCTGCCGGGCCGGCGAGACGAACCTGTGCGCCGGGCCGTACGACGAGACGGGGTTCACCCGCGCCGGGGCGTTCGCGGAGGCGGTCACGGTGCCGGCGCGGCTGCTGCACGTCCTGGACGACGCCGCCGACCTGCGCGCCGCCGCGCTGCTGGAGCCGGCGGCCGTCGCCACGGCGGCGGTGCTGCGCGGGGGGCCGCTGCCGGGTGAGCGGGTGGCCGTCGTGGGGGGCGGGACGCTGGGGCTGCTGGCGGTGCAGTTGCTCGCGGGGTACTCGCCGGCGGAGCTGCTGGTGGTGGAGCCGCGGGGGGAACGGGCCGAGGTGGCACGGGGGTTGGGCGCGCGGGCGGTGGGACCCGGCGCTGCCGGGGGCCTGGCGGGGGCGTACGACATGGTCGTGGAGACGGCGGGGGCGGAGCGCTCGGCGGTGGCGGCGGTGGGGCTGGTACGGCGCGGGGGGCGGGTCGTCGTCGCGGGCATCCCGCCGGGCGGGGCGGCGGGGGTCGACCCGGTGGCGCTGGCGATGCGGCAGATCGCGGTGTACGGGGTCTTCGGCGCCTCGTCGGCGGCCTGGTCGTACGCCGTGCGGGCGTTCGGCACGGGGCAGTTGGACCCGGCGGCGCTGATCACGCACGAACTGCCGCTGGACGCGTACGAGAAGGCCGTCGGCCTGGTCGGCGGCGGGGATCCGGCGGTGGGCAAGGTGCTGCTGCGGCCGTAGGTGCGCGACGTGGCCGCCGCGGCCTTCCCATCGGCACGAAACCGAACGACGTCCGATATGACGAACGAAGGAGTACCGTGCCTCACGCCCCCGGTGAACCGGCCCTCGGCCGCCTCGGCTTCGCGGCCCCGCCGCCCGACCCCGCCGACACCTCGCCGCACGCCTTCCCCGACGGCGGCCGCTGGCGCACCGAGATCCCGTCCGTCGAGGGCCCGGAGGCGCTGGCCGCGGTGCTGGCGGAGAGCACCCGCCTCGGGGTGCCCGTGCACCGGATCAGCCAGGGCAGCGGCGTGTGGATGCTCACCGACGCCGAGATCGCCGACATGGTCGCTGCCTGCGCGGCGCGGGGCATCGAGCTGACGCTGTTCACCGGCCCGCGCGGCACCTGGGACACCGGCGCCGCCACCCGCAGCCCCTCCGGCGGCGCGGGGCTGCGGGCCCGCGGGCACGACCAGCTCGCCGGCTGCGTCGAGGACGCGCTGCGCGCCGCCCGGCTGGGGGTGAGGTGCCTGCTCGTCGCGGACGAGGGGGTGCTGTGGCTGCTGCACGGGCTGCGCGAGATCGGCGAGTTGCCCGCGGACACCACGTTCAAGGTCTCCGCGCTGGTCGGCCCGGTGAACCCGGCCGCTTACGCGGTGTGGGAACGGCTCGGCGCCGACTCGCTCAACATCCCCTCGGACCTCTCGCTCCAGCAGCTCACCGAGATCCGCCGGGCCAGCGCGGCGCCGATGGACCTGTACGTGGAGGCGCCCGACGACCTCGGCGGCTTCGTGCGCATGTACGACGCCGCCGAGCTGATCCGCCGCGGGGCGCCGCTCTACCTGAAGTTCGGCCTGTCCAAGGCCCCCGGGATCTACCCGTACGGCGCCCACATGCGCGAGACGGTGCTCGCCGCCGCGCGCGAGCGGGTGCGCCGGGGGCGGCTGGTCCTGGACCTCCTCGACCGGCTCGGCGCGGGCGGGGCGATGTCGCCGCCGGGGTCCCGGCTGCCGGGGGTGCTGCGCCGGTTCCCGGGGGCCGGGCCGGGCGCCGCTCCCGCTCCCGTACCCGGGTCCGACTCCGGCTCTGCTCCCGAACCCGCCGGCCCTCCCGAGTCCGGCCCCACTCCCGAGTCCGGCCCCACTCCCGAGTCCTCCTCCGAGTCCTCCTCCGCCTCCGTACCCGAAGGGAACTGACCGCCATGCGCACCCCCCGCACCCCCCGCACCCCCCGAGCCGCCCGACTGCGCACCGCCGCCGCCGTGTCCGCGCTCGCCCTCGCCCTCGCCGCCTGCGGCCAGGACAGCGAGGGCGGCAGCGAGGAGAAGAAAGGCGACGCCGGGGGCGGCACGATCGGCATCGCGATGCCCACCAAGTCGTCGGAGCGCTGGATAGCCGACGGCGAGAACATGGTGAAGCAGTTCGAGGCCGCCGGCTACGAGACCGACCTGCAGTACGGCGAGGACAAGGTCGAGAACCAGGTCTCGCAGATCGACAACATGATCACCAAGGGCGTGGACGCGCTCGTCGTCGCGGCGATCGACAACACCTCGCTGACGGAGGTGCTGGCCGACGCCAAGGAGGCGGACATCCCCGTCATCGCGTACGACCGGCTGATCCTGGAGACGGAGAACGTCGACTACTACGCCTCGTTCGACAACGAGCGGGTCGGCAGGCTCCAGGGCCAGTACATCGTGGACGCGCTGAAGCTCGACGACGACAAGGGCGCCGACTTCAACATCGAGCTGTTCGCGGGCTCCCCCGACGACAACAACACCCGCTACTTCTTCGACGGCGCCATGGCCGTGCTCCAGCCGTACCTGGACTCCGGGCAGCTCACCGTCCGCTCCGGCCAGACCGGGCTCAACCAGGTCACCACCCTGCGCTGGGACGGCGGCACCGCGCAGAAGCGCATGGACGACCTGCTCAGCGGCAACTACGGCACGGAGGACGTCGACGCGGTGCTGTCGCCGTACGACGGCATCTCCATCGGCGTGCTCTCCTCGCTCAAGGGCGCGGGCTACGGCAGCGGCGGGAAGGCACTGCCCGTGGTCACGGGCCAGGACGCGGAGCTGGCGTCGGTGAAGTCCATCATCGCCGGGGAGCAGACCCAGACCGTCTACAAGGACACCCGCAAGCTCGCCAAGCAGGCCGTGCAGATGACCGACGCCGTGCTCACCGGCGGCGAGCCGGAGGTCAACGACACCGACACGTACGACAACGGCGTCAAGGTCGTCCCCGCGTTCCTGCTGGACCCCGTCAGCATCGACAAGACCAGCACCGACCTGCTGGTCGATGAGGGCTACTACAAGGCCGGGGACCTCACGTGACCGCTCCGGTCCTCGACATGCGCGCCATCACCAAGACCTTCCCCGGCGTCACGGCCCTCGACGGCGTGAACCTCACGGTCGCGCCCGGCGAGATCCATGCCGTCTGCGGCGAGAACGGCGCCGGCAAGTCGACGCTGATGAAGGTCCTCAGCGGCGTCCACCCGTACGGCAGCTACACGGGCGAGATCCTCTTCGAGGGCCGGCCGTGCGCGTTCCGCGACATCAGGGCCAGCGAGGAGCGCGGCATCGTCATCATCCACCAGGAGCTGGCGCTGGTGCCGTACCTGTCGATCGCCGAGAACATCTTCCTCGGCAACGAGCAGGCCGGCCGGCGGCTGCGGGTCATCTCCTGGAACGAGACGCTGCGCGCCGCCGCCCGCCTGCTCGCGCGCGTCGGGCTGGGCGCGGAGAAGCCGCAGACGCGGGTCGCGGACATCGGCGTGGGCAAGCAGCAGTTGGTGGAGATCGCCAAGGCGCTGGCGAAGGAGGTGAAACTCCTCATCCTCGACGAGCCCACCGCGGCCCTCAACGACGAGGACAGCCGCAAACTGCTGGACCTCATCCGGGAGTTCCGGGACCAGGGCATCGCGTGCATCCTCATCTCGCACAAGCTGAACGAGATCCGGCAGGTCGCGGACAGGGTGACGATCCTGCGCGACGGCCGGACGATCGAGACGCTGGCGGTACGGGCCGAGAGCGGGGCCGGGTCCGAGGACGAGCGGAGGGACGGGGGCGGCGGCCTCTCCGAGGACCGCATCATCCGCGCGATGGTCGGCCGCGACCTCGACCACCGCTTCCCCGCCCGGTCCCGCTACCGCGGCCCCGGCGCCGGCACGGTCGCCCTCGCCGTCGAGGGCTGGACCGTACGCCACCCGATCGACCATGAGCGCAAGGTCGTCGACGACGTCTCCATCGAGGTCCGCCGCGGCGAGATCGTCGGCATCGCGGGCCTGATGGGCGCGGGCCGCACCGAACTGGCGATGAGCGTCTTCGGCCGCTCCTACGGCCGGTACGAGGCGGGCGTGCTCCGCGTCGACGGCCGGGAGGCCGACGTACGCACCGTCCCGGACGCGGTGCGGCACGGCATCGCGTACGTCACCGAGGACCGCAAGACGTACGGCCTCAACCTCATCGACAACGTCATGCGCAACATCACCCTCCCCTCCCTGCACAAGCTCAGCCGCCGCGGCGCCGTCGACGAACACGAGGAACGCCGGGTCGCCGAGGGCTACCGCACGTCGCTGAACATCAAGACCCCGACGGTCTTCGAGACCGCGGGCCGCCTCAGCGGCGGCAACCAGCAAAAGGTCGTCCTCGGCAAGTGGATCCACGCCGACCCCGAGGTGCTGCTCCTGGACGAGCCCACCCGCGGCATCGACGTCGGCGCCAAGTACGAGGTCTACACCGTCATCGGCCAACTGGCCGCGCGCGGCAAGGCGGTGGTCTTCATCTCCTCCGAACTGCCCGAGCTGCTGGGGATGTGCGACCGGATCTACACGATGGCCGCGGGGCGCCTCACCGGCGAGGTACCGCGGGCCGAGGCCACCCAGGAAGTACTGATGCGCCACATGACCGCGCACGTGAGGGGCGAGGGATGAGCCCGTCGACGAAGGACAGGCGGATGCCGCCGGCCACTCCGCTGGCCACGGCGCTGCTGACCGCGATACGCACCAACATGCGGCAGTACGGCATGCTCGTCGCGCTCGGCCTGATCGTGGTGCTGTTCCAGATATGGAGCGACGGCACCCTGCTGCTGCCGCGCAACGTCTCCAACATCGTCCAGCAGAACAGCTACATCCTGATCCTGGCCATGGGCATGATGATCGTCATCATCGCGGGCCACATCGACCTGTCGGTCGGCTCCCTGGTCGCGTTCGTCAGCGCCATGGCGGCCGTGATGATGGTCAACCACGACTTCCCGTGGCCGCTGGCCCTGGTCTGCTCGCTGCTGATCGGCGCGGCGGCGGGGGCGTGGCAGGGCTTCTGGATCGCGTACGTCGGCATCCCGTCGTTCATCGTGACGCTGGCGGGGATGCTGGTCTTCCGCGGCCTCACCCAGATCGTGCTCGAAGGCCAGTCGCTGTCCCCCTTCCCCAGGGGCTTCCAGAACATCGCCCAGGGCTTCCTCCCGGAGACCGGCCCGGACACCAACTACCACAACCTGACCCTGCTGCTGGGGCTGTGCGTCGGCCTGTTCCTGCTCTGGCAGGAGTGGCGCGACCGCCGCCGTCAGTTGTCGTACGAGCTGGACGTGCTGCCGTACCCCCTGTGGCTCGGCAAGTGCGCGTTCATCGTCGCCGCGGTCGTCGCCGGCACCCTGATCCTCGCCAGCTACCGCGGGGTCCCGGTGGTCCTGCTGATCATGGCGGGTCTGCTGGTCTCGCTCGGCTACGTGATGCGCAACGTCGTCGTGGGCCGCCACGTCTACGCCCTCGGCGGCAACCGGGCGGCGGCGACGCTGTCGGGCGTCAAGGACAAGCGCGTCACCTTCCTGGTCTTCGTCAACATGGGCGTCCTCGCCGCCCTCGCCGGCTGCGTCTACGCGGCCCGCCTGAACGCGGGCGTCCCGAAGGCCGGCGAGATGTTCGAACTGGAGGCGATCGCGGCGGCCTTCATCGGCGGCGCGTCGATGAGCGGCGGCATCGGCACGGTGTTCGGCGCGGTCATCGGCGGCCTGGTGCTGGGCGTGCTGAACAACGGCATGTCGCTGGTCGGCCTGGGCACGGACTACCAGCAGGTCATCAAGGGCCTGGTGCTGCTGGCGGCGGTGGGCTTCGACATCTGGAACAAACGCCGGGCGGGGTCGTAGCAACGGGGACCGGCCGGGTACGTTCCGGCAGGACGTACCCGGCCGGCGTCCTCGTCTCCGCGCGCGCGGACGAACTGCGCGCGGACCCGAACTTGTGAACGGCCCACGTCCCGGGGGTCAGTCGGACGTGAGGATCATGTTGCGGTCGACGCCGATCTGGTTCCGGTAGACCTCCGACGCGAGTATTCCGGGAGACGTCTCCATATAGGTGTTCACCGGGGACTGTGCGAACAGCCCCCGGGCCTCCGCGTCGAGGTCGCCCTCCTGGAACCGCGAGTGCGCCGCCCCCTCCCCCCGTTGCGCGTTCCGCCCCAGCCATCGGTACCAGCGGGCGTCGACGCGGTCCGCCCGGCCGGGACTCCACGCGCAGGTGTCGTTCATCCCCCACGCATAGGTCTTGTACGCGGTCGGGCGGCCGCCGTAGTACACCTGGAAGACATAGCTGTTCGAGGTGGCGCCCGAGACGTAGATCCAGGACTCGACACCCGAATCCAGGGCGATCACCCCGGACATGGCGGTGGTGTTGAGCCGCAGCCGGGACTCGTCGCTGCCTCCTTCGCCGAAGGTGAACTCGGGGCGGAAGGAGGTGCTGCACGACGTCACCGAGTACGCGACCACGTTGTCCCGCGCGTCCGTCACCGCGCCGACCCAGTAGTCCCGGCCCTCGAAGACATTGTCGGTGAACCTCGTTCCGGGCATCGGCGACCGGAAGTGCGGCGTCCCCAGCTCCTCTTCGAACGTCTCCAGGCTGTACCCGGCGCGCAGCGCCCTCAGCTTCCCGTACTCCTTCTCCCGCCAGTCGTACCTGGCGTCGTACCAGCCCTTGAGGTCGGCGCCGACGGTGAAGAGGGTGGCCGCGGACGACGCGACCAACGCGGCGAAGAGCAGCAGCACGACGAGGATGTTGCGCTTGGTCCAGCTCTCGAACCGATGGCCGAGGTGGTGGCCGCCGCCGGGATCGTCCGGCGGGCTCTCCTGTCCGGTCGGCTCCGGCTCTGACGCCATGGGGTGACTCACGCCTTGCGGGGATCGAAGTCGGGTCCGGCCCCCGTACGGCGGGAGGCCCCGCGGAAGACCCTGCGCGCCTCCCCCGCCGCTCATGCCGCCCCGCGCCGCCGTTCATCCGAAAGTGTGGCGTCGACAGGTGGGTAACGAGTCCGCCGTCACGCCGGCCGCCGCGGAGGCCGCCGTGGGTGCGAGAACCGCAGACCTCTACGTCCGCAAGGACAACCTCCTCGTCCGGGTCTGGTATCCGGCGGCCCGCCCGGAGGGCGCAAGGCGCGCCGCCCTCGAATCCGTCGCCCGCACCGTCCTCGTCCAGTACGGGTGCCCCCCGGACCCCCGCCCCGCAGGTACCTGACGGCCCCGCGGGGCGGAGTTGCGGAGGCGGGTCAGTCGCGCAGGGTGTGGGCCTCGTACGACTCCGCCGACCACGGCGGGGCGTCCGCCGCCGGGGTCAGCGTCACCGTGATCTCGCGTTTGCCCGCCGTCGCGCTCGCCGGGATCTGATACGTGTCGTCCAGCCAGCGGCGCTCCGCGTTGCCCAGCGGCTGGAGCCAGTCCGGCAGTTGCTTCCCGTCGACCCGCACCGCCGCGCGCTGGTACGGCGCCGCCTGGTCGCTGGTCCGGCGCAGTTCCACGCCCGCGCTGCCGCGGTCGACGCGCAGGGTGAAGCTGACCGGCGCCTTCGTGGCGCGGGTGTCGGCGGTGAGCCGCCGCGGCTGCTCTGCGTCGCCCTCGAAGACGGAGTCCAGCTCGGTGACGTCACCGGGCGCGTCCGACGCGTACCCGTGGGCCTTCTCGCTGCGCGGGTCGCCCACGTCCAGGGTGTCGGTCTTCGTGCCGGTCGTCTTCTTCTCGCCGTACCAGTACGCGGTCGTCGAGTAGTCCGCCTGCTTGTCGTTGACGAAGCCGTGCTCGATGTCGAAGTCGATGGCCTGCGTGAACGGCACCGCGTCGTGGATCATCAACCGGTACGTGCCCGTGCAGTCCCGGTCCACCGCGCAGCCGGTGGGCGGGCCGAGGTGGGTGGGGTTGCCGTTGAAGGGCTGGGTGTAGGTGCCGCGGTTGAAGTACCAGCCGCTCTGGTAGAAGTCCTCGGTACCGGTGCCGTGGAGCTGCGGGGTGCGGGCGCCGTCGACGTACACGCGCTCGTCGCCCTCCAGGTAGTTGCGGTTCAGCTCGCCGGTCATGGTGTGGGTGACGCCGGTGAACTTGCCGGTCCCGGCCGTCGCGAGGAAGTCCCAGCTCTCCCCCGGCACCGTCGGCCCCGCGTGGGACGTGGCGCGGAAGCGGCCCGCGTCCCCGGAGGCGACGGCCTGGGCATGGGCGCGGGACGGGGCGGCGGTGACCTCGGCGGTGCCGGACGTGATCGCCCTATCCGAGCCGTTGTACAGCTCGACCTTCGCGTTCTGCGCGAACGGCATGGGCCACCAGGAGCTGAGGACGGGCCCGCCCGCGGCCTCGGCGTCGATGCCGTACATCAGGGCCCGTACGGGGGCGGTCGCGTGTCCTGAGCCGAAGAACTCGCCGAGCGGGGCGTCGACCGTGCGCTCGCCGTCGAAGGTGGCGCGCAGCCGCAGGCCCTGAAGCACGTCCTGGGCCGCGGCGAGTTCTGCGCGCTCGCCGTCGCCGAGGGGGTAGTCGTACGTGCGCACGCCCTGCCAGTTCGGCGCGGTGATGGCGTAGCCGTGGGCGGTCTCGCTCGCCCCGTCGCCGACGTCCATGGTGTCGGTGCGGCGCGTCTCGCCGCCGACGCGGCTGTCGGCCCAGTACGTGAACTCGTTGACGTCGAGGTCGGAGGAGACGAAGGCGTTGCGTACGGTGATCTCCGACTTCCCGGCGGTCAGTTCGGCGGGCAGCTCCACGCTGTCCTCGCCCCACAGCCCGCCGCCGGCCTGCGGCGTCGGGCCCCAGGTGCCGGCTTCGCGGCCGTCGACGTACACGGTCGCGACCTGGTTCGCGATGATCGGGTCGTAGCGGCGGGTGAGCCGCACGCCCTCGTTGCCGGGGTCGATCGCGACGGTGAACTCGCTGCCGCCGCCCGCGCCGTACGCCCTGCCGTCGTCGGTCTCGCTGCGCGGCTGGACGTACGGGGCCTGCGGGAGCTTCAGGCGCAGTTCGGTGAGGAGCCCGGGCCGGTCGGCGCGGGCGAGGGTCTGGGACGCGCCGGGCGCGAGGGCGAGGCCGGTGCGCTGCGTGCGGGCGCCGGGCACGGCCGGCTTGGGGTCGGCGGTGCCGGCGGCGCGCAGAGTGGCGACGACGTCGTTGGCGGGGTCGTCCGGGTCGAAGGTGGTGACGCCTTCGGCGTCGGCGAAGGTGCGGTACGAGACGTGGTGGAACAGCGGGTTGTGCTCGGTGGTGATCCGCATCGACTCGCGGTACGGCATCGGCACCTCGACCACGACGCCGCCGGACGTCTGGTCGGCGTTGGCGACCAGGGGGCTGACGAAGGGGGCGCCGAGCTTGCCGTCGACCAGGTCCTGGAGCGGTGCGTCGACGACCTTCTCGCCGTCGAGTTCGATGGTGATGCGGCCCGTCCTGCTGACGTTGCCCTCGTCGCGGGTGAACCAGATGGCGCCGATCTCGCCGGCCCCGGCCTGCTCGGCGATGACGCAGCCGGCGGCGGTCGTCCGCAGGCAGGAGTACTTGCCGTCGAAGCCGTCGTGCGCGTTGCCGCCGGTGCGGTCGAAGCTGGAGAACTGCTTGGTGTGCACCCCGGCCGGCAGGTCGGAGAGCCGGTCGAGCTGCCGGTACGTGTCCCATCCGACGGGCCCCTTGGCGCTGCCCCCGTCAGGACCGCCGCGCGGCTCGGGCGCCTCGGGCGCGGCCGCCGCCAGGCCCCCGGTCGCCAGCGCCGTCACCACGGCGAGGAGGGCGGCGATGCCGCCGCGAATCCGGCCATGTCTCTGCACGGTGCCTCCCAGTCTTCTCGAAATCGATTTCACGAGAAGCTAGGCGCGGTCCCGGGGTCGGTCAAGGGGTGTGTACAGAACGGGAGTTGAACGATGGGGTGTCAAGCCCCCCGGCACGCAATCGATTTCAGAAATCGGGGCCGCGGCCCCGCGGGCTCACGACGACAGCCCGTCCAGTTGCTCCAGATGTGCCGGCTCCAGCCGCACGTCCGCCGCCGCGACGTTCTCCTCCAGATGCCCGAGCTTCGCCGTCCCCGGGATCGGCAGCACCACCGGCGAGTGCGCCAGCAGCCAGGCCAGCGCGACCTGCACCGGCGTCGCGCCGAGTTCGCGGGCCACCGCCCCGATCACCCGGTACGGAGCCTCCGGGCCTCCGGCATCCGGAGCGTCCGCGGCGTCCGCCGGCGGCACCGCGCCCAGCACCGGGCGCCACGGCAGGAACGCGATCCCCGCCGCCGCGCAGGCGTCGAGCACCGCCTCGTGCTCCCGGTCGCCCACGCTGTAGCGGTTCTGCACGCTCGCGACGTCCACCAGCTCCCGCGCCCGCGCCAGCTCCGCGGCCGTCACCTCCGACAGGCCCAGCCGCGCGACCTTCCCCGCCTGCTGCAACTCCCGCAGCGCGCCCAACTGCTCGGCGAGGTCCACCTCCGGGTCGATCCGGTGCAGTTGCAGCAGCTCGATCCGCTCCACCCGCAGCCGCCGCAGGGCGTGGTCCACCTGCTCGCGCAGTACCTCGGGCCGGCCGTCGAGCCCCCACTCCCCCGTCTCGGCGGAGCGGGCGACGCCGACCTTCGTGGTGATCAACAGCCCCTCGGGGTACGGGTACAGCGCCTCGGCGAGCAGCTCCTCGTTGGCCCCGCCGCCGTACAGGTGCGCCGTGTCGATCAGCGTGACGCCCAGCTCGACCGCCCGCCGCGCCACCGCAACCGACGCCGCCCGCGCGTCCGCCGGCCCGGTCGGCAACTGCATCGCGCCGAACCCGAGCCGGCCGACCTCCAGGTCACCGCCGATACGGAACGTCCCCGCCGTCGTCGCCGCAGTCATCCGCGCCTCACCCCTCGAACGGCGCCTGCGGCAGCCCGCGGCCCGCATCCGGCAATACCAGGACGGAACCCGCCAGCGGGTGGGGGTCCGCCATGGACGAGGAGGTCACGTACAGGTCGGTCAGCTCCGGGCCGCCGAACGCACAGGAAGTGGGGCGGCGTACGGGCACCTCCACCGTACGGTCCAGGGTGCCGTCCGGAGCGTACCGGCGCACGGCGGCGCCGTCCCACAGCGCCACCCACACGTATCCCTCGGCGTCCACGCACAGCCCGTCGGGCGAGCCCGGGGTGTCCTCGACGGCGGCGAACAGGCGCCGGCCGGCGACCCCGGCGCCGTCGGTGTCGAAGACGTCGATGCGGCCCGTGGGGGTGTCGGCGTAGTACATGAGCCGGCCGTCCGGGCTCCAGCCGGTGCCGTTGCTGACCGTGACGTCGTCCAGGACGACGGTCTGCGCGCCGTCGCCGGTGACGCGGGCCAGGGTGCCGCCGCCGGGGGCGGAGTCGTAGCGCATGGTGCCGGCCCACAGGGCGCCGTCCGGGGCGACCATCGCCTCGTTGCCGCGGCGGCCGGCGACCGGCTCGTGGACGAGCCAGCGGAACGCGCCGTCCGCGTCGTAGAGCCCGACGCCGTCGCGCAGGTTGACGACGTAACCGGCGCCGCCGGCGCGCGGCTTGGCCGACCCGACGTGCTGCTCGGTGGTCTGCACGGTGCGCCTGCCGGTGGCCGGGTCGTAGGCGTGGATGCGGGCGCCCAGGATGTCGACCCAGATCAGCAGGCCGGCCGCGGGATCCCACGTGGGTCCCTCGCCCAGCTCGGCGCGCGTGCGTACGGCCACGTCCAGCATCGTCACCTGGCTCCTTCCCGGGTGCGCCCCGGCTCTCGTCTCCGGGTGCGTCCCCGGCTCACATCCCGCGTACGCCCCGGGCCCGCATCCCGGTTACGCCCGGGACCGCCGTCCCGGCCACGCCCACGGCTCACCCGGCCCCGCCGCCCCGGTGGCCCAGGCGCTCCGACAGCCGGCCCGCGCCCTTCGCGGCCAGCCCCGCCAGTTCGTCCCTGCGCTCCCCGCTCCACCGGATCATCGGCACCGAGATGCTGAGCGCGGCGACCACCCGGCCCGCGGAGTCGTGCACCGGCGCCGCCACGCAGCTCACGTCCGGGTTGGACTCGCGCTCCTCGACGGCGATGCCGCGCTCGCGCACCCCGGCGAGGTGGCGGCGCAGGTCGCGTACGGAGGTGAGGCTGCGGTCCGTCATCGCGACCAGCGGCCGGCTCTCCGGCAGCCGTGCGTCGAGGGCCTGTTCGGGCAGTGAGGCGAGGAGCATCTTGCCGACGGCGGTGCAGTGGGCGGGCAGCCTGCGTCCGGTGGCGGAGACCATCCGGACCGCGCGGGTGCTGTCGACCTTCGCGATGTAGATGACGTCGGTGTCTTCCAGGATCGCGATGTGCACGGTCTCGTCGCAGGTCTCGGCGACCTCGCGGGCTACCTCCCGGCCCTCGGCGGCGAGGTCGAGCTGCTCGCCGAAGGTGCTGCCGAGCTGGTACGTGCGCACCCCCAGCCGGTAGCGCCCGGGCTGGCCGGGGACGGCGCTGAGGTAGGCGCGGGCGGCCAGGGTGGTGACCAGCTCGTGCACGGTGGTCCTGGGCAGGCCCAGCCTGCGGGTGATCTCGGGAGCGGAGAGCGTCGTGTCCCGGTCGAGGAAGAGCTCTAGGATGTCGAGAGCGCGCGTCACGGCCGGTACGAGTCGCCCCATGCGCGCTCACCCACCCCTCGAAGGTCCGAAATCTCGACCAGTTATCGAAATGACGAACGCAGCGTAACGCCCGCCTCCACGGCGGGCAATGGGGACCGGAGTCAGAGATCGACGTGCATGCAGTGCAGGCCGACCAGGCCCTCACTGGGGTGGCGGAAGGCGCGGGGCTGGGTGCCGGTGATGCGGAAGCCGAGGGACTCGTAGAGCTTCACCGCGTACACGTTCGTCTCCACCACGGCGTTGAACTCCATGGAGAGGAAGCCGCGGGCGCGGGCCCAGCGCAGGGAGTCCTCGCACAGCGCGCGGCCGACGCCGCGCGCGTGCCGGTCCGGGTCGACCATGTAGCTCGCGCTGGCGACATGGTCGCCGTTGCCCTGCCGGTTGGCGTTCATCTTCGCCGAGCCCACGATCAGGCCCTGGTCGTCGATGGCGACGGTCGTACGGTCCGGGGGCGGCGGGAGCCACACCTCGCGGCCCTGCTCGGCGCCCATGTCCAGGGGGTACGGGTAGGTCTCGCCGGCGGCGACGATCCGGTGGAAGAACGGCCAGATGGCGGGCCAGTCGTCGGCGGTGGCGTCCCTGATCAGCATGGGGTCAGCATGCCGGGGCGGCGGGCGGCGGCGCCACCGCTTTGTTCGGCGGGCGGCTCCGCGGGGCGTAGAATGGCCAATCACTCGAATATCCGTACAAAAAGTGCGAAAGTAACGGCATGAGCGAGCGGGGAGGCACGGCGGCGCCGGCCCCGGAGGCAGGGGACTGGCCCGCGCCCGCGGTGGTCAGCATGGAGCTGAACCGCATGGGCAGCTTCGACTGGGACCTCGACGGCGGGCAGATGCACCTGGACGACGGGGCGCTGCGGGTGTTCGACCTGCGGGCGGAGGAGTACGACGGCGACCCGCAGTCGCTCGGCTCGCGCATCACCAAGGAGGAGGGCGCGCGACTCGACGCGCTGATCTCCCGGGCCATCGCCCAGGGCCGCCCCGCCTACAGCGCGTACCTGCGCGTTCAGCTACGCGACGGCACGTCCCGGCTGACGCACACCCAGGGCGCGATCCTGCGCGACGACGGCGGCCGCGCGCACCGCGTGGTGGGCATGGTCCGCGACGCGACGCTGGAGCTGAACCACTCCGCGCAGCAGTTCGCGCTCGACCAGGAGCGCCGCCGGCAGACGGGCGTCGTGCAGCAGACCACCGCGGCGCTGGCGAACGCGACCACCGTGCACGACGTGATCGGCGTGCTCGGCGGCGAGGAGGGGCTGGCCAGGCTCGGCGCGGTGAACATGGTGCTGGGGTTGGTCGACGCCGGGCGGATCCAGATCATCACCATGGGTGAAGGTACGGAGGTGCAGCTCGCGGACTTCACCCGGGTCGACGAGCCGGGGCTGCCGCTGAGCGAGGTGGTGCGCACGGGCCGGCCGCGGCTGGTGCTCTCCCGGGCGGAGTTCGCCGCCGCGTACCCGCGGCTCTACCCGTACGCGGAGTCCCTGGGCATCGACTGCGCCGCGTATCTGCCGCTGATCGCCGAGGGGCGCGTCATCGGCGTGCTCGGTCTCTCCTACCGCGACAAGGGCGCCTTCTCGCCGGAGGAGCGCAACCTGCTGGTCTCGCTGAGCAGCGGCATCGGGCAGAGCCTCCAGCGCGCCAAGCTGCACGACCGCGAGCACGGGCTGGCCGAGGACCTCCAGCAGGCCATGCTGCCGCGCAGCATCCCCGAGGTGCCGGGCGCGGAGGTCGCCGTGCGCTACCGGGCGGCGCACGAGGGGCAGGGCATCGGCGGCGACTGGTACGACGTGATCGCGCTGCCCGGCGGCCGGGTCGGCGTCGTCATCGGCGACGTCCAGGGCCACGACACCCAGGCCGCCGCGGTGATGGGCCAACTGCGCATCGTGCTGCGGGCGTACGCGGGCGAGGGGCACGCGCCGGCCACCGTGATGGCCCGGGCCTCGGAGTTCCTGCGCGAGCTGGAGACGGAGCGCTTCGCCACGTGCACGTACGCGGAGATCGACCTGTCGACCGGCGCCCTGCAACTGGTCCGGGCCGGCCACATCGACCCGCTGGTGCGGCACGCGGACGGCGGCTGCCGCGTGCTGCCGGTCCCGGGCGGGCTGCCGCTCGGGCTCTCCGCGACGTTCGGCCCGCTGGACTACCCCGTGACGACCATGGTGCTCGACCCGGGCGACGCGCTGCTGATGTACACCGACGGCCTGGTGGAGGTCCCCGGCACCGATCTGGACCAGGGCATGGCACAGCTCACCGAGCTGGTACGCACCGGGCCGCGGGACATCGACGAGCTGTCCGACCGGCTGTGCGACGTGGTGGACGAGCGGCAGGTCGAGGACGACATGGCGCTGGTGATGCTGCGCCGCACCGCGGGCGACACCGCCCAGCCCGGCAGCCGGCTGCGCCAGTACATCCCGCCGTCCGACCCCGACGCGCTCTCCGCCGCCCGGCACATGATCCGCAGCGCGGTGCGCTCCTGGGGCGCGGGCGAGCGGGCGGACGAGATCGAGCTGGTCTCCGACGAGCTGATCACCAACGCGCTGCTGCACACCGACGGTCCGGCGATCGTGACGATCCGCCCGCTGAGCACGCCGGAGCGCAGGTTGCGCGTCGAGGTCGAGGATCGCTCCAGTGCGCTGCCCCACCGCCGCGAACCGGGCGAAGCGGGCGTATCGGGCCGCGGGCTGCTGCTGGTGGACCGGCTGGCGGACGTGTGGGGCGTGGAGCCGCGCGGCAACGACAAGTGCGTCTGGGCCGAGTTCGGCTGAAGCCCGCGGCGCGGGCGCGGGACGCGGCGCGTACCGCGTACCGCCGCCGCAACACCGGTGCGTCGCGCCACCGGACGGTGACTACTTGTCACCTGGTCGACAAATTTTGGACATCGATACGACACCGTGTCCTCGGCGTGTCGCCACCTGCGCGACACCCGCCGCCCGGGCGTGGCAAAGCCCCCGCCGCGGCCTCCGCGGCGGGGACGAATACCAGGTCAGCGACCGTCGAAGCTGATGAGCGGGACGTTGGGCTGCTCCGGCGTGGCGTTCAGCGCGGCCACCAGGCCGAGGGCGGCGCCCACGGCGAGAGCGGCGGCGGCGACGCTGGTCACCACGGCGGCTACCAGTCGGTTCTGCATGGACGCTGAGTGTGGGAGCAGCATTGACACCCTGTCAAGCACAGCCTTACGTTACCGACCCGTAGAACTTGCACCGCGGTGACAAAACCAGCGTCGTAAACCAGCCCCTGCCGGGAGTGCAGCATGAGCCGCCGTACCGCGTCACCCCTGCCCCTCATCCTGCTGGGGTTGGGCGTCTTCCTGCTCGTGCTCGCCCCCATGCTCGCGTTCTACGTCGAGCCGCGGGCCAAGCTGAACCCCGTCGACATCGACTCGACGACGCGCTACGAGGGCACCGGCACCTTCTACGACACCGAAAACCAGAAGGAACGGGACAACCAGGAGCTGACGATCGTCCGGCGGGTGCTGGGCGACGTGGCGGCGGGCGACGACGACACCGCCGTCTGGGACGCCGCCACCACCATCGACACCCCGCTGACGCGGGAGATCGACGACCCGCGCCGCGCGTTCCAGTACACCACCGAGCGGTGGGTCATGAACCGCGAGACGAACGCGCCGGAGCACTGCTGCGACGAGTTCACCGGCGTGGACGGCAACCGGTTCGGCGGGGACGCGTACCTGAAGTTCCCCTTCGACGTCGAGGAGCGCACGTACCGCTGGTGGGACAGCACCGCCCAGGACACCGTGGCGCTGAAGTACGACGGCAGGCGGGAGATCCAGGGCTACACCGGGCTCGCCTTCACCGGCGAGATCGAGCCCGTCAAGACCGGCACCCGGCAGGTGCCGGGCGTGATGGTCGGACTGCCCGACAAGGAGCAGGTGTTCGCCGACGAGTGGTACGCCAACGAGAAGATCGAGCTGGTCGCCGACGAGCGCACCGGCCGCATCATCTACGCCTCCATCGCGCCGAAGAAGACGCTGCGCCAGCCCGGCGGCGGCACCGACGAGGTCACGCTGCTGCAGAGCGACGGCATCGCGTTCACCGAGGAGACCCAGAAGGAGCAGGTCGAACTCGCCGACGAGGACAGCAGCAGGCTGAAGCTGGTCGGCGAGACCCTGCCGGTCGTCGCGCTGGTGGCCGGTTTCGTACTCGCGGGCGCCGGTGCCGTGCTGCTGGCCCGCGGCGGCCGGCGGGACGAGCCGGACCGCGACCGGGAGCCGGACGGCGTCCCGCCCCAGCCGGTCGCGGCCTGATGCCCCTCACCCCCCACCCCCGTGACGGGGACGCCGGTCCCCCCGGCCGGCGTCCCCGTCGCTCCCGTCCACCCGACCGCCATGCCGCACCCCACGAACGGCCCTGAACCACCCGCCCGCACCCTGAGACGAGTTGGAGCACCGATGCCCCAGCACGTACCCCCGTCCCTGGACGCGGACGCGCTCCGGCGTACGCACCCGCACCCGGCCGGGACCGCCCGTGTGCCCGCGAGCCGGGGCACGGAAGGCCACACCGCCCAGCGCCCCGGCACCCGCGGCCCCGAGGACCGCGGCGCCCGTGCCGCCGGCACCCGCGGGGCCGACGGCCGCGGCGGCGACGGCCACGGCAGCGATCACGCCGCCCGGCGGATCACCTTCCTCGCCCGGCGCGACCTCGGCAACCCCGCCGCAGGCGGCTCGGAACTGCTCGTGGACCGCTTGGCCGGCGGGCTGACCGACCACGGCCACCAGGTGACCCTCGTCTGCGGCGGCCCGGCCGCGTACCGCGACTACCGCGTCGTCTCCGCGGGCGGTACCACCTTCGAGCTGGCCCACTTCCTGCGCGCGCGCCGCGCGCTCTCCCGCCACGTCGGCGGCACCGACCTGCTGGTCGAGGTCTGCAACGGCATGCCCTACCTGGCGCCGCTGTGGCACAGCGGCCCGTCGCTGTGCCTCGTCAACCACGTGCACACCGAGCTGTGGGCGATGCGCTACCCCGGCCCCCTCGCCCGCCTCGGCCGCCGGCTGGAGCACTGGGCGCTCGCCGGCGCGCACCGCGGCAACCTCCTGGTCGCCGTCTCCTCCTCCACCGCCACCGCGCTGCGCAACATAGGCGTCGACCCCAAGCGGATACGGGTCGTCCACAACGGCGTCGAGGACCCGGGCCCGCTGCCGCAGAAGTCGCCCGAGCCGCTGTTCCTGGCGATGGGCCGGCTGGTGGAGTACAAGCGCATCGACCTGCTGCTGCGGCTGTGGGAGCGGGTGCGCCCGGTCACCGGCGGCCAACTGGTCATCGTCGGCACCGGGCCCGAGCGCGGCCGGCTCGAAGCGATGGCGGGACCCGGCGTGACGTTCGCCGGCCATGTCTCCGAGGGCGAGAAGCACCGCCTCCTCGCCTCTTCCTGGCTGCTGCTGCACCCCTCCCTCGTCGAGGGCTGGGGCCTGGTGGTGACCGAGGCGGCGGTACGCGGCACGCCCGCGATCGGCTTCGACATCCCCGGCCTGCGCGACTCCATCCGCGACGGCGACACCGGCATGCTGGCCCGCGGCGAGAGCGCGTTCGCCGCCCACTGGTGCGCGCTGGCGCTCAGCGAGGAGCGGCGCGCCGCCCTCGGCGCCGCGGCCCGGCAGCGCGCCACCCGGCTGAGCTGGGAGGCGACGGTACGCGACTTCCGCGCCGTCGCCGACGAGGCGCTCGCCCGCGCCGGGCAGCACGACAAGCGGGGAGGGTGACAGCAGTGCGGGACCCCTCCATCCGGCGGTCGGCCACCCTCTTCCGCGCCTTCATGAAGGAGCAGGAAGACCCCGCCCGCGCGTACAGCCTGCTGGCGCGGGACGCGGCGGACCAGGTCGAGCGGATCACGCCGCTCAAGGACCGGTTGGTCGTCGACGTCGGCGGCGGCGGGGGCTGGTTCACGGAGGAGTTCCGCAGCCGGGGCGCGGAGGCGTACCTCTTCGACTGCGACGCGGGCGAGATGGCGGCCGGCTCCGACGTGACCACCGGTGCGGTGGTCGCCGACGGCTATCTGCTGCCGCTCGCCGACGGCGTCGCCGACGTCGCGTTCTCCTCCAACGTGCTGGAGCACGTCGCCGACCCCGAGACCTTCCTCAGCGAGCTGATCCGGGTCACCAAGCCCGGCGGCCTGCTGTACGTGGCGTTCACCAACTGGCTCTCCCCCTGGGGCGGCCACGAGCAGGCGCCCTGGCACTACCTGGGCGCGGACCGGGCGCGCCGCCGCTACACGCGGCGCACCGGACGCGATCCGAAGCACACCCTGGGCGAGAACCTCTTCGCCATCCACATAGGCCCCACGCTCAAGGCGGTACGGGCCCGGGACGACGTCGAGGTCGTCGCGGCCCGGTCCCGTTACTGGCCCTTCCTCGCCGAGGCCGTCGTCCGTGTCCCCGGCGTACGCGAGTTCGCCACCTGGAACCTTCTTCTCATACTCCGGCGGTGCCCATGACCTCCACGCTCCCCGCGCAGCCGGCCACGCCCGGCCGGCCCTACTCACCACCGCCCCCCTCGGGGCCGGCAGGGGCGCGGCCGCCCGAGAGCCGGCGCAGTTGGCGCTGGCCGCTCGGCTTCTGGGCGTTCGCGTTCGTCGCCTGGCTCATCCCCTCGGCGGGGAAGACGACGTTCGAGACGAAGCTCGGCGTGGTGGTCGACCCGATGAAGTTCGCCGGCGACCTGGGCGAGCTGTGGCACGACCAGAACGGCTTCGGCGGCATCCACGACCAGTACTTCGGCTACGCCTTTCCGATGCTGCCGTACTACCTGCTCACCGACGTGGCACAGGTACCGACGTGGCTGGCCGAGCGGCTGTGGCTGTCGCTCGTGGTCACCGCCGCGTTCTGGGGCGCGCTGAAGCTGGCCGACCGGCTGGGCTTCGGCACCCCGGGGACCCGGGTGCTGGGCGCCGTCGCGTACGCGCTGTGGCCCGTGTTCACCATCATCGTCGGCTCCACCTCCGCCGGCGCGCTGCCCGGCGCGATCCTGCCGTGGGTGCTGCTGCCGCTGCTCGACGAGCGGCTGACGCCGCGGGTCGCGGCCGCCCGCTCGGCGCTGATCATCCCGTTCATGGGCGGCGTCAACGCGGCCTCCACGCTGGCCGCGCTGCTGCCCGCGCTGCTGTACGTGTGCACCCGCACCGGCTCGCGCCGCACCAAGCTGCTGGCGTGGTGGCTGCCCGGGGTGCTGCTGGCGTGCCTGTGGTGGATCGTGCCGCTGCTGCTCCTCGGCGTCTACGGCGAGAACTTCCTGCCGTTCATCGAGACCGCGCACAACACCACGACCACCATGTCGGCGACCGAGGTGCTGCGCGGCACCGGCAACTGGGTCGCGTACCTGAACTTCGGCGAGGCGTGGCTGCCCGGCGGCTGGACCGTGGCCACCGGCTGGCTGCCGATCCTGTCCTCCGTGCTCGCCGCCGGCCTGGGCCTGGCGGGCCTGGCCCGGCGTGACCTGCCCGAGCGGCGCTGGCTGGTGCTGACCGTGATGGTCGTCGTGCTGGTCACCCTGGCCGGCTACGGCGGCGCGCTGGGCGCCCCGTTCTCCGGCAGCGTGCAGGACGCGCTGGACAGTTGGCTGAGCCCGTTCCGCAACATCTACAAGTTCCAGCCGGGCCTGGCCCTCGCGCTCGCCCTGGGCCTCGCGCACTTCGTCGCGGTCGCCGCCGAGCGCCGCGGCACCCGCGCCAACCCGCGGCG
The DNA here is from genome assembly GCF_002847285.1 of Streptomyces sp. CMB-StM0423. Taxonomy (NCBI): domain Bacteria; kingdom Bacillati; phylum Actinomycetota; class Actinomycetes; order Kitasatosporales; family Streptomycetaceae; genus Streptomyces; species Streptomyces sp. CMB-StM0423. Next base: position 6,046,967 of record NZ_CP025407.1, on the reverse strand, counting down.
CAGTGCGTGGGTGCCCGCGATCGCGTCCCTCGTCGTGCTGCCGGGGCTGCTGCTGCCGTACGCCAACGGCGACGTGCTGCAGCCGGGCGCGTTCGACAAGCTGCCCAAGCACTGGGAGCAGACGGCGGACTGGCTGGAGGAGTACTCCCCCGACAGCCGGGCCCTGGTGGTGCCGGCGACCGCGCACGGCACGTACGAGTGGGGCAAGCCGATCGACCAGCCGCTGGACGTGCTCGCCGAGTCCCGCTGGGCGCAGCGCGACTACGTGCCGTTCGGCACGGCGGGTTCGCGGCGCGCGATGGACGCCGTCGACCAGGCGCTGATGACCGGCGGCGAAGTGCCGGGCCTCCAGGCGTTCCTGGCCCGCGCGGGCCTGCACTACGTCGTCGTACGCAACGACCTCGACCCCGACCAGGTCGGCTACGTCCCGCCGACCACCGTGAAGCAGACGCTCACGTCCTCCGGCTACGAGAAGGTCGCCGAGTTCGGTCCCGAGCTGACCGGCGGCCGCATCCCCGAGGGCACGCCGCTGCAGATCGAGGGGCTGTTCTCGCGCCAGCGGGCGGTGGAGATCTACCAGCCGGCCGACGGCGAGGACCTGCGCCCGGGCCCGGCCGGCGCGCTCAACGCCGCCGACACCGCCGTCCTCAGCGGCGGCCCGGAGTCGCTGCTGCAGCTCTCCGCCGACCCCGACTGGCAGGGCCGGCCCGCGGTGCTCGCGGGCGACGACCACCCGGGCGTCGAGAAGCCTGCGGTCAAGGTGCAGGCCGATGGGCTGCGCCGGGCGGACACCCGGTTCGGCGTGGTCAACAACAACACCTCGTACACCTACACCGAGGACGAGAAGAACCCGGAGGAGAGCCTCCAGGACCCCGGGGACGAGCCGCGGATGATCGTGCCGGAGAAGGGCGCGGAGCACCAGACGACCGCCGTCCTCGACGGCGCCGCCTCGGTGACCGCGTCGACCAGCGGCAACTGGATGTTCCACCTGCCGCAGTTCGACCCCGTCAACGCCTTCGACGGCGTGCCGCAGACCGGCTGGGCCGAGGGCAACCCGGACACGTCCAAGGGCGAGTGGCTGCAGATCGACTTCACCGAGCCCACGAACCTGGAGGGCACGCTGGACCTGACGCCGCTGCCCGGCGCCGGCATCCGGCCCGAGCCCGTCGAGGTCGAGGTGGAGACCCCGCGGGGCAGCGAGGTCAGCACGCTGCAGGCCGGTGGCCGGACGCAGACCGTCAAGTCCCCCGAGGGGCAGGCGGACTGGCTGCGGATCACCATCCGCAAGACCGAGGGCGCCCGCACCGGCTTCGCCGGCGCCGGCTTCGCCGAGGTCGAGATCCCCGGCGTCTCGCCGGTCAGCAGGCAGCTCCGGCTGCCCGCGGACGCCAGGCAGGTGACGGCGGACGCGGAGCAGATCTCCCTGCACCGCGGCAGCGACCTCGGCGGCCTCAACCCGGCCGCGGCCGAGACGGGTCTGCAGCGGCGCTTCGAGTCCGGGGAGGGCGAGTACACCGTCACCGGGAAGGCGCTGCCCGTACAGGGGCCGGAACTCGACGCGCTGCTCGACGACCTGAGCGCGCTGCCGGAGGAGCGGATCAGCGTCACCGCGGGCTCCACGATGCCGCTGAGTCCGCAGTTGAGCCCGCGCAACCTGGTCGACAAGGACCTGACCACGGCCTGGATCGCCGGGACGGACGAGTCGCTGACACTGACCTGGCCGGAGGCCACCGAGATCAGCGAGTTCGTGCTCGCGCCCGCCGGCGGCCTGTCGGCGCGGCCGACCGAGGTCGAGGTGAGCACCCCGACCGGGGCGCAGACCGTGGGCGTGGACGCCAACGGCTGGGTGCGGATCCCGCCGGTGACGACCAACAGGCTCGACATCAAGGTCACCGAGACCGAGTCGCTTTCCGTGCACAACCCGTTCGCGGACCGCGACGTGCAACTGCCCGTGGGCCTCACCGAGGTCTACGTGCCGGCGCTCGGCGAGGACGCGACGGAGGACCTGCGCACCAAGCCGGTGAAGAAGGACAAGCCGTTCGAGCTGGAGTGCGGCAGCGGCCCGGTGGTGTCCGTGGACGGGCAGTTGCTCAACACCCGCGCCGAGGGCACGCTGGGCGACCTGGTCGACCGCAGGCCCGTCGACATCGAGCTGTGCCCGGACGAGGGCGAGACCGCGGGTCCCGTGCAGTTGGCCGCCGGCCGGCACGCGGTCGCCGCGGGCGACGGCGAGGCGCTGGCGGTCACCGACCTGACGCTCACCCGCGGCGAGCCCGCCGCGGCGGCCGCGGGGCGCGACGTGGAGGCCACCGACTGGGCGGGCGACGAGCGCGCCGTGACGGTCGGCGAGGGCCAGGACGCGTACCTCACGACGTACGAGAACTACAACGACGGCTGGAAGGCCACGCTCGACGGCGAGGAACTGGAGTCGGTGCGGCTCGACGGCTGGCAGCAGGGCTTCCTGGTGCCCGCCGACAAGAGCGGCGAGGTGAAGCTGGAGTACAAGCCGGCGGCCTGGTACGACGCCGGGATCTTCGCCGGTGTCGCCGCGATCCTGGCGCTCATCGGGCTGGCGTTCGTCCGCGCCGGGCGGCGCGAGGTGGTCGTCGCCGAGCCGGCGCCGCCGGCGCCGGGCTGGGTGCTGGGCGCGCTGGTGCTCACCGCCGTGGTCGCCGTGGTGGCCGGTCCCTACGCGCTGATCGTGCCGGCGCTGGCGCTGCTGGCGCGGACCCGGGCCGGGCTGCTCGCGCCGCTGGCGCTCGTGGCCATGGCCGGCGCGGGTGTTGCGGCGCTGACCGGAGCGGGCGAGGCTGTCCGCATGGACGAGGGGGCCTTCAGCGGCGTCGCGCAGGCGCTCGCCGTGCTGGCGCTGGCCGCGGCGCTGGTCACCGCGGAGCGGCCGGAGCCGGCCGGGCCGGAGAGCGGGTACGGCCCGGACGTCGACCCGGAGGCGGAGACGGCCGCGTTCCCCGCGTACGGCGCGGGTGCGCCCGCAGGCGGTCCGCCGCCCGGGCCCGGCGGGCCGCCCGGACGTACGGCCGTCGCGACGGACCCCGCCCCCGCACCGCAGGCGGAACCGGACCGGCCGACGCAGCGATTCTGGCGCCGCAGGTCGGCGGCCGCCGCCGAGCAGACGCCGGCGCTCGGCACCGAGCGGGCCGCGGCGGACGACTCGGCGACCCCGCCGCTGGGCACCGCCCAGGACGAGCCGCGCGACGCCTTCGTGCCCAAGCCGCCGATCCCGCTCAGCGGCACGGCGGACCCGTCGGAGTCGTCGGATCCGGCCGACCAGGCGGATGACGTACAGGACACCCCGCCCGCGGACGCACCCCCCGCGGACACCCCGCCGGACGACGGCACGCCCGCCGGCCGGCGGGAGGAGAACGGCAAGTGAACACCGGTGGGCGCCCCGCACCCGGGGCGCCCACCGCGAAGGAGAGGCGTAGATGACGGTGACGCAGCCCGCCCGGCCCGCCCCTGCGGCGCCGGGACGGGTCCCGTTCCCCACGGTGGACGAGGTCTCGCTGCACTGCACGGATCCGGTGGAGCCGGAGACCGTGCACATCGAGCTCCACTTCCCCGGGCGGTTCGAGCCCGAGCGGCTGCGCACCGCGCTCGCCGAAGCCGCGCGCCGGCACCCCAGGTTCCAGCAGCGCAAGGCCGCCAGCCGCTGGTGGCACCGCCGTTACCAGTGGCAGGTGACCCCGGAGGCCGACGTCGACCCGGTGGCGTTCCTGCCCGCGGGGCCCAGCGTGCTGGAGGCGGCGCGCGAGCGCACCATGACCGACTGCCCGCCGCTGGACGCCGCGCCACCGGTGCGCATCGAGGCCGTCGAGACCGGGGACGGCGGCACGGTCCTGATGACCACCGTCAACCACACCGCCATGGACGGCCCTTCGTGCCTGCGGGTGCTGGCGACGGCGGCGGAGGTGTACGCGGGCGGCGAACCCCAGGCCGCGGCTTCCGCCGGCGGCAAGTCCCCGGCCCGTACGGGACCGAAGGCGGCCGCCGCACCGCCCGCGCCCCCGCCCGCCGACGCCGGCCGCCCGGGACCCGCCCGCCCGGCCCGCATCGCCGGCGACACGTCGTCTTCCGGGTCTCCCGGCACCGGCAACGGCCTGCTCCTCCTCGACCTGCCCGCCCCCCGCCGCACCTCCTACGGCGCCACCGTCAACGACCAGCTCCTCGTCGCCACGTGCCTCACCGCCGCCCGCTGGAACCGTGCGCACGGCGCCCGCACCGCCCCGGTGCGCATCACCATGCCCGTCGACAACCGCGCGCGGGAGTCCGCCGAGATGCTGATAGGCAACGGCACCCGGCTGACCGAGGTCGGCTTCGGGCCGGAGGAGCGGGCCGACGCGGAGGCGCTGACCGGCGGCGAGGCGCCGGACCGGGCGGCGGTCGAGCGGCTGCTGCGCGCCACCATGGCCCGTACGCACACGCTCAAGTCCGAGCCGAGCCACCCGCTGGGCCTCTACGGCGTGCTGCTCACCGCGCCGGTGCTGCCCGTCGGCGTCCGCGGCGTGCTGGCCCGTACGCTGCGCAGCGCCGCCGCGCCGCTGATGTCGACCACCCTGTTGTCCAACCTCGGCCGCATCGTCTACCCGCTGGACTTCGGCGCCGCCGGCCGCCCGACCGCCGTGTGGGTCTCCGCCCCGTCCCGGATGCCGCGCGGCCTCGCGATCACCGCCGCGTCCACCGCGGGCCGGCTGCACCTGGCCGTCCGCTACTCCCGCGCCCTCCTCGACCACGCCGCGGCCGTCCGCATCGGCGAGCTGATGCAGCAGGGTCTCGCGGCCTGCGCGGAGGACCCGGGGGATCCGGCGTGAGCCGGGCCGAAGCCCCCGCCTCGCTGCGGGAGTTCTACGAGGACCCGGCGGTGCCCGTCGCCTCCGGCGACGCCCGCAGCCGGCGGCAGGCGCGGATGCTGGCGGACGCCCTGGGCCCGTTCCGTACCGGCGCGGCGCCCGCGGTCGTCGTGGACGTCGGCTGCGGCGACGGCTCGGCCGCCGCCGTGGCCGCGGGGGTGCTCGACGCGCGCCGCCCCGGCGGGCAGCGCATCGTCGCCGTCGACTGGTCGCACGACGCGCTGCGCCGCGCCAGGACCCGTACCCGCGACGCCGCCCCCGGCACGCCGGTCCACGTCGTCCGCGGCGGGCTGCCGGACGGCGCGGCGCAGCCCGCCGGGCTGCCGCTGGCCGCGGGCAGCGCGGACGCCGTGCTGTTCAGCGAGGTCGTGGAGCACCTGGTCGACCCCGACGCCGCGCTCGACGAACTGCGCCGCGTGCTGCGGCCCGGCGGCCATCTGCTGCTCTCCACCCCCAACCTCGCCGCCTGGTACAACCGCGCGCTGCTGCTGGCCGGCGTACAGCCGGTGTTCTCCGAGGTCAGCCTGCGCGGCATCCACGGCCGCCCCGGCAGCCAGGTCGTCGGCCACCTCCGGCTCTACACGGCCCGCGCACTCCGGGGTTTTCTGGCGGCCTCCGGCTTTACCGTGGAGAAGGTGGCCGGCGCGCCGTACCACGACGTACCCAGGCCGCTGCGGCCGTTCGACCGCGCGCTGTGCCGGGCGCCGTCGCTGGCCTCGATCCTGCTCGTCCACGCCAGGCGGGAGTAGTCGATGTGGTGGGGGGTTGCCGCGGCGCTGCTGGCGAACGTCTTCATAAGCTGCGGCTTCGTACTGGAGAAGCAGGCCCTGTCGGCGCTGCCCGAGCTGAGCGTGAAGCAGCCGGCCCGCATGGTGCGGGTGCTGGTGTCCAGCCCGCTGTGGCTGGCGGGCTGCCTCAGCCTGGGGCTGGGCTTCGCCGCCCAGTTGCTCTGCTACCGCACGCTCCCGCTGGCCGCCGCGCAGGGCATCCTCGTCTCCGGTCTGGTGCTGCTGGTCCTGCTGTCGTCGCGGTTCCTCGGCGAGCGGCTGAGCACGCGCGAACTGGCCGGGGTGGCCGCGATCCTGCTCTCGCTGGGGATGATCGTGCTCTCCCTGGACCAGGACGCCGACACGGTCAGCACCTCGGCGCCGGCCGGGCGGTTCCTGCTGGTCGCGCTGCCGTCGCTGGCCGCGGGCCTGTGGCTGTACCTGGCGGCGGAGCTGCGCGCCAAGCGGCGGCACCGGATCCCGACGACGGGCATCGCGTACGGGGTCGGGGTGGGCTTCCTGTACGGGGTCAGCTCGCTGACGATCAAGGGCGTCTCGGGTCTGGTGTCGGGCTCCGACGTGCTGGGCACCGCCGGTGACCTGCTGGCGTCGCCGTACCCGTACACGCTGGCGTTCACCGCGGTGGCGGGGCTGGTGATGTCGCAGGCGGCGCTGCAGCGCTGCCGGGCGTCGCTGATCGTGCCGGTGTGCACGACGGCCAACTGCCTGCACGCCGTCGCCGCGGGCACGTTCGTCTTCGGCGAGCCGCTGCCGCACGACGCGCCGCGGCTGCTGCTGCGGCTGGGCGGGATCGCGCTGGCGGTGTCGGTACTGCTGGCGCTCCCGCGCCACGACGAGCCGGCCCCGGAGGAGCCGGCCGGCGAAGTGCAGGGCCCCGGGCCCGTACGCGACGGGGAGCCGGAGGCCGTACGCGACGAGGAGCCGGAGGCGGCAGGCGGCGAGGAGCCTGAGTCCGTACGCGGCGAAGTGCCGGGCCCCGCACCCGAGACCGGTGCCGCACCCGAGCCCGAGCCGCCCGAGCGGCGGCGTCCCGCCGCGCTGCCGCCCGCCCCCGTACCGACCCCCCACCGTGGAGGACCCGTCCCGTGAATCCCGACGACCCGCTGCTGAGGATCCTCGTCTGCCCGCTCGACAAGGGCCCGCTGACCCTGCTGGACACCGGCGACGCGCTCTACAACCCGCGGCTGCGGCGCCGCTATCCGGTGCGCGACGGCATACCGCAGTTGCTCCCGTCCTCCGGCGAGACGGTGTCGGACGAGGAACACGAGCGGATCACCGGCGGCCTCCAGCCCCGGGCCTGAGCCCTACTCCGCCGCCGGCTCGCGCAGCCGTACGCCCTTGCCCCGCAGCCACGGCTCCGGGTCGATCCCCGAGCCGAACTGCGGTGTCACCCGGACCTCGAAGTGCAGGTGCGGGCCCGTGGAGTTGCCGGTGGTGCCGGCGAGGCCGAGGGGCTGGCCGGGGAAGACCCGCTCGCCCGGCCTGGTGCGGACCTCGGAGAGATGGGCGTAGAAGGTGAAGTAGCCGTCGTCGTGCCGGACGGTGACGGAGTTGCCGAAGGCGTCGTCGCAGCCGATCTCGTACACGACGCCGTAGCCGACGCTGCCCACCGGCTTGCCCTCGGCCACGGCGAAGTCCAGGCCGGTGTGCCGGGAGGACCACATGCCGCCGGCCTGGTCGAAGCGCGAGGAGAGGGTGTAACGGCCCACCGGCGCCGTCCACTTGCGGCCGGCCAGCGCCTTGCCGTCCGCGCTGAGCGTCACGGCCCGGGGGCGCGCGGTGCGCGGGCAGTCGGAGCTGCGCGAGCGGGCGGCCTGCGCGCTCTGCAGGCCGTCCAGCCGGCCCTGCGCCCGCTCCAGCTTGCGCTCGATGAACCGCTTCACCCGCGCCTGCGTGTGCAGTTCCGCGCGCAGGTCGGCGAGCGCGACGGCCTGGCGCTCCCGCTCGTCCGCGAGCCGCCGCTCGGCCTGCTCGGCGCGGTGGTAGAGGCCGGCCGCGGCCTGCTCGCCCTTGTCGAGCAGGAAGACCCTGTCGAGCAGGTCCTCGGGGGTGCGCGCGGACATCAGCGCGGCGGTGGGGCCGAGGCCGCCGGACTGGTACTGGCGGGCGGCGAGCTGCCCGATCCGGCCGCGCAGCACGACGAGCCTGCGGTGCTTGGCGCGTACGGCCCGCTGGAGCTTGGCGATCTTCACGCGCTGCGCGGCGGACGCCCGGCGGGCGGCCTCGTAGCGCTCGGTGGCCGCGGCGGCGTCCCGGAACAGCCGGTCGACGGTGCCGCGCACCGCCCGCACCCCGGCCTTGCCGTCGGTGCCCGGGTCGGGGCGGGCGGCGGCGTGCGGAACGCCGGCGGGCGCGGCCAGGGCGACGCACAGGGCCGCGGTCGCTCCTGTTTGTGTGATAATTCGTCGCATCGGTCGAAATTACTGAGTTTTCGCGGGCTGTCGCGAAGGAAACGCGGGAGCGTCGGTGTATATCGCCCGTCCGGCGCAGTCGCCCGCGCCCCCGCGCTCCCCCGGCCGTGGTACGCCGCACCCCGCCGGCCGGCGTCGCCGGCGGGCGGGGTGCGGGTCAGCGTGGTGCCGTGCCGCGACCTACTTCACGGATCCGGCTGTGAGTCCGGAGACGACGTGTCGTTCGATGAAGGCGAAGAGGACGATGACGGGGATGATGGCGACGACGGAGGCGGCGAAGAGGTAGTTCCATTCGACGGTGTAGTTGCCGATGAAGTTGTTGATGCCGACGGTGAGCGGTTGTTTCTCTGGTTCGGTCATCAGGGTCAGGCCCATGACGAACTCGTTCCAGGTGGAGATGAACGTGAAGATGAGGGCGGTGACCACGCCGGGCATGGCCAGTGGCAGCGTTACCCGGAACAGTGCGCCGAAGCGTCCGGTGCCGTCGACCATCGCGGCTTCCTCCAGTTCGGCGGGGATGGAGGAGATGTAGGCGGTGAGGATCCAGATGGCGAAGGCGAGGTTGAAGGCGCCGTTGGCCAGGATGAGTGTCCAGGTGGAGTTGAGCATGTCGAGCTGGTGGAACTCGCGGTAGAGGCCGATGAGCAGCGCGGTGGGCTGGAACATCTGGGTGACGAGGACGAGCAGCAGGAATGCTTTGCGGCCGCGGTAGCGGACCCGGGCGGTGTAGTACGCGGCCGGCAGTGAGACGAGCAGTACGAGGAGGGTGGCGCCGCCTGCGATGAGGAGGGTGACCTGGAGGTTGTCGCCGAGGGTGGATTCCTTCCAGACGTCGACGAGGTTGTGCCACTCGAAGGAGGTGGGCAGGTAGGTGCGGTCGCGGAGTTCGTCCGCGGGCCGCAGCGCGGTGATGATCATCTCCAGGTAGGGGGCGATGAAGATGACGGCCAGCATCCAGGCGCTTGCGGCGATGACCAGGGTGCGCGGGCCGTACTTCCGGCGCTTGACGGCCCCCTTGCCGCCCTTGCCGCTGGTGCTGGTGCTGGTGTTTTTGCCGCGGGTCTGCTGGGGGATGGGGCCGTTTCCGGGTGTGTGTGAGGGCGCGGAGAGGGTCATGCGTCCTCCTTGTTCCAGCGGCTGACCTTGAGGAAGATCAGGACGAGTACGACGACCATGGCGAAGTTGACGACGGACATCGCGGCGGACTCGCCGATGTCGGTGTCTTTCAACTGGTACATGAACACCGTGGTCGTGGCGGTGTCGCTGCCGGGTCCGCCTTTGGTCATGGCCCAGATGACGGGGAAGGAGTTGAAGACGTTGATGAGGTTGATGACGAAGCCGACGAGGAACGCGGGCCGCAGCAGGGGTACGGTCACCCGCCAGTAGGTCTGGCGGGAGTTGGCGCCGTCGATGCGGGCGGCCTCGTACACCTCGTGGGGGATGGTCTGCAGCCCGGCGAGGAGGGTGTAGGTGGTGAACGGCAGTGAGACGAACACGGCGACGAACATCATCCACGGCCAGGCGGTCGCGGGATCGCCCAGCCAGTCCTTGGGGCCGTCTGTCAGGCCGATGTCGGTCATCAGGGTGTTCAGGACGCCGGCGGTCTGGTCGAGCATCCAGCGGAAGCCGATCGCGGTCATCAGCACGGAGGCGGCCCACGGGGCGATGAGCGCCCAGCGGGTGACGGTGCGGCCGGGGAAGGGCTTGTTGAACAACTGGGCCAGGCCCAGGGAGAGGAGCATGGTCACGCCGACGACGGCGATCGTCCATACCACTGTCATGGTCAGCACGCTGCCGAAGCCGGACTCGTCGAAGAGCTGGCGGTACTTCTCGGTGCCGGCCGAGCCGCGGACGAAACCGCTGATGCTGACGTTGAGGAACGAGGTGCGGATCAGTTCGTAGATGGGCCACAGCACCACCACGACGATCAGCAGGACGGCGGGGGCAATCCAGGGCAGCGGACCGAGCCGGGCCAGACCGCCGCCGCGACGGCGGCGGCGCTGCGGCCCGGTCTTCCGCCCGCCGGGCCCGGGACCGGCAGCGGCCGCGGGCTCCTTGACCGTGACGGGCACGGGGAAACTCCTTGCGAGTACGGCGGCTGAGGGGACCGCACGGGGGCTACGGGAGGGGCGCGGCTGCACGTTCGTGTACGGGCCGCGCGAGAGCACGGGACTGCCTGGGCGACAACACCCCCCGGGGTGGGCCGCCGCGCGGCTTACTGCGCGGCGGCCCGGCCCCGGAAACGGTCACCCAGAGCGCATCACCTGTGCGGGGTCACTCGCCCATGTCGGCGGCGGTGTCCTCGGCCTTCTGCTGCAACTCGCCCAGTACCTTGCCCGGGTCGTCGGAGACGGCCTTGCCGCCCGACTTCTTGATCTCCGCGGACACCACGTCCCAGCTCGTGCTGCCCAGCGGGTAGAACTGCGCGGCCGGCAGCACCTCGAAGAACGGCTCCAGGTCCTTGTGCTTCCCGTTCGACTGCATCTCCTCAAGGGTGTCCGTGGTCACCGGCATGAGGTTGTACATCTCGTCGAACTTCAGCGTGTTCTCCATGGAGTACGCAAAGTCCAGGAACTTCCTGATCTCCTCCTGCTTCCCGCCGTCCTTGAACGCCATCATCCAGTCCGCCACACCCAGGGTGGAATCCAGCGGGCCGTCCTTGCCGGGGATCGGCGCCACCTCGTAGTCGACACCGCCGTCCTTCGCCATCTGGATCAGCGTCGGGTGCCCGTTGAGCATCCCCACCTTCCCCGCCGCGAAGTCGGCGAACGCCGTCTTCCGGTCCGTGGTGGCCGGGTTCTCATACGTCAGACCCGGGTCGACCAGGTTCTCCTTCAGCCACTCGAACGTCTCCACGTTCTGCGCACTGTCGATGGAGTAGTTGCCCTCGGCATCGGTGTAACCGCCACCGTTGCCGATCTCCCAGATCATCGACTCACCCTGGGTCTCCTCCGGACCCAGCGGCAGCGCATACGGGATCTCCGCGGCCTTCTCCGCCTTGATCTTCTCCGCCGCCGCCGCGACATCGTCCCAGCTCTGCGGAACCTCCACACCGGCCTTGCCCAGGACTTCCTTGTTGTAGAACATCAACCGCGCCGAGGACACGAACGGGATGCCGTACTGCGTACCATCGACCTCGCCCGCCTTCGCGAACGACTCGATCAGATTCGACTTCGTCTTCGGCGAGAGCACCTCATCCGCCTCATACAGCAGATCATCAGCGACCTTGTCCGCATACCCACCGGTCTGCAGAATGTCCGGAACGTTCCCGCCCTGGATCATCGTCTTGACCTTGGTGTCGATGTCATTCCAGTTGATCACCTGAACATCGACCTTGATGTCCTCGTTCTTCGCCTCGAAACGCTTGACGACATCGTCCCAGTACACCTTGGACGCATTCGACGCCTTATCCCCGTAATCGGCAGCCACCAGCTTGATGGTGGTCGCCCCGTCCGAGCTGCCCCCGTCGTCACCACATGCCGTAAGCCCCAGTACCAGCGCAGAGGCCGCTGCGCCGGCACTGATCAACCGTACTGTCCTCACTGTTGAACCCCTTTGTCCTCGGCGCTGGTTTACGACCAGATGAAGATCATCCAGCGTGCGCTGGGCGTCAGCCTACCGACGGGCGCGTCTCGCGAACAGGTCTAGGCCACTGCCGTGACCTGGCTGCAATCAGGGGCTTCCGAGTGCTTCCGTTTCGTTCTCGGCGGCAACGCGCGGTAGTCGTCCGGGCGATCCTCCCGACCGCGTTCGCGCAGCGGTCGGGGCACTGCCGCCATCCGTCCACCACCGCCGCGGGGCGCGGGAGAACCGTGGTGGCTTCGGCGGGAATCGAAGTCCCGGCACGGCTTCGCGGGTACGTGGGAAGCGCCGGCCCGCCCGCGGAAGGATCCGGCCCGCCCTACGTACGGTGACCAAAACGGGCGGCGAAGCGGGCGTCGTCGCCTGCCGCGACAAGTGGAGCCACGACGAGGTGGTCCACTTCACGCGCGGTGTGAACAGGCCGCGGCCGAGGGCGCGGAGTGGCAGAAGGCGGTGGTGGGCAAGACCACCGGCGACACGGTCGCCCCCGCCGGCTCGCGCGGCCGTGGCGGGCCCGAGCCGGGCAGGAGAAACGGCGGGCCGGGCCAGGGGATGAACCGGCCCGCCGAGTTCGGAGGGCTGAGCAGTCGAACGGCGAAGCCCCGGGGGCTGAGGGCGCAGCCCCGGGGAGCTTGGGGGCGCAGCCCCCAGAAACTAGCTCTTCATCCCCGGCCCCCCGCGGAGCGGTCCAGCGGGGCGCCCACGTCGTACAGGTGGTGGAGCACGTCGTGCACGAAGTACCGCGCGAACGTGTCGACCGTGAACTCCGCGCCGTCGCTCCGGAACCCCGTCCGCTGCCACTCCCCCTCGCCGACCTCGTCCAGGTGCTCCGCCAGCGTCTCCCCCCACGCCGACAGCTCCGCCGCCACCCGCAGCGGGTCCTGCTCCCCGTACCGCTCCGCGACGGCCGTCTCGTCCTGATCCCAGTTGGCGAGCCGCGGGCCGTCCTCGGTCAGCATCCGGCGCACCCTCTCGTCGCCGAGCCGGAACACGTCGCGCACATGGCACGCGTACTCCAGCGCCGACCACACGTCGGGCCGCGGCCGCGCCCGCAGCCGCTCCGGCTCGTCGGCCAGGACCTGCACCCAGCGCACGGCGCACTTCCGCATCAGCGCGGAGACGTCCTGCGGGCGGGTCTCCGCCGCCGCGAAGCCGCACTCGGGGCAGGGGCGGTCCAGGACCCAGGTCCAGTCCTTGGTGTCCGGTGTGATCATGCCGTCCAGTCTCCCCGCAGCGGACTGTGCAGCACCAGCGAGAATCCGTTCAAGGGATCGGTAAGCGACGCTTAATCGACGGCCCACCGCTGCAACAGCCCCCAGGCGAACTCCGCCGTGCAGGCGCGCGGTTCGCCGGCGGCGTCCGGCGCGGTGAAGGCGAGCGCGAAGCGGTGGGTGGCGGACGGCTCGCGGGGCACCGCGGGCGGGAAGGCCCGCGCCACCTCGTCGACGGTGCAGCCCCAGGGCGCCAGATCGGCGAGCGTGCGCAGCGCGGGGCCCGCCGCGTCCGGCGCCCGTACGAGCCACGCGTTGAGCGCGACGCCACCCACGCCGCAGGTCGCCTCGAACCGCAGGTCGGGCCAGAGCGGTACCGGCCAGACGTGCACGTCCAGCGCCATGTCGCCGTGCGCGCGCCGCGTCACCGACGCCGGCGGCCCGAGCAGCGCGGCGAAGTCCCGGGCGCGCGCGGCGCCGGCGGCCCGGCCGCCGCGGGCGCGGAGCCGGCCCTGCCAGCGGCGGTTGGCCTCGCGCATCGCGGTAGGGGGCACGCCGAGGGTACGCAGCGCGCCGGCGACCAGGTCCGGCTGGAAGTCCTGCATGCGGCGCAGCAGGACGAGCTGGAACTGCACGGGGCCGGGCGGCGGGACGGAGTCGTCGTACAGGAGGGAGGACACGCGCCCATGATTCCCCGCCGATGAGTTCCGGCGCCGCGGGCAGTCCACAAACACGACGGCAGCGACGACTTGCGGACAGGATCTGTCCGCAAGGCTCGATACCGTCCGGGGACGGGTTCGACCACCGGAGGGGACATGAACGGCATGAACGGCCTCGCGGCAGCACTGGTGCTGGCCATCGCGTCCGCCGCCGCGTACGCGGGGGCCGCCGTGCTCCAGGAGCGGGTCGCGGGGGCGGGCCGGGAGGCGGACGCGGGGGTGTGGGCGGCGCTGAGGCGCGGCTCGTGGTGGCTGTCGGTCGGGCTGAACGTCGCGGGCGCGGCGCTGCACGTCCTCGCGCTGCGGTACGGGCCGCTGACCCTGATACAGCCGCTGGGCGCCCTCACGCTGGTCCTCGCGCTGCCGCTGCAGGCGGCGGTCACCGGTCGGGCGGTCGGCGCGGTGCGGTGGCGGGGCGCGGCGCTGACGCTGACGGGTCTTGCGGGGGTGCTGCTGCTGGTGCGCGGCGGCGGGCGCATCGAGGTGCTCACCCCGGCGCAGGTCCTCGGCACGGTCGCGGCCACGGCGGCGGCGCTGGCGGCGCTGGTCGCGGCGGCCCGCCGGGCGGGCCCGCGGGCCGCCGGGATCGCGTACGCGACGGCCGCGGGCATCGCCTTCGGCGCGGGCTCGGTGCTGACCCAGACGGTCGCGGTACGCCCCGGCCCGGACGCCTTCACCGTGCTGACAGGTCTCGCGGTCGCGGCACTGGCCCCCGCGGGCCTGATGCTCTCGCAGGCGGCCTACCGCGACGGCCTCGGCGCCCCCCTGGCGACGGTGACCCTGGTCAACCCGGCGGTCTGCGCGGCGGTGGGCCTGACCCTGCTGGGCGAGCAACTGACCGGCGGCACCCTGGGGTTGGCGGCAGCCCTGACGGCAACGGCCCTGGCCACCCACGGCGTCCTCCTGCTCTCCCGCCCCGACGAGGCGGCGGAGCGGACTCCGGTGGTGGCGGAGCCCTGCGCCCCGGCGGCGCTGCCGCGTCCGGCCGCCAAGGCGACGGACCAGGCCCAGGGTTGGGCACGGCACAACGCACCCCGCCCGGCCGAAACCTTCAGCCTGGCCCGCTGACCGCCGGGCGAATCCCGCCCCTCAGTCCGCCACCAGGACGATCTTCCCCCGCAAGTGGCCCGCCTCGCTTGCCCGGTGGGCGTCCGGGGCCTCCGTCAGGGGCAGGGCGCGCCACACCGGCAGGTGGAGGCGGCCGTCGCGGTACAGGGCCAGGGCGCGTTCGATCCCCGGCACGTGCTGGTCCTCGCCGTCCGACTGGCGCGAGAACCGTACGCCCAGCGGCTGCGCGCCCGTCGCGTCCGCGATCGTCAGGACCCGGTCCTGGCCGCCGGCCAGGTCCACCGACTCCGGCAGTACGCCGCGGCCCGCGGCGTCCAGGACCGCGTCGACGTCCGGGGCCAGTTCCCGTACCCGGGCGCCCACGCCCTCCCCGTACGCGACCGGTTCCGCGCCCAGCGAGCGCAGGTAGTCGTGGTTCGCGGGGCTCGCGGTGCCGATGACCCGTACCCCCGCCGAGACCGCGAACTGCACCGCCAGGCTGCCCACCCCGCCCGCCGCGCCGTGCACGAGGAGCGTGTCGTCCTTCGCCACCCGCAGCGCCGTCAGCGTGCGGTACGCGGTCTCCGCCGCCACCGGCAGCCCGCCCGCCAGCTCCCACGGCAGCCCCGGCGGCTTGGCGACCAGCCGGTCCGCGCGGGCCAGCGTCTGCACCGCGTACCCCGCGGCCACCGGCCCCAGCACCTCGTCGCCCACCCGCCACGGCCCCGCGTCCTCGCCCACGGACTCGACGACGCCCGCGGCTTCCAGCCCCGGGACGTACGGGAACGCCGGCGTCCTGACCGCCGCCATCCGCCCGCCGCGCAGCTTCCAGTCCAGCGGGTTGACCCCCGCGCAGCGGACGCGGACGCGCACCTCGCCGGCGGCCGGCGCCGGCACCTCGACGTCGAGGGGGCGCAGCACCTCCGGGCCGCCGTACTCGGAGAATCCCATGGCGAACACCACGGGCCATCACCTTCCTTCGGGACCGTGGACACCGAACGGACCGACTATCCCACCGAGGTACGCGCACCGGTGCGCTTTCGATCCCGTGGCGAACAGGCGTTTCGGCCCCGGTGCCCGTTGGTACACCCCCCGGAACGCCTGATGGGGGGCGGTGTGTGCCACCGCCCCCCACCGGGACTCGATCCGGGTCAGCCGACCGAATACGTCACAGCGGCTTGATCCGGATGTCGCGGTACGAGACCACGTCCGTCGTGCCGTGCACCTGGAGGCCGATGTAGCCCTTCGCGTGCTGGCGGCCGTCCGTGCCCGGGTCGTCGCCGCGCGGCGGCGAGAAGAGCTGCCCCGGGGAGTTCTCGAACTCGTTGAGGAGCACGCCGTTGCGGTAGATCGAGTACTTCTGACCCACCACCCGGATCTCGTAGTCGTTCCACGTGCCCTTCGGCGTCACCCCGGCCGAGCCGTGGTCGACCCGGTCGAAGCCGTAGATCGAGCCGGTCTTGTACTGGTCGCCGGCCTCCGAGTCGAAGACCTGCACCTCGTGCCCGTACTTGATCGCCACCCACTCGGGCCGCGACTCGTCCGGGTGGTCGCGCACGTCCGGGAAGCGGACGAAGACGCCCGAGTTGGTGCGCCCGCTGCCCGGGGCGTCGTCGCGCCACTGCAGCTTGAGCGAGAAGTCACCGTACTGGGCCTGCGGGTACCAGAGCATGCCCATGCCGCCCACGGTCGTCCCGCTCGTCATCGAGCCGTCCCCGTTGAGGTTGAAGCTGCCGCCGCCGACCTGCTGCCACTGGGAGAAGGAGTTCTCCGTGCCGGTGAAGATCGGGGTGTAGCCCTCGTTCTGGCCCGGCTTGCCGATCCCCGACTCCCTCGCCGTGTCGCGGATCATCTGGCGCTCCTCGCCGTTGATGACGGCGTCCGCGTACAGCTCGTCGGTGACGTCCCGGATGTGGTCCAGGAACGCCTTCTGCTTCGGCCACGCCTTCTCGTCCTCGATCACCTCGTTGATCGTGCAGCCGTTCGCGGTGACGCGGTTGGGCACGTGGGTGTCGTACTGGCCGATGAAGACGATCGGACGCGAGTCCAGCTCCGGGCAGTCCGGGTCGGGGTTGGGGTACCTCTCGACGATCTTGAAAGTGACCGTCCCGACCTCGGAGGAGTTCCCCGCCTTGTCGGTGGCCCGGTAGCTGACCGTGTGCTCGCCGACGGTCATGACGTGCAGCATCTCGGTATACCTCTGGAAGGCGCTGCCACCCACCGAGTACTCGACCCTGTCCAGGCCGGAGCCGCCGGTGTCGGCCCCCTTCAGCGTGACCATGGCCATGTCCAGGTACGCGCCGTCGTCATTCTGCTCACCGCTGACCGAAGCGGTGACCGTGGGCGGCGTCGTGTCGTTCGCCTCGGTGACTGTGAAGGTCACCGACTTCTCCCCGGCGGTGTTGCCCGCCTTGTCGGTGGCCCGGAATCTGACGGTGTGCTCGCCCGGGGTGTTGACCACGACGGGCGCTTCGTACGCGGTCCAGCCCGTGGCCCCGTCCAGGGCGTAGTCGATGCGGTCGACCCCCGACATGTCGTCGGTGGCGGACAGCTCGACCGTCGCGCTGCCCAGGTACGCGCCGTTCGCGTCCTGCTCGCCCTTGACCTCGGCGGCCGTCTCGGGCGCCGTGGTGTCCTCGCCGCCGCCGTCCGTGACGATCAGCTCGCCGACCATCGAACCGTGGCCGGGAATCGCGCAGAAGTAGCGGTACTTGCCCGGCGAGAGGTTGACCGTCGCCTGCCACTTGCCGTTGTTCTGGTCGTTCGGGGACGCCTGGAGGTTGAGGCTGACGTCCTTGTTGTAGCCGTCGCTGAACGTGTCGAACGTCAGCGTGTGCACCATGCCGGTGGTGTTGCCGGTGGCGGCGCTGTTCTCGAAGACGATGGTCGTCTCCCCCGCCACCGCCGTCGTGGGCGCGGACGTGTACTCGGTGATGCTGTCACCCGCGGTCCAGGTCAGCGTCTGCGCCGCCGCCCCGGCCTCGGCGGGCGCCGCGGCGCCCGCGGTGGGCAGGCCGCCCGGCGCGAGCAGCGCCAGGCAGACCGCCACCAGTGTGATCAGCGCCCGCCGCAGTACGCCCGCGGTCAGAGCTCCGGATCTCATTGAGTTCCCTTCGCGATCAGGTCCCCGGGCAGCGGCGTCGCCGGCCCGCCCTTGTACGTCACCCGCCACAGGGCGGACGCCGAGTCGGCGTTGAAGAAGCCGCGGCCGTAGTCGAGCACGTAGAGCGCGCCGTCGGGGCCGAACTTCCAGTCCATCAGGTTGCGGATGCCGCCGTTGCCGACCGGGATGATCTTGTCGAGCGACTCGGCGTGCACCGGCAGTCCGCCGTCACCGGCGTTGTCCGGGTCCATGACCACGGCGTGCCGCGGCTGGTCCCCGTCGTAGAAGTCGCCGACGAACCACTTCTCGTTCCAGTACTCCGGCCACTTCACGTCGCTGTCGGAGGAGGCGTCGTAGCGGTAGACGGGGCCCGTCATGGCCGCCTGGCCGCCGCCCTTGAGCCAGGGCAGCCGGTACTGCGCCTCGTTGACGTTGTAGCTGGGCACCCCGTCCGCGTTGCGCGGGTAGTCGGGGCCGCCGCCCTGGGGCGAGTACCAGATGTTGTTGTCGCGGACCGGCGGAAGGTCCGTGAGCCCGTCGTTGTTGGGCGAGGTGTTCTTGATGTTGTCGCAGTCGTACCAGTCGAGCGGCTGCGACGGGTCGGGCAGGTTGCGGTCGCGGTACGGCTGCGAGTTGCCCATGCAGTACGGCCAGCCCTGGTTGCCCGCGCTGGTGATGACGGCGAACGTGTCGTACTTGGCCGGGCCCCAGGTGGTGCTTGGCGCGCCGGCGTCCGGGCCGACCCAGCCCGCGTAGAGCCGGTCGTTCGCGTCGATCTCGATGCGGGACGGGTTGCGGACGCCCATCACGTAGATCTCGGGCCTGGCCTGGTCGCCGTCGCCCTCGTCGCCGGTGAAGAGGTTGCCCTGGGGGACGGTGTACGTGCCGTCGTCCTCGGGGTGGATCCGCAGGATCTTCCCGTTGAGGTTGTTGGTGTTGCCCGCGGTGCGGCGGGCGTCGGCGAAGGACACGCCGCCGAAGTTGGGCTCCGGGTTGTTGCCCGAGTAGCCGTCGCTGAACCGCGAGGAGTTGGTGTCACCGGTGGCGATGTACAGGTTGCCCTTGGAGTCCCACTCCATGTCGCCGCCCGCGTGGCAGCAACTGTGCACCTGGACGGGCCAGGACAGCACGACCTTCTCGGAGGCGGTGTCGAGCTTCTGCGTCTCCTGGTCGATGGTGAAGCGGGAGACCCGCCGCTCGGCCATGTGCGCGGCACGGTCGACGCCGGAGTGCGGCGTGTAGTGCAGGTACACGTAGCCGTTGTCGGCGAAGTCCTGGTCGAGGGCGATGCCGAGCAGGCCCTCCTCGACCTTGACCAGCTCGTCGCCGCCGCCCTTGTTGCCGAAGACGTCGAGCGTGCCGACCGCGGTGACCTTCTGGGTCTCCGGGTCCCACATGTGGATCGTGCCGGGGCCCTTGCCCATCTGCGGGCTGTTCCAGTCGACGTCGACGGGGGCGCCGGACCAGCGGCCGCCGCGGCCGATGTAGTAGACCTTGCCGTCGTCGGCGATGTCGATGCCGTGCGGCTCGCCGATCTGGTCGAGCTGGTTCGCCTGGTTCGGCTGGGTCAGCCGGGTCGCCTCGTAGTTGGCGGTGATGCTCGCCTGGCAGTCCGCGCGCGCCTGGCGCGTGGTCCACAGCAGGGCGCCGCGCAGGTGCGACCGGAAGTTCTCCTCGGCGAAGCCGGCGGCGGTGCCGCCCATGCCGGTGTAGAACGAGCGGCCGCCCTCGTAGTCGCGGCACCAGGAGATCGGGTGGTCCCAGCCGTTGGCCGTCGTGCCCGGCTGGTACGTGTTCTCCCGGACCCTGGCGACGGTGTGGACGCTGCCGGACGGGTTCTTCTCCCAGTTGGTCCACACATCACTGCGCTTCCACTCCAGCGGGAGCGCCTTGGTGGCCGGGTTCAGCCGGTCGCCGACCTCGACGACGGCCTCCTGCGCGCCGCCGGAGGTGCCGGCGGGGCGGCTGCCGATCAGGCCCGTGAACCAGTCGGACTCCGGTTCCGAGCGGGCCGCGTCATGGATGCCGAGGAACCCGCCGCCCGCCTTGATGTAGCGCTGGAACGACTGCTCCTGCATGGTGTTGAGCCGGTCGCTGCCCGGTGACAGGAAGACGACGGCGTTGTACTTGGCCAGGTTCTTGTCGGTGAACGCCGTGACCTCGTCGGTCGCGGTCACCGTGAACGTCTCGGGCCCCTGGGCACCGATCGCCTCGATGGCCTCGATGCCCGCCCGGGTCACGGCGTGCTGTTCGCCGTCGACCCTGATGAACACGAGTACCGAAGCTGCCGCCTTGCCCGGCGGATTGCCGGCCGCAAGCGGTCCTGCGTCCGACGGTCCTGCCACGGCCTGCGCTCCTGCCAGGAGCGTTGCCGCCATGGCCACCGCCGATGCGCCGGCCGCCCAGCGTAGGGCGTTTCCCCTGCGTCGCATGGTCCTCCCACCTCGTCCCGGGATGCTGCGGGATAGCTGCGCCGCCGTAGGAAGTTAGACCCCTTTTCGCGAACTGCCAATGCCTACAGCCGGATTCGGTTCGAACTTTGTCCTGAGGATGGGCAAAGCCTCCGCAAGCCCTTACCATGAGCGGCTGTCAGGGACGAGTCACAAACGCGCGAGAAGGCGGGGGCCACCATGCCGCGCAACGTTTTTTCCAGAAGGTCCTTCACCAGCGGTGCGGCCGCGGCCGCACTGGCGACCCCGGTCGCCCTGTCCACCTCGGGAGCGACGGTCACGGCGTCCGACGACAAACCCCAACCCCAGCCTCTCGGCGAGATCAAGCGGATCACCATGTACGCCGAGGCCATGCCGGACGGCCAGCTCGGCTACGGCCTCGAACCGGGCAAGCCCTCCATCCCCGGCCCGCTGCTGGAGATGTACGAGGGCGACAGCATGATGATCAAGCTGGTCAACAACCTCGACGTCGAGGCCAGCCTGCACGTCCACGGCGTCGACTACGACATCGACAACGACGGCACGCCGATGACGAACAGCGCGGTCCCGCCGGGCGGTTCGCGCAACTACGTCTGGCACTCGCACACCGCGGGCACCCGCCGCGACGGCACCATCCAGCCGGGCAGCGCGGGCTACTGGCACTACCACGACCACGCGGTCGGCACCCCGCACGGCTCCGGCGGCGTCAAGCGCGGGCTGTACGGCGGCCTGATCGTCCGCCGGCGCGGCGACAAGCTGCCCGACAAGCAGTTCGTGATCGTCTTCAACGACAACACGATCAACAACGTCACCGGGCACGGGCCCGACTTCACCGCCACGCTCGGCGAGCGGTGCGAGATCATCATGATCACGCACGGCGAGTTCTACCACACGTTCCATGTCCACGGCCATCGCTGGGCGGACAACCGTACGGGCATGCTGACCAGCGTGGACGACCAGACACCGATCATCGACAACAAGATCTGCGGACCGGGCGACTCGTTCGGCTTCCAGTTCATCGCGGGCGAACTGGTCGGCTCGGGGCGGTGGATGTACCACTGCCACGTCCAGAGCCACGCGGACATGGGCATGGCGGGCCTGCTGGTGGTGACGAACCCCAACGGCACGGTGGCCGGGACGCACAACGCGGATGCGATGAAGGCCACCCGCGACGCCCCCGCCCACGGCAGCCACGACACGAACTGAGCACGGCGCACACCGCGCGCCCCTGGCCTCGGCACACGCCGCACGACGGGGCGCGCTGAGCTGCGGCGCGAACTGAGCCACGGCACGCGCCGAGCCGCGAGACCGGCCGGCGGCCCCGCTGGGTGGGGCCGCCGGCTTTCGCATGCCCGCACCCCCCGGCGGCGGACGCCCGCACACACTCCTGCTATCGTCATGAAAATGATTGTCATTACGAAAACCAGGAAGACGCTCGCCGCCGGCGTCGCGGCGATAGCCCTCGTGCTGGCCGGCGGCTGTGCGGAGAGCGACGACGACCCGGGCGGCGGAAAGCCCGGCGCCGGCCGCGCGTCGGACGCGGCCGGCGGCGAGCAGGGCGGCGCCGACCGCTCCGGCTGGCCCGCGGAGAAGACCGCCCACGGCGCCCCCGAGCTGCGCGCCGTCGTCACCGAGCAGGGCTCCGGCGCCGTCCGCGTCATCGGCCTCGCCGACGGCGGCACGGTGCGTACCCTGCGCGTCGAGGGCCAGTCCAGGCCCGTACGGACCGAGGACGACACCCACGTCCTGCTCCCCCAGGGCGAGCAGGGCGTCACCCACCTCCTGGACGCCGGCATCCGCTGGGAGGACCACGGCGGCCACCAGGACGCGCATCACGAACGCCCCCGGCTCCTGGGCGGCCTGAAGGGCGAGTACCCGTCGCACGCCGTGCCGCACGGCGAGCACGTCACCGTCTTCGACGACGGCACGGGCACGGCCCAGGTGCTGCACGTCGGCGCGGAGGACGCGAGCACGGAGCCGGAGCGCGAGCTGAAGGCGGAGGGCCCGCACCACGGCGTCGCGGTGACCCTGGAGAACGGCGAGATGGCCGTCACCATCCCCGGCAAGACGGAGGAGGACCTGCCCGTCGGCGTACGGGTCCACGACGCGCACAACCGCGAACTCGCCGCCTTCCGCAACTGCCCCGAACTGCACGGCGAACACGCCGTCGGCGACGATCTGCTGCTCTTCGGCTGCCTGGACGGCGTGCTGGTGCTGGAGCGCGGCGACGGCGGCAAGTGGGCCGCCGACAAGATCCCCAACCCGGCCGGCAGCGGCGAGGAGGAGCGCGTCAGCTCCTTCGCCGGGCACAGCGGCGACGCCGTCCTCGGCACCTTCGGCGACGAGGCGATGGCCGCGCTGGACCTCGGCGAGCGCACCATGCGCCGCGTCGGACTGCCTGCCGCGCGCGCCGCGTTCACCTGGGACCCGTACTGGGACCGGGGCCTCGCGCTCACCGCGGACGGCGAACTGCACGGGGTCGACCCGAAGGGCGCGGAGGTCGTCGCCTCCTCCAAGGTGACCGAGCCGTTCGAGGTCTCGGCGGACTGGACGAAGAACCAGGCCGCGCTGGCGCCGGGCGAGGAGTCGGTGTACGTGACGGATCCGTTCACCGGTTCCCTGATCGAGGCGGAGGTGGCCCGGGAGCGGTTCGAGGTGACGCGGACGATGGAGCTGGGCTTCACGCCGTACTCGCTGACGGTGCTCGGCATGGCGGGCTGAGGACCGGCCGGGACGGAGGTCCCCCGAGCGCGGCGGCGGGGCATCGCGGACGGCGCGGTGTTCCGTCGCCGTGTCCCGCTGTTCGCCGCGGGATTACCTCGCCGCCACGTACGGGCAGGATGGCCTCGCCATCATCGGGCGCCGGCCGGCGGCCGCCGCGGGGAGCACCCCGCCGTCCTGGCCGGCCCGCGAGGGAGAGGATCGATGCACATGAGGTACGCCAGAACGCTCGGCGTCACTGCCCTGGCCGCGGCCCTGCTCGGCACCGTCGCCGCCTCCGCCGCCCCCGCCGCCCGGCCCGGCGGCGACCACCGGCCCGAGCGCGACGCCCCCGTCGTCGGGGCCGTCGCGAAGCTGGACCGCAACAGCAAGTGGGAACTGGTCGAGAAGCTGCCGCTGGACTTCGAGACGTACCACCCGCAGGGCATGACCCGCGTCGGCGACAGGCTGTTCCTCTCCAGCGTCGAGGTCATCGAGCCGCCGGTGCGCTACCCGGAGCCCGTCGACGGCTACGACCGCAGCCCAGGACGCGGCGTCGGCCACCTCTTCGTCCTCGACCTCAAGGGCCGGCTCATGGAGGACATCACGCTGGGCGAGGGCGACATGTACCACCCCGGCGGCATCGACACCGACGGCCGCTCGGTCTGGGTCCCGGTCGCGGAGTACCGGCCCGACAGCGCCGCCGTCGTCTACCGCGTCGACGTCGGCACGCTGAAGGTGACCGAGGAGTTCCGGGTCGACGACCACGTCGGCGGCGTGGTGCCCGAGCCGCGCACCGGCAAGGTGCACGGCGTCTCGTGGGGCTCGCGGACCCTCTACACCTGGGACCGGCACGGCCGCCAGATGCAGCGGCGGACGAACCAGAGCCACTTCGTCGACTACCAGGACTGCGCGTACGCCGACTCCCGCAAGATGCTCTGCACCGGCATCACCGGCTTCAAGAACGCCTCCGGCGCCGACTTCGAGCTGGGCGGCATCGCGACCATCGACCTGCGCACGTTCGACATCGAGCACGAGGTGCCGGTGCAGCTCTGGTCGACGGGCGGCCACGTCGCGACCCGCAACCCCGTGCTGCTGGAGGCGCTGCGCGGCGAAGGACTGCGCATGTGGGCGGCGCCCGACGACGGCACCTCCCCCGCGGGCACGGAGCTGCTGGTCTACGAGACCAGGCCCGCGAGCTGACGCCGGAATGCCGAGCACCGTGCCCCATCCCGTAAGATCCCGGACGACCGAGGGGGGCCTGCGCGGCCGGGGAGCCGCGCCGGCGGACGACGGAACGGTGGGGCGCGGTGCACGGTGAGGGCGCGATACGCGACGGCATAGCCGTACGCGGAAGCGGAACGGGACGCGGGGGCGGGCCCGTACGCATACGGACGACTCACCCCGCGCAGGCGGGCCGCACCGCGGGGGTGACCCCCGGTGCCTAGCCGCCCGGCGTTCCTGCGGCCCGTACGCCGCACCCGCGCCGGCGACGTCGCCGGCTACACGGCCGCCGTGATCGCCCTCGTCGCCGGCGGCGCGATCTTCACCCGGGGCATCCTCACCTGGACCCGCGGCCCGGTGGTCGCGATCGCGGCGATCCTCCTGACCGGCTGGGCCGTCGACAAGGTACGCGCCCGGCGGCACCCCGGGGACGACGGCCGGGACGGCAGCCCGCACGACGGCCCGGACGGCGACGGGGCCGGCGACGGCGGCGAGGGGGAAGACCGGTGAGCTGGGCGGCACATGAGCTGGAGAGCTACATCCTCCACAAGCACACCAAGGTCAAGGTCTCGTACCTGGCGATCCTCCTCGGCTGCTTCCTGCCCGACATGGGCACGAAGGGCACCGTCTACGGCTTCGAGATAGGCAGCTTCTCCTTCAAGCCGGAGAACGCCTGGGACTACCACCGCGGCTGGCCGGGCGTCGGCTTCACCCACACGCTGGCGTGGGGCGTAGTGCTCGCGCTGGCCGTGCTGCTGATCTTCAAGAGCCGCGAGTGGGCGCTCGGCCTGCTGATCGGCCAGTGGGCGCACGTGCTGACCGACTGCTTCGACAGCGTCGGCGTGATGCTCTTCTTCCCCTTCACCGACCAGCACTACTCGACGGGCATGTGGGCGTACGCGGCGCAGGAGGGCCGCTACGGGGACGCCGCCGCGTACTACGGCAGTCTGGGCCTGGCCTGGGACCTGTTCTGGCTGGCGATGCTCGCGTACAACTACCGCTCCCTGACCGCCAAGTACTTCAAACAGCACGTCTATCCGGCGGACCCCGCCTGGGGCTGGCTGCGCCACCGCGTCGGCCTGTCAGACCGCTTCCTGCTGGCGCTCTACCACGCCTACTTCCTGTACGGCGCGTGCCGGATATTCGCCTGGACCATCTGGGCGCAGACGTCCGAGGACGCCCCGATGGACTGGAAGTGGGGCGGCCCGTACTGGGTCGACAAGGCGACGGTGGAGCACCCGCCGGTGACGGAGTTCCTGGCGAACACCCTGGTGGGGCTGACGGGCCTGGTGGCGTTCTGCTGGGTGGTGTGGCTCGCGGTGGGGCGGCGGCTGTGGCTGCGTACGCCGCCGTACGCGGAGGTGGAGTTCGTCCGCACGTCGGTGCCGCGGCCGCGTCACTCCGAGGAGAACGACGAGGACGGTGAGCGCGCGGACGACGGGGAGCGCGACGACGCGGCTTCCGCGGAGGCGGAGCCCGGGCGGCAGAGCCCCGACCGCGCGTAGAGGGAGACGCGGGCGCCCCGGACGCTCCGGGTCCCGCACTCCCTGAAGTGCTCGCGCAGCACGGCGCGTTTGGCCGCCTCGCCGGGCTCGGCGTCGAGCGGCTGCCCGGGTGGGTCGCGCAGCACGACGATCCGGTCGGCGGCCAGCAGCCGGGCGCGGATGTGCGCCGCGGGCAGCTCCGCGCCGTACAGGGTGCGGGACTCGGCGGCGGGCGCGGCGAGCGCGAGGTCGACGAGCCCGTCGTACGTCCCGGGCGCACCGTGCAGCCACACGCGCCGCCGGGCGGGCAGGAACAACAGCCCGTCGCCGGGCCTGCTCTGCGCCTGGACGGCGCGGGCGACGGCGGAGACGTCGTCCAGCCGGCTGGCGGGCGTACGCAGGTGGAACGTCGCCGGGAGCGGCGCGACGAGGACGGCGACCACGGCCACCGCCGTCACGCGCCGCCGGGTGCGCGGTCCGGCGGCCCCGGCCGGGGCGGCAGTGCCGGCGGCGGGGTGGTGGTCCCAGGTCGGGTCGTGCACCCCGGCGCGTAACGCCGCGTCGAGCGCCGCCCCGGCGAGGAGGGCGAGGCCGGTGGCGTAGCAGAGGACGTAGCGGTCGACGTAGAGCGGGCGCAGCGGCGTGGCGAGGAGGAGCAGGGCGCCGGGGAGGACCGCGAGCGGCAGCGCGAAGTGCGTGAGACGCCGCGAGGCACGCGGGACGAACCCGGCGAGCCCGACGCCGAGGACCACGATCGCGGCGTACTTCAGCAGCGCGACCGGGCCCGGCATGCCGATCCAGTCCACCTGCGCGGACTGCCCGGCGCTGCGCACCGCGTGCGGCGTCAGCCCCACCGCGACGCAGCCCACGGCCACCCACCAGCCGCGCCGGGCCGCTTGCCCCGGGCGCCGCAGCCACAGGGTCACGCCGTGGGCGGCCATCGCGAGCACCGCGAACTCGTGCAGCAGGCCGGCGGCCAGCATCAGCGCGGCGTAGCCGGCCCAGAGCCGGGGGCTGCGCTCGTCGAGGGCGCGGACGAGCAGCCAGCCGGCCCAGACCAGGCAGGCGGCGACCAGCGCGTACGACCGGCCCTCCTGCGCGTACCGCTGCACGTCCGGGACCAGCGGGTACACCAGCCCGGCGACGAGCCCCGCGCGCGGGCCCGCCAGCCGGCGGCCGAGGAGCGCGACGCCGGCCGCGGCGGCGGCCGTCGCGAGCACGGAGGGCATCCGGAGCGCGAGGAGACCGCCGTCCCAGAGGCCGAAGACGCCGTGCATCAGCAGGTAGTAGAGGCCGTGCACGGCGTCGAAGTGCGGCAGGGTCTGCCACAGCGCGGTCAGGTCGCGGTGGGCCATCTCGTACGTGACGGCCTCGTCGCGCCACATCGTGCCCTGCCGGCCGAGGCCCCACAGCCCCAGGACGAGCGCGAGCGCGGCGGGCGCGAGGACGAGGGGCGCGGTGGCCACGCCGCGGCCCGGCGCCCGGACGGCTTCGGCGAGGGCGGTGGCGGCCGGGCGGTGGCCCGGCGGCTCCGCGTCGGGGGCGGGGGCGAGGCCGCGGTGCTGGACGGTGGCGATGGCGGGCTCCGGCGGGAGGGAGGACAGGACTCCCCGGAGTCCAGCGGCCACCCGTTTGATGGGCAGCCCCCACTCGACCGGCCTATCAATTCGGCTAGCGTGAAAGGGGGGCGGGAACGCGATGGGTCGCCGGGAAAAGGCGCTGGATCCGGCCGCCGGACCGGTGCAGCGGTTCGCGTACATGCTGCGCATGCTGCGGCACGAGGCGGGCGCGCCGACGTACCGCGAGCCGACCGGGCGCGCCGGTTACTCCGCCGAGGGCGACAGGGAGCTGCGGGTGGCCGCCCCGCACACGCCGCCGTACCCGCTGAGGGTGGACCCCGACCCGGCTCGACTCGGCCCACTCGGCCCGACTCGGCCCGACTCGGCCCGGGTCGGCCCGGGTCGGCCCGGGTCGGCCCGGGTCGGCCCGGGTCGGCCAGGGTCGGCCAGGGTCAGGTGAGGGTGTGCAGGAGTGCTTCGAGGTTGTCGAACGACGTGGTCCACGTCGCGCGGGCCCCGGGGCGGCGGTCGGGCGGGTAGGGGCGGGTGAACGTCAGGCGGGTGCCGGGCGGGGCCGGGGTCAGGTGGATGCGGGTGGTGACCGGTGCGGGGGTGCCGTACTCCGGCATGGGGGCGGAGGTGAGGACGAGGAGGTGGGGGGCGGCGAGTTCGGTGATGTGGTTGCGGAGCCAGTAGCGGTCGCGGTCGGTTGTGTCCTCGTGGGTGTCGTCGGCCGCGTCGACCATGCAGTAGTCGAAGCGCCCGCCGACGTACGGCTCGACGGTGACGGTGTCGCGCGGAACGGTGTAGCCCCGCGGACCGATCCACCGCGCCAGCAGGTCCGCCTCCGTCCACGCCCGGTGGACCAACCGGGGCGGCGCGGGCAGGTCCCGGACGACGAGCGGCGCGGTGGTGTCGGCGGGCGATGCGGTCACGGTGCCTCCGCTGGGTGGCTGGCGGACTTGCCGCCAGATGCAACCTGCACGGCGCGGCGAGGCTTCCCGAGCGGCGGGGCGGGGTGGCGGACGGGTCGGATGGGGCGGCTGGCCGGGTCCGGTTCAAGGCGGGCCGGGCTGGACCCCACGGATCGAGCACGCGGCGATCGGGCTCGGCCCGCTCCGGATCAGGGTGCGGGGGTTGAGGGGTCGGAGGGCTCCGGTGCGGGCTCGCCTTCCGGCTTGCCCGCCAGGCGCTTCGCGATGCGTTCGCGCATCCCCGGCATGCCGAAGCCCACCGGGTCGATCTTCTGGTTCGTCCACTCCTTGTGACCGATCACCGACTTCGCCTGCCAGCCGTGCGCCCGGCACAGCGCCGCCGAGGCCCGCTCGGCGGCCTCCAACTGCGCGTCGGGCCACGGGTCCTCGCCGTCGCCGAGGTTGATGCACTCGAAGCCGTAGAACCGCGCGTTGCCGTCGGTGTTCTGCTCGTTGGGCGACGGCGGGCGCTCCCCGTACCGCTCGGCGATCACCGCGCGCAGCACCTCGTCGTCCCCCAGCCCCGCGTGGTTCGCCCGGCCGTGGCCGACGAGGTGGACCCGGCCGCTCTTGTCGATGACGCCGTGGCAGAGCGGGCCCGGCAGGT
The DNA here is from genome assembly GCF_002847285.1 of Streptomyces sp. CMB-StM0423. NCBI lineage: Bacteria > Bacillati > Actinomycetota > Actinomycetes > Kitasatosporales > Streptomycetaceae > Streptomyces > Streptomyces sp. CMB-StM0423. The sequence goes on along the minus strand of NZ_CP025407.1, from coordinate 6,018,261 downwards.
CGGTCCTGCCGCGGTAGCAGAGCCGGACGCTGTCGTCCGTGCCGGACGTGGCCGTGTGGTGGAGGACCACCCCGTGCACCGGGCCCCACGGGCCCATGTGGTTGCGATTGTGCGTGCGCCATTCGCCGTGCTCGACGATCGTCAGCCCCTCGCGCTTCAGCGCGCGCAGTACGACGGCGGCGGACAGTGGTTCTGCCATGCGAGCAACCCCCCGGTTTTCCCTGGCTGGTGACGTCGGTCCGCGCCGGTCTTCGGCGCCGTCACGCACTCATCGTAAATGTTTCATCACTCTCCGTAAAGGGGTCGGCTCCCCCTCCGTCTCCGGGCCACCGTGCGCCCGTCCGGGCGCCCTGTGTACCCCGGCGGACCGGCCGTAGCGTCGTGGGCCGGCGGCAATTCCTGCGGAGAGGACGGCTCGTGGAGGTATCGACGTTCCTGGCGCGGAAGCTCGCGCGGCGCTTCCGCACGTACGACACGGACGGCGACGGCTACGTCGACCGCGCGGACTTCGAGCGCGCCGCCCGGCAACTGGGCGAGGAGTTCGGCCACGGCCCCGACTCGCCGGCGCGGCGCCGGGTGGAGGAGCTGTGCCTCGGGGTGTGGGAGCGGCTCGTACGGGCCGCGGACACGGACGGGGACGGGCGGGTCGACGAGGCCGAGTACGCGGCGGCGTTCGCCGCGGGCTGCTGGAGACGCCGGAGGACTTCGCCGAGGGGTACGGGGAGTTCCTGGAGGCGATCATGGCGATCGCCGACGTCGACGGCGACGGCTCGCTCGACCGGGAGGAGCACGTGCGCTGGACGGGCGCACTGATGAACCTCCCGGCGCACGACGCCCGCGAGGTCTTCCGCCGGCTGGACGCCGACGGGGACGGTCGCGTCACCACCGCCGACCTGCTCGCCGCCATCAGGGACTACTACTTCGACGACGATCCCGCCTCGGCCGGGAGTTGGCTCCTGGGTCCCCTCGACCCCGCTTGACACCCGCCGGCCGGGACCGCCGGGTTCACCCCCCGGCCCGTACGGCACGGGCGGCAACGGCGGGCGGCGGCCGGTCAGTCCACGCCTGGCAGCCGCAGCAGCGCCGCCGTGGCCGCCGCGGCGACGACCACGACCACGAACGGCGCCCGCCGCCACGCCAGGACGCCGCCGACCGCGACGCCCGCCGGCCGCGCGATCCCCGCGAAGCCGCCGCCGTCCAGCAGTGCCTGCGTGCCGACCAGGGCGGTGAGCAGCACGATGGCCGCGACGGTCATCAGCCGCTCCACCCGCGGCTCCAGACGTACGCGGGAGCGCAGCGCGGGGCCGGCGAAGCGGAAGGCGAACGTGCCGGCGCCGAGCACGAAGACGGCGAGCACCAGGGCCGTCGTGCTCACGGCACCCGCTCCTCGTCGTACGAACCGGCCCCGGGCTCGTCGCCACCGCCACCCGGCACACCGCCCCCGGGCACGCCGCCTTCAGGCACCGGACCGCCCACCGGACCACCCTGCGCCACCGCACCGCTCCCCTGCTCCGGCGCCGCCTCGCCGCCGCCGGCCCCCGCCACCGCGAGCCCCGCCAGCGCCAGCAGCACCGGCACCCCCGCCGGCAGGAACGGCGCCGCCGCCAGCGAGACGCCCACCCCCACCAGCGCCGCCCGCCGTGTACCCGCCTCGCGCAGCGACGGCAGCACCAGCGCCAGCAGCACCGCGGGGAACGCCGCGTCCAGTCCGAAGGCGTCCGTGTCGCTCACCGCCGTACCGCCCAGGGCACCGAGCACCACCCCCAGGTTCCAGCAGACGAACAGGCCCACGCCGCACGCCCAGTACGCCGCCCGCCGCCGCACCGGGTCCCGCTGGGCCAGCGCGAACGCCACGGTCTCGTCGATCATCAGATGGCTGCCGGCGAACCGCCGCAGCCTCCCGCCGCCCAGCGCGTCGCCGACGGTGAAGCCGAACGGCACGTGCCGCGCGTTGACCAGCAGCCCCGCCGCCACCGCCGCCAGCGCCGTACCACCGGAGGCGACGATGCCGACGAACATGAACTGGGCCGCCCCCGCGAAGACCACCACCGACAGCAGCACCGGAAGCCACAGCGGCAGCCCCTCGCCGACCGCGATGGCCCCGAAGGAGACGCCGACCAGGGTGTCGGCGGCGCAGACGAGCGCGATATCGCGGGCGAGGCCGCCGCGCAGGGTTCGCCATATCGAACGCATGACTGCCATGCTGAACATCCGCTACTCTGTTCGTCAAGCCGAATGAACGACCGACAGAGCGAACGGAGTGCGTCATGGTCCCGAGCGGCGGAGCCCCCCTTGACGCCATCGCCGCGTCGCTCCAGCGCGAGCGCCGCCGTACGGGGCTGACGCTGACGGAGCTGGCCCGCCGGGCGGGCATCGCCAAGTCGACGCTCTCCCAACTGGAGTCCGGCACCGGCAACCCGAGCGTGGAGACCCTGTGGGCGCTCAGCGTCGCGCTCGACGCGCCCTTCTCCCGGCTGGTCGAGCCGCCCCGCCCGCGGGTGCAGGTCATACGCCGCGGCGAGGGCCCGTCCGTGCCCTCCGAGCACGCCGACTACGCGGCGACGCTGCTCGCCTCCTCCCCCGCCCACGCCCGCCGTGACATCTACCTCGTCACCGTCCAGCCCGGCACCCCGCGCCGCTCGGATCCGCACTCACCCGGCGTCGTGGAGCACGTGATACTCAGCAGCGGGCACGCGCGCGTGGGCGTCGCGGAGGAGCCGGTCGACCTGGAGCCGGGTGACTACGCCTCGTACCCCGCCGACGTCCCGCACGTCTTCGAGGCCCTGGCACCGGACACGGTCGCCGTCCTCGTCTCCGAGCACGACTGACGCCCCGCCCCGCCGGCCCGGCACCCAGCCAGCCGGGCATGACAGGGGCGCCAGACGTTACGCGGGCGCCAGGTAGCCGTGCTCCAGCAGCCAGGTGACGTTCAGCCGCTGCCCCTCGCCCGGGTCGAGGAACACCGGGTCCAGCTTGATCTGCTCGCCCCCGCCGGGCTGCTCGAACCACGGCGCGACCGCCCCCTGCCAGACCCAGAACGGCTTGGTGACCTGGTAGACGCGGTAGTCGCAGGGGGCGCCGGGGTCGCGGGTGTTGAGGTTCTGCGGGGGCAGCGCGCGCTCGGCGTAGCGGTCGCCCGCGGGGGCGAGGTAGCCGCCGTACTCCGAGCCGAAGCGGTCGAGCAACTGCCCGGCCTCCAGCCGCGTCGCCTCCCGGTCGACGGTCCCGTTGACCTCGGCGAAGCCGTCGTGCGGCGGGTACTTCCAGGTGCCGCCCTCTGCGGGGCCCGTCCAGTACTTCTCCAGGAACGCGGCGGGCGTGAGCGCGCCGGTGGGCCGCCAGCCCCGCAGCAGCGGCCCCACCCGCGGCTCCCACCGGCCCGGCAGGTACTCGGGCCCCAGCCGGGCGTCGCCGAGCCGCTCGCCGGTGCAGACGGGCGCGGCCCGCAGGGAGGCCCCCACGGCGGGCGCGGGCACGGCGGCCCGGCCGGCGGAGGCACCGTCGGCGGCCGGACGGTGGACGGCCGCGGAGTGGGTCGCCGGGTCGGGGTGTCCGGCGGCGACTGCCGCGGCGGGGAGGCCGCCGGCCAGCCCTGCGGCGGCGACGAGGACGGCAAGTGCCGTGCGTACGGTGCGGGTTCGCGTCACGGTGGGGGCCCTTCGCGCTCGGCGGTCGGCGGCCCCACCATGATCCGCAGGGCGGGCGGCGGGCCCGCAGACCAACACGCGCGCCACCGCCCGCCCTTCGGGTGAAGCGGGCGCGCCCAGGCGGGCGTACGGAACCCGTGGGCGCGGTCGTACGCCGCCGTCAGCCGCGGGGCGGTATGCCCAGGTCCGCGAGGAGTTTGCGGACCCGCTGCTCGATCTCGTCCCGCAGCGGACGCACCTCCGCCGCCACCCACCCGTGCGGATCGGCCAGCGGCCAGTCCACGTAGCGCTTGCCGGGGAACACCGGGCAGGCGTCCCCGCAGCCCATCGTGACGACCACGTCCGCCGCCCTGACCACCTCGTCCGTCCACGCCGTGGGGAACTCCCCGGAGATGTCGATCCCCCGCTCCCCCATCACCGCGACCGCCGCCGCGTTGGCCGAGGCGCCCGGCGCGGAACCCGCCGACCAGGCCACCGCGCGGTTGCCCGCCAGCCGGGCCATCAGGCCCATCGCCATCAGGCTGCGTCCGGCGTTGTGCACGCACAGGAAGAGCACGACCGGCCGCCCGTCGCCGCTCACCCCCTCCACCCGGGCCAGCGCGTGCAGCCGGCGGCGCGCGTAGCGCTCGGTGAGCCGCGGGAGGTCGTCCGGCGGGGCGCCGCGTACCGCTATGTCCCCGTACGCGCCGTACAGGAACCGCTCGATGGTCTGCTCGCCGAACACCCCCTGGAACTCCGCCCGTAACCTCTTGGCGGCGGTGTGCAGCGCGAGCCGGTGACCGGCTCTGGGATCGGGTCGTGCCTGGCCCCCGGGGTCGCTCATCGCCGGATTATGGTCCCTCCGGGCCGCGCGCACACCCGGAACGGCTCCGTCACCCGTTCGGGGAGTGACAGCGGGGGCACGTTCGACGCTGTACGGGGTAGGCAATGCCGCGGGCGGGCCGGAAAGGGACTGCGCGCCGCGGCACACCGGAGGAAGCGAAGGACCATGACCGAGGCACCGCAGGGGAGCGACCCCTCGACCACTCAGCGGGCGCTGGAGGCACTGGCGACCGACGCCAAGGACCCGGCGGCGCTGCACGCGCTGGCCCACAGCGAAGTCCTCGTGCCCGTGCCGGACGAGGGACCGGGTCCGCCGGAGGAGGGCGCGGAGCAGGAGCGCGCCGGATCCGAGGAGAGCATGATGCTGCCGGTGATGCAGCAGCCGAACGGCGACCGGCTCGTGCCCGTCTTCACCTCCGAGTCCCGGATGGGGTACGCGCTGCCCTCCGTCGACAGGTACCGCAAGCTGCCGCTGGTGCTGCTGGCCAACGCCTGGCCGTCGGACGAGGTGTATCTGACCATCGACACCGGCAGTCCCGGCGCGCTGACGCTGAGCGCCGCGGGCGTACGCACCCTCCTCGGCCGCTCCGGCGGCTGACGCCGCGCCGCCGGCGGCTCACCCCGCGCCCCGCCGGGGCCTCACGGCCCCGGCGGCGGCCGCCACGCCTCCCGGTACCCGGGGTGGCGCTGGTACGGCAGCGCCAGCGTCGCCACGACATGGATCATCGCCGTCGCGCAGCCGTCCAGCCGGGCCGCCTCCAGCGCCTCGCCCGGCTCGACGCCGAGACCGGCGGCGGCCCGCTCGGCGATCCTGCGCCCCGCCTCGTCGGCGATGAGGGACCACCGCTCGCAGTTGTCCACGACGGCCTGCTTGGCGTTCAGCTCGGCGACCTCCCGCTGCCAGTGCTGCAACCGCTGCTCGACGGCGGTCCTGCGCTGCTCCGTGTACCGCTCGCGGAGGAATGCGACCAGATCGCGGGCGCGGTGGGCCGGCTCGTGGAAACCGTTGTTCATGTCTGCGGCGCTGACGGTTCACACCTCCACACGTCGGGACCCCCGTAGTTCAGCGTCACCGCATGGAAAGGTGTCACACCGCATCAGCCGGAGCGGGCGCTTCCGCATGGGAGCGGAGGCGCCCGCCGCCGGAGCCGCGAAGCCTCAGACGAGGGACCGGGACCTGTCGGTGCACAGCGCCCAGATCACGAAGATGCCGATCGCGATGTTCACGATCGCCCACACCGGCAGGTACGGCAGCCACGCGAAGTTGGCGATCACCGCCAGGGCGGCCAGCGCGACGCCCAGCAGCCGGGCCCACTCGTTGCCCATGAGTATGCCCAGGCCCGCCGCGGCGACGACGACGCCGAGGATCAGGTGGATCCAGCCCCAGGTCGTCAGGTCGAACTTGAACACGTAGTCGCCCTGCCGGGCGTACACGTCGTTGTGGGCGATGCCCGCGATGCCCTGGAACACGGCGAGGACGCCGTACACCAGCATCAGCACCCCGGCGAACACCGTGCCCCCCGTCGCCCAGGGGCTGCCGCCGCGGTTGGGTGGGGTGGGGCTCGACGGCGTGGTGTCGTGGGAGGAGGCGGTGGGGGAGGTCATCGGAACACACTCCTTGCCGAGGGCCGCCGGGGGGTGGCCAGGAGTCCCAGCATCACGCCGGGACCGCGGGCGGACGATCCCGTGACGGCCGTACGGGTGAACGCCCCGGGCCCCGGCGCCGCCCCGGCCCGGCCCTGCCCCGGGCCTCAGCCCCGCCCCGCGCCCCGGCCTGCGGCCCCGTCCGCCCGGCCGCCGCCCGGCCCCGTACCGCCGCCGCGCCTGCGGTCGCCGTGCCGCCGCCCGCGCCCGTGCCGCCGCCCGCCGTGCCGCCGCCCGTCCGCCGTCTGCCGCTCCCCGAGCGCCCGGCGCAGCCGGCGGCTCAGCGCGGTCGCGGCGGCGGTCAGGAAGACGAAGCTGTACGAGATCTGCCCCATCACCAGGATCCGGGCCGTCTGCCCCTGCGCGGTGATGTCCCCGTAGCCGACGGTCGCCACGGTCGCGACCGTGAAGTAGAGCGCGTCGACCCGGGTCCGCAGCCCGTGGAACTCCCCCGACTGCCGGGCGATCGAGCTGTACGCGGCGGAGAAGACGAGGAGCGAGGCGATCATCAGCAGCGGGATGGTGACCCCGGGGCGGGCGTGCGGCACGTCCATCAGCACCCCCCGGATCTCGCGGAGCAGCAGCAGCGTCACCGCGCCCAGCGCCAGCACGAAGAGCGTCCAGCTCAGCTCGGGCCTCTCCGCGCCCAGCAGGTGCAGCGGCAGCAGGAAGTACGCGACGACCATGATCGCCACGGGTACTGCTTCGCGCAGCCAGGGCAGCAGGGGGTCCCGGCGGCGCTGCGGGCCGCGATCCCCTTCACCGCCCCCGTCGCCGTCACGGCCGTCGTCCCGGGCGTCGTCGCAGTCGCCGCCCCTGGCGTCGTCGCCCCCGTCGCGCCCGGCCGTCACGCCCGTAGGACGACGATCGCCTCGTCCGTGTACGTCAGGAACGTCAGCGTCTCGTGCAGGTAGAGCTGCACCGTCTTCGCGTCGTGCGCGGTGTACCCGATGGCCAGGTCCTCGCCGAGGCGCAGCTCGAAGTCGCCGCCCCGGGTGGACAGCGCGAGCCCGCCGGTCATGGCCGGGGCCCAGATCAGCTCGCCGTCCAGCAGCCGGGAGATGTGCTGGGCGACCGGATAGCCGTGGTCGGCGGTCTCGCTCACCGCCGTGTACGCGTCCGCCCCCAGCAGCAGCGAGTACGGGCCGTCCACCCCGGCCAGCCGCAGCGCCGAGAGCGCCTGGCTGACGGTGTCCGGGTAGTCGCGTACCTCGGCGGGCAGGCTCAGCTCGGGCAGCGAGCTGCGCGTGCGCAGGCCCTCGACGCCGGCGGCCGCGTACCCGTCGGCGATCATCCGGTCCTCGGCGAACGCGGCAGTGCGGGCGGCGTCCTTGACCGGCTGCCAGTCGGAGTCCTGGGAGCCGCGCTCCACGTCGTCCACGGCGTCGCGGCTGACGGTGAACGGCACCCGCAGCTCGATCAGCGACTGCGCCGCGCGCAGCCGCGCGGTCGCGCCGGGCGCGGGCGGGGCGATCTCCTCCAGGTGCCCGGTGCCGACGGCGGCCAGCCCGGGGCCCTCGGGCCCGGTGACGTCGACGACGCGGCGGCCCGCGACATGGCGGCGGAAGGTGCGCCGGGCCTCTTCCTCGATCTCCGCCCAGGCCGCCTGGGTGACCGGAGCGAGTTCGCGGTGCAGGTTGTTCATCGTGCGGGTGCTCCTTTGAGGCCGCCGATCCCCAGCGAGCCGTCACCGGCGCCCTGCGGGTCGGGTACGGGGTCCGGGGCGACGGGGTCCGGAACGGCGGTCGCCGCCGCGCCGAGGGCGGCGGGCAGGTCCGGGAGGTCGTCGAGGAAGCCGGCCGCGGGGGCGAAGAACAGGCAGCCGGTCACGGCCGTGGAGAAGTCCAGGATCCGGTCGTACGTCCCGTGCGGGCGGCCGAGGAACATGTTCTCCAGCATTTCCTCCAGCACCCCGGGCTCGCTCGCGTAGCCGATGAAGTACGTGCCGAACTCGCCGTCGCCGACGGAGCCGAACGGCATGTTGTCCCGTACGACCTGGCGCTCCTCGCCGCCCGGGCCCGTGAGGGTGTTGAGCGCGACGTGCGAGTCGTCGGGCTGCACCCCCTCCGGCAGTTCGGTGTTGCCCAGCTTGGTGCGCCCGATGACCCGCTCCTGCTCCTCGGTGCTCAGCGCCTCCCAGGCTTCGAGGTCGTGCACGTACTTCTGCACCATCACGTAGCTGCCGCCGGCGAACCGCGGGTCCTCGGGTCCGGTGAACACCGCGGCGCCCGCGGCCTGTCCGACCGGGTTCTCGGTGCCGTCGACGAAGCCGAGCAGGTCGCGCATGTCGTAGTACTTGAAGCCGTGCACCTCGTCGGCGACCGCGACGGCGTCGCCGAGCCGGGCGCGCAGCCGTCTGGCCAGCTCGAAGCAGAGGTCCATGCGCCGGGAGCGGATGTGGAAGAGCACGTCGCCCGGGGTGGCCACGGCGCGGTGGTGCTCGCCCGCCAGCTCGCGGAACGGGTGCAGCCCGGCCGGGCGCGGGCCCTGGAAGAGCCGGCCCCAGACGTCGGCGCCGATGCCGGCGACGCACGTCAGATCGTCGTCGGGGGCGCCGAAGCCCACGGCGCGCTGGAGGGCGGGGAGGTCTTCGAGTACGTCGCGGATCGTGTCCTCGCCGCCGGGCGCGACGGTGACGACGAGGAACACCGCGGCGGTGGCGGGCGGGGCCAGCACGGGCTGGGGTTCGGGCACGGTCCCTCCTGGTCACGGGGGCATTCGTGACGATACGGGACGTACCGGACAGCGCAATCCGGCGGCGGGCCGCGTTCACCCGCTTGTGCGGCGGGGAGTCGCAAGGGGGTCTTCGCCGGGTCAGCCCGACAGGAGGTCGTACTCGCGGATCAGCCAGCAGACCGCCGTCAGCCGCAGCACCGCGAAGTCGTATCCGACCGGCTCGCGCCAGTCGCTCTCGGCCAGCACGTCGGTGAACCCGACCACGTAATCCGTCAGATCCTCGCGCCGCATCCGCTGCGGCGCGCAGACGCGCTCGATCCGCTGCGGCAGGAGGTCGTGCCAGGGGCGGCGCTGGCGGGGCACGAGCGCATCGCGTACGGCGGCCGCGTGCTGGTCGACGGCCGCGACGAGCCCCGGCTCGAAAGCGAACTCCGACAGCCGGGGCAGGTACCTGGCGGCGACGGCGGTCAGCGGGCAGCCGACGGCTCCGTCCTCGGGTCCTCCCACGTTCACCGGTCGACTGTAACCCGGATCCCGCGGGCCTCCCGCCGTGCGGTACGCCCCACGCATCCCCGCCCCGCGCGCGGGCGGTGTTTCCAACCCGGCGGTCCGCCGCTATGCTCCGGCAACGCATGGGAGCGCTCCCAAAACGGCACACCTCCCACCCGGGGACCCACCCGTCTCCGGCAGACGCGACAAGGACGGACCACCATGCGCGTACGCATCCTGCGCCGATGGCGCCGCACCACCCTGGCAGGACTCCTCGGCGCCGGCCTCGCCCTCGCCGGGCTCGCCACCCCGGCCCCTGCGGCGGAGTCGCACTCCGGACGAGGCACCCCGCACGCCTCCGCCGCACTGCCCGGCCCCCTGTAC